>JARXAJ010000003.1 GCA_029865965.1 Aquabacterium sp.
GTGCACAGGCCATCGGCCCCCAACGGCTCCCGGCGCGACGACAGCGCGCAGCGGCTGCAGCGGGGCGCCAGCTTCGCCGCCACCAGCTTGCGGTGCCAGGGCCACACCTTCTGGGCGTAGAACTCGAACGCCTTGGCCGAGCGGACGATGGTGGACGCGTCTGGGGTGGGGGCGTTGCGCATGGCGCCACTCTAGCGCCGATGGTGCACGGCCACCAGGCCGCGCCCTGGTTCAGCCCGCCGCCCGCTTCTCCAGGATCTCGAACGCCGGCAGTGTCTTGCCCTCCAGCACTTCCAGGAAGGCGCCGCCGCCAGTGGAGATGTAGCCGACATCTTGTTCGATGCCGTACTTGGCGATCGCCGCCAGCGTGTCGCCGCCACCGGCGATGCTGAATGCGCTGCTGGCGGCAATCGCCCGGGCGATGGCCTCGGTGCCGTGGCTGAAGGCCTCGAACTCGAACACGCCCACCGGGCCGTTCCACACAATGGTGCCGGCCGCCATCAGCTGCTTGGCCAGGATGGCGGCGGTCTGCGGGCCGATGTCGAGGATCAGGTCGTCGTCGGCCACATCGGTGGCAGCCTTCACCGTGGCCGGTGCGTCGGCGGCAAAGGTCTTGGCGCAGACCACGTCCACGGGGATCGGTACTGCCGCGCCGCGCGCCTGCATGGCGGCGATCACGGCCCTGGCATCGGCCAGCAGGTCGGGCTCGGCCAGGCTCTTGCCGATGTTCAGCCCGGCGGCCAGCATGAAGGTGTTGGCAATGCCGCCGCCCACGATCAGGCCGTCCACCTTGGCCGACAGGCTTTGCAGGATGGTCAGCTTGGTGCTGACCTTGCTGCCAGCCACGATGGCCAGCAGCGGCCGCCTGGGCTGGGCCAGGGCCTTGGTGATGGCGTCGATCTCGGCTGAGAGCAGCGGGCCGGCGCAGGCCACCTTGGCGTACTGGGCGATGCCGTAGGTGGTGCCCTCGGCGCGGTGGGCGGTGCCGAAGGCGTCGTTGACATAGATGTCGCACAGCGCGGCCATCTTGCGCGCCAGCGCCTCGTTGTTCTTCTTCTCGCCCTTGTTCAGGCGGCAGTTCTCCAGCATCACCAGGTGGCCGGGGGCCACGCTGACGCCATCGACCCAGTCGGCCACCAGCGGCACCTCGAAGCCCAGCAACTCGCCCAGCCGCCTGGCCACCGGCGCGAGGGAGTCTTCCGGCTTGAATTCACCCTCGGTCGGCCGGCCCAGGTGGCTGGTCACCATCACGGCGGCGCCGGCCTTCATCGCCATCTGGATGGCGGGCACGCTGGCGCGGATGCGGGTGTCTTCGGTGATGTGGCCGGCAACGTCCAGACCGGTGCCGGGCCGTCCTAAGCCGGTCCGCGCCCCCTCGGGGGGCAGCGAAGCGTGGGGGAACTCCATGGGCACGTTCAGGTCAGCACGGATGAAGACACGCTGGCCGGCAAGCTTGCCCTGGGCCACGAGCTGGTCGAGTCGGAGGATGTGCATGGTGGGGATGGTGGAGTGGGTGGGTTGGAAGCAGGCACTGTCCGCCAGTTTGGCAGATCACCAGCCCAGGCCCAGGCGGAAGATCAGCATCACGCCGGTGCCGACGATGATGGTGCCCAGCATGTCGCGCCGCCACACGAACCAGGCCGTGGCGGCCGTCGCGCCGAACAGCCGGGCGTCCATCCAGGTGCCGATCAGCCGGCCCTGGCTCATCACCAGCTCGGGCGCGATCACCGCCACCAGCGCGCCGATGGGGGCATAGCGCAGGCCCTCGCGCAGCCATTCGGGCATCGGCAGTTCGCGGTCTGGCAGGATGAAGAAGCCGCGGGTGCCGATGGTGATCAGCACCAGGCCGGCGATGGTGAGCACGGTCTCCCAGGTGGTCATGTCGTCAGCCCTTCGCCCGGCGGGTCAGCCGGTCTGTCCCATGGGGGCTGACGGCCGGCTTGGGAGCGGCCCTCATGGCGTTGGCCTGCGTGCCGGCCGCGCATGGTCGATGATGCTGCCCACCGCCACGGCGGCGGCAATCGCCACCAGCATGTTCAGCTTCAGCGGCAGCGCGTAGGCGGCCACGGCGGCGGCGCCGGCCACCAGGGCCGGCAACCAGGTGGCGCGGTCGGCCAGCATCGAATAGGTCATCGCCAGCAGCGCCACCGTGCCGGCAAAGCCCAGGCCCCACTCAGGCGGGATGTGGTGGCCCAGGGTGATGCCCAGCAGCGACATCACATGCCAGCTGCCGGCATTGACCAGCACCCCGCCCCAGAAGTACGGGATCTGCTCGGGCGCCGGTTGCGGGTCGGGGAAGCGGCGCATGAACAGCACATAGTTCAGGTCGGCGGTGAAGTAGCTCATCAGCGCCCGGCGCTTGAACGGCAGATGCCGCAGATAGGGCCGCCACTGGGTGCTGAAGATGACGAAGCGCAGGTTCAGGCACAGCGCCGTGGCCCACACCACCCACACCGGCGCGCCGCTGGCCATCAGCGGGGCCACCGCCAGCTGGGCGGTGCCGGCGAACACCGTCACCGACATCAGCACCGCAGCCCAGGGTTCCAGCCCGCCCTTGACCATGGCCATGCCGGTGACCATGCCCCAGGCGCCGATGCCCAGGGCCACGCCCACCATCTCGCGGCCGCCGCGGGCAAATTCAGGGTGGCGCACCACCGCACGCGCATGTTGACTCCAGCTCTGCATCGGCGGGATTGTCGGTGGCAGCGCCTCGCGCCCCTGCAGGTTGGCTGTGCGCTGGCGCGGCCCGGCCACGGCAGGCCGGCTGTGCGCCGATCGGCCGGGGCTCAGCGGCTGCCGGCCAGGGCGCGCATGTCGGCCTGCCAGCCCAGCAGCTTGGTGGCTGCGCGCTGGCGCTGGCTGGCGCTGGTGCTGTTGTGCAGCTGCGCCGCCTGGCTGCAGTTGGCCTGCAGCAGCCGCTGGCTGTAGGCGCGGTAGTCGGCCCGGGGCGAGCGCAGGGTGTCGGCCACCAGCCGGCGCAGCCCGGCCTGCACCGTGGCGGTGTCGGCCTGCTCGGCCTGCCACTGCCGCAGGTTGCGCAACATGTCGGCGGTGCGCGCACGGCGCTCGGCCAGCCAGCGCTCGGCATCGAAGGGCGACGTGGCCTGGCTGGCCGCCAGCAGCTGGCGCTGGCTGTCGTCGATGGTGCCGTACAGCGTTTCGGCGCGGTCGATCCGGCGCGCCAGCGCGGCCTTCTGGCGCTCGGCCAGGTCGGGCTGCAGGACGTCGGCCACCATCTCCTGCTGGCGGTCGGCCTGGCGCTTTTCCAGGTGGGTGATCTGCTCGGGCGTGAGGCTGCGCACCTGGTCGGCCAGCGCGGGCACGGCGCGGTCGAAGGCGCGCTCGGCGCGGCGCTGCCAGGCCTCGATCTGGCTGCACACCTGGGCGGGGCTGACCGGGCCGGCCACGGTGGCGGCCAGCTCACCCAGGGCCTGCGCATAGTCGGGCAGCTGGGTGCTGCGGTGCCAGGCAAACCAGTCGGCCAGGGCGCTGCGCATCCGGGGTGCCTGGTCGTCGGTGAAGTCGATCTGGCTGTCCAGCCACCAGTAGGCCAGCAGCGGCCCCTGGCCGTAGCTCAGACGCAGGGCACTGCAGCCACCGAGCAGGGGCAGCAGCAAAACGATAATCCAGGCCTTCCAACGGTTCGACACGGGCACCTTCATGGCATTGGACATCGTCATCATGGCTGCGGGCAAAGGCACCCGCATGAAAAGCCGCCACCCCAAGGTGCTGCACACGCTGGCGGGCCGTCCCTTGCTGGGCCATGTGCTGGCCACCACCGCGGCGCTGCCCCCGCACCGCTGCTGGGTCATCACCGGCCATGGAGCCGATGCGGTGGAGTCTGCCATTGCCGGCAGCGGGGCGCAGGCGGTGCGCCAGATGCCGCAGCGCGGCACCGGCCATGCGGTGCAGCAGGTGGTGCCGCACCTGGCCGATGCCGATGACGGCAGCACCACGCTGATCCTCAACGGCGACGTGCCGCTGATCGCCGCCGACACCGCCCGTGCGCTGGCCAGCGCCTGCGGCGGCACGCGCCTGGCGCTGCTGACCATCGTGCTGCCCGACGCCACCGGCTACGGCCGCATCGTGCGCGACGGCGGGGCGGCCGGCGGCGCGGCAACTGCAAGCACCGCTGGTGCCGTGCTCGGCATCGTCGAGCACAAGGACGCCAGTCCGGCCCAGCGCCAGATCCGCGAGGTCTACACCGGCATGATGGCCGCGCCCACCGCGCTGCTGCGCCGCTGGGTGATGGCGCTGACCGACGACAACGCCCAGCGCGAGTTCTACCTCACCGACATCGTCGCCATGGCGGTGGCCGACGGCGTGCCGGTGGTGGCCAGCCAGGCTGCTGACGAGACCGAGGTGCTGGGCGTCAACAGCCCGCTGCAGCTGGCCGACCTGGAGCGCCGCTTCCAGCGCCGCCAGGCCGACGCGCTGCTGGAAGCCGGCGTGCGCCTGGCCGACCCCGCCCGCTTCGACCTGCGCGGCACGCTGACCACCGGCAGCGATGTGGAGATCGACGTGGGCTGCGTGTTCGAGGGCGCTGTGGCGCTGGGCGACGACGTGCGCATCGGCGCGCACTGTGTCATCCGCGACGCGGTGATCGGCGCCGGCACGGTCATCCACCCCTTCACCCACATCGAAGGCGCCCGCATTGGCGCGGGTGCGCTGGTCGGCCCCTATGCCCGGCTGCGCCCCGGCGCCGATCTGGGCGACGAGGTGCACATCGGCAACTTTGTCGAGGTCAAGAACAGCAGCCTGGCCAAGGGCGCCAAGGCCAACCATCTGGCCTACCTGGGCGACGCCACCGTGGGCGAGCGGGTGAACTACGGCGCCGGCAGCATCACTGCCAACTACGACGGCGCCAACAAGCACCGCACGGTGATCGGCAACGATGTGCACATCGGCAGCAACTGCGTGCTGATCGCGCCGGTCACCATCGGCGACGGCGGCACCGTGGGTGGCGGCAGCACCATCAGCAAGAACACGCCGGCCGGTCAGTTGACGGTGGCGCGCGGCAAGCAGGTGTCGATTGCCGGCTGGACGCGGCCGGTCAAGCAGGGCAAGCCTGGCAAGCCTGCCAATCCCGGCAAGGGCGGTTGATCAGCGGCCGGGCGGCTGCGCCAGCAGCTCGGCCGCCAGGCACAGGTCGTCCCAGGCCTTGGCCTTGTCGGCCGGCTGGCGCAGCAGATAGGCCGGGTGGTAGGTGACGACCAGCGGCACGCCGTGCCAGCGGTGCACCGTGCCGCGCAGCTTGCCGATGGGCGCGTCGCTGTCCAGCAGCGACTGCACCGCGAAGCGGCCCATCGCCAGGATGACCCGGGGCTGCACCAGCGCCACCTGGCGCTGCAGGAAGGGCCGGCAGGCGGCCAGCTCCTGCGGTGTCGGGTTGCGGTTGCGCGGCGGCCGGCATTTCAGGGCGTTGGCGATGAAGACCTGCTGCGCCGGCAGGCCTGGGGCGCCGCCGTCGCCCCGGCTCAGGCCCAGCGCGGCCAGCATGCGGTCGAGCAACTGGCCGGCGGCGCCGACGAAGGGTTCGCCCCGGGCGTCTTCCTGCTCGCCCGGGGCCTCGCCCACCACCATGCAATGCGCATGCGGGTGGCCGACGCCGAAAACCGTCTGCGTGCGGCTGTCGCACAGGCCGCAGGCGCGGCAGCCGGCCACGGCGGCGCGCAGGGCCGGCCAGTCCAGCGTGTCGGTGGGCGATGGGGCCACGCCAGGCGCAGGCGCCGGGGCTTGCCCTGGCGCGGCAACCACCACCGGAACAGGCCGGGCCGCTGCCGGGCGCAACGTTGTGGCTGGGGGTGCCTGCACGGTTGTGGGTGCAGTGATGGGTGCGGTTGTGGGTGCGGTCGTCGGTGCGGTGGCTGGCAGGGCCGTGGCCGGTGCTGTCCAAGGCAGCGCTGCGGCTTGGTCTGCGCTGGCGCCCGGCGTCGGCAGGGCCGGATCGCCCGGCGGCGACCACAGCCGCAGGCCCATGGCCTGCAGCAGCGTTTGCTGGCGCTCAGTCCAGCGCATCGCCCGCTCCGGGTGCGGCATCGCGCAGCGCCAGCCGCATCACCACCGCGTCCTCACGCTGCTGCTGCGCGTCGGGGTAATAGCCGCGGCGCAGCCCCACCTCGGCAAAGCCGGCGCCGGCGTACAGGGCGCGGCCGCCGGCATTGCTCTGCCGCACTTCGAGCCACAGCGCCGCATCACCGCGCGCACGTGCCCAGCCGGCCAGTGCCAGCAACAGGGCGCGGCCATGGCCGCGCCGCTGCTGTGGCGGTGCCACGGTCAGGTTCAGCAGATGTGTCTCCTGATAGCCGGGCTGGGCCACGCAGTAGGCCACCAGTTGCAGCTGGCTGTCATGCCGCACCCAGGCCAGATAGCCGGCGGCCAGTGAGTCGATGAAGTTGCCCTGTGACCACGGGAAGGGGTAGGCCGCCCGTTCCAGCGCCAGCACCCCGGCCAGATCGCTGGCGGCCATGGCCCGGTGCCAGGCGGTGGGCGTGCCGTGGCGGCTGGGCAGCAGGGCGGTCATGCCGCAGGTGCCCCCGCCAGCGTGGCGGTGCGCACGGCCAGGCGTTCGGCGGTGGTCTGGGCCACCTTGTCGCGCAGGTACAGCGGCAGGGCGGCGTCAGCGGCCACGCTGGCGCCGCTGGCCCACGCGGCTTCGGCCAGGCGCAGCAGCGCGGCGGCGCGGTCTTGGGTCTGCGGCCACAGCCGGGCCTGGCCCCATGGCAGGCGGTCGCCGAAGGCGCTGATGGCACTGCCGGCCACGCAGCGTGGCGGGGCTGCGTGCCAGGCGTCGCCCAGGGCGCCCAGGGTGTAGAGCTGCGGCGCCACCATGCATACCCAGCCGCCGGGGCCGTGGTGGTAGGCGGCGGCATACACCTCGTCCATGCGGGCGTCCATCGCCACCCACCAGTCGCCGTCGCGGCTGTCGGCATCGGCCTGCAGGCGGGCGTCGTCGGCCACGATCAGCAGGCTGTCGATCGGCAGCACCGGCGTGTCATGCGCAAAGGCCAGGCCCTGGGCCACCGCGCAGGCGGTGCGCAGCCCGGTGAAGGCGCCGGGCCCCCGCCCGAAGGCCACCGCCTGCACCTGCGGCATGGCCAGGCCCGCGCCGCGCAACAGGCCCATCAGCAACGGGATCAGCCGGGCCGATGCCAGCGCGCCGCCCGCCTCATTGACCGCCAGGCGCAGGCCCGGCGCCAGCAGGCCGGCGGCCAGCCGGTCGGTGGCGGTGTCCAGGGCGAGCAGGATGGGCGGCTTCATGGGGGACGCGAGTGTAGTGTCGGGTTCATGCCCGCGCTGCCGCCAGTCCACCCGGTGCTGTTGACCACCCAACCGGCCGGTCTGTCCCGCGCCGGCCTGGCCTAGAACGGGTTGTTGGCCGCGCGTGACACCGCCTGCGCGCCGATCTGCGCATGGGCCACCGGGCCCATGTGGCGGTCGCTGGCCCACAGGTAGGTGTTGGTGCGCGCCCCCGCAGCCGCCACCAGCGTGGTGGTGGCTGTGCTGTCGGTGAGCGCGCAGGCGTCGGCGTTGACGGTGGGGCAGGCCGCGTCCACCACATTGGTCGGCGAGCCGAGGAAGGACCCCGGGAAGCGCACGATCGCGGCCATGATGTCGTCGGCCAACACCAGGCCATAGTTGCGGCCGTCGTAGTCGGTGGAATCGATGCCCAGGCGCAGCGCCGCGTTGTAGGTGGACGACAGCACGCTGATCAGCGCGGCGGCGCCGGCGTCGGTCTTGTTGGCGTTGACTGCATACGGGCTCCTGCCCATGTCGGGGATGGTGAACACCAGCGCCCGCGCACCTGCACCCAGGATCTGGTTGATCTGGCCCGCCGCCACCCGGCCCAGGCGCACCGCCTCGGCCCTGGCCTGGGCGTCGGTCAGTGTGCCGGCGCGTTTGCGCTCGTAAAGGTCGATCATGTCGTTGGCGCCGATCATCACCGTCACCATGTCACTGGCCGCCAGGCCGCCAACGCCCGCCAGTTGCGCACGCATGCCGGAGGTGGCGTCGTCGACCCTGGCGCCCAGGCGGGCATGGATCACCGCCCTGGGCGTGGCCGCCGTCGGGTTGCATTCGGCAAACACCATGCCGTAGAACGACGCCAGTTGCTGCACGAACGTGGGCGCCACCAGGCACTTGCCGGCGGTGGTGCCGCGGCGGTCGTTGATGCTGAACTTGAAGCCGTCGTTCGTGCCGTCGTTGACGATCATGCTGGCCTCGTCACCCAGCACCAGCAAACGTGCCGGCGCGAACGATTGCACCTGCTGGGTGCCGCCGCCGCAGGCCGACAACAGCGCAGCCGCAGCCACCAGCGGCGCCAGCACTCGGGCGCCGCGGTGGCGCAGATCACGAAGAAGAGTCATCAACAGTCCATCAACAAGGCAAGAGGGTTCGGGCAGGTGCAGGTTCGTGGTTCAGCCGCTGGCGGCCCGGCGCAGGCGGTCGAGCACCCCTTCCCAGGCCGGTTCATCGGGCGGCTGTTCGACCCAGATCTCGGCCGCACCAGCGTCGTCCAGGCGCCGCAGTGCGGCAAACAGCGCTTGTGCGGCGGCTGCGGCGTCCCCCGGCATCGCCTGCCACAGGCAGGCACCTGCGCCGCCCGCCGGCCGACGGGAATATACCGCCAGCCCCGCAGGCCACGTTGCTGGTTTGTCCAGCGCAGCGGCCAGCGCGTCCGTGGGCAGCAGCCGCAGGCGGGCGCGGGGCGCGTAGTGCGCAGCCAGGGTGCCGCTGGCGCGGGG
>JARXAJ010000047.1 GCA_029865965.1 Aquabacterium sp.
AGGAACTCGGGCATCGACATGCCTCGTTGGAACTGGATCGGGTTGTAGGCCATGGCTTGCGCTCCTTGGTTGGACGCATCCAGCTTACGGCCTGGGTAGCTCACCAAGTGAGCCAGACTTAGCTTCGTTTCGAATCAGGAAGGGCCTTGCTCTACGATTGATGCATGACGACACCTTCTGCGACTCCGACGACGATCATGGCGTTGCCGCTGTTCCCGCTGCAGACCCCGCTTTTCCCTGGCGGGTCCTTGCCACTGCGTATATTCGAGGTGCGCTACCTCGACATGATCGGCAGCCGCCACAAGGCCGGCGAGCCATTCGGCGTGGTCTGCCTGACCGAAGGCACAGACACCCGGCGCCGGCAGAGCAGCACCGCCGACGGTCAAGCATCTGGCGATGGCTTCGCCCGCGAAGCGTTCGCGCCCGTTGGCTCGCTTGCGCGCATCACGAAATTTGAGCGCCCCCAGCCGGGACTCATGGTGATCGACTGCGTCGGTGCTCAACGTTTTCGGGTTCAGCGCAGCGAGCAACTCAAGCACGGCCTCTGGGTCGCCGATGTGGAGTTGCTTGCCGACGATGCCGAACTGCCCGTGCCCGAGGATCTGACCTTCACGCGAGAGGCCTTTCAAGGCCTTGTGCGCAACATCGAATTGAAGCTCCAGCAAAGCGAACAAGCTGGCTTCGAGATGCCGTTCTTGAAACCCTACCGTTGGGACGATTGCGGCTGGCTCGCCAATCGCTGGTGCGAGATTTTGCCCCTGCAGCCGGAGTTGAAATGCCGCTTTCTGGCGCTCGAGAGCCCCTTGATGCGGCTCGAACTGGTGGCCGACACGCTAGACCAGATTGGCTTCACGATGCCGACCTGACCGGTCGCCACCTCAGGATCCTGATCCCGCTGGATCAGGCGCGCTGAGCAAGGCGGGCCCTGCCGCGATGGCGGCAGCCCGGCGCGTTGTTGTTGCCCCGGCAAGCGCTGGCGCCCAGGGATCCAGGCGCAATGCTCCGATCTCGGATGGGCCGGCATGGGCGGGTGTTCGGTCAGAACCTATACTGTACGGATGTCCAGTCACCCGTCTGATCTGCCCGGCCTCGTGCGTGTTGGCAGGGATCCAGGCGCCAACACCGAAACAACCAGGGCCAGCGTGGCGATCGGGTTCGGTTCGCCCTCCGGTGACACCGGGGTCACCCGGCTGGACTTGAACGACATCCTGGTGCGCCATCCCCAGGCCACCTTCTTGATGCGCGTCGCAGGCGATGCGATGCGCGAGACCGGCATCGATGCCGGCGATCTGTTGCTTATCGACCGCGCCATCCCGCCCGCCCAC
Source organism: Aquabacterium sp. (assembly GCA_029865965.1). Lineage (GTDB taxonomy): Bacteria > Pseudomonadota > Gammaproteobacteria > Burkholderiales > Burkholderiaceae_C > Pseudaquabacterium. The sequence goes on from JARXAJ010000047.1 coordinate 1,326, forward strand.
GGCCATGTCGTGATCGCCGTGGTCGGCGACGAGTTCGTCTGCCGGCAGCTCTTCAGGCAGGGCCGCGATCTTTGTCTGAGGGTGCCCGGTGTGCAGGCCACCGCCACCACCGGCACCACCGACAGTCCGTCGCACGAAGGCACCGACTTCCAGGTCTGGGGCGTCGTGACGCAGGTCATCAAGTCCATGCCCGTCTGATGGGGCCGAACCTGGAGCGCACCATGTTTGCGCTGGTGGACGTCAACAACATGTATGTCAGCTGCGAGCGGGTCTTCCGGCCGTCGCTCATCGGCAAGCCGGTGGTGGTTCTGTCGAACAACGACAGCGCCTGCGTTGCACGCAGCAACGAAGCCAAGGACCTGGGCGTGAAGATGGCGCAGCCCTGGTTCCAGGTGCGCCACCTCGAGCGAGAGGCCGGCCTGGTGGCCTTGTCGGCCAACTTCGAGCTCTACGGCGACATGTCCAGCCGGATGATGACGCTGGTGGCGCAGTACGCGCCGCGCCAGGAGGTCTACAGCATCGACGAATGCTTTCTGGACTTTGCGGGCGTGCCGGGGGATATGGTGGCTGTGGGGCGGGAGATTCGTGCCCGGGTGCTGCAGTGGACGGGGCTGCCCACCAGCATCGGATTCGGCCCGACCAAGACCCTGGCCAAGCTGGCCAACCACGTGGCCAAGATGGCCGACCGCAAGCCAGGGCGGTACGACGCGTGCCACGCGCAGGTCTGCAACCTCGGCGCGCTCGACAGTGCGGCGCTGGATGCGGTGTTCACTGCCAGCGATGTCGGCGACGTCTGGGGCATCGGACGCAAACTCTCTGCGCGCTTGAACGAGGGCGGCATCCGTACCGTTCATGATCTGGTCCGGGCAGACGTGGCCACCCTGCGCGCGCAGTTCAGCGTGGTGCTGGAGAAGACGCTGCTCGAACTGCGCGGGACAGCCTGCTTGGACGTCGATCACGAGCCTGCGGCCCAGCAGCAGATGATGTGCTCACGCTCGTTTGGCGAGCCGGTCACGACGCTGGCAAGCCTCATCGAAGTGGTGAGCCAGTTCGCCTCCCGCGTTGCGGAGAAAGCCCGGCAACAGCAGGCCGCTGCGTGCGCCGTGCATGTGTTCATCACCACCAGCCCCTATCGCCGCGACGACAGGCAGCACAGCCAGAGCGTCACCCTCCCCCTGGTACGCGCCAGCGCGGACACCCGGGTCATCGTTGCGATGGCGGTTCACGCAGTTCAGCAGATGTACCGACCCGGGTTCGAATATGCGAAGGCGGGTGTGATGTTGGTCGACCTGCGCCCACAAGGGCAGCAGCAAGGTGAGCTCGATCTGTTCGGCACGGGCGAGGTGGCAGACAGCGCAGAGCCGTCACGCCTGATGGAGGCCATCGACACCCTGAATCAGCGGTTCGGGCGCGGCGCAGTGCAGGTGGCAAGCGCCCAGCATCAGCCACGCAATGGTCAGCACGCTGGCAAGCAGCAACGGCGCTCGCCGCGGTACACGACCCGATTGGGGGAGATCGCCACCGCGCGTGCTTGACGGCGGGGCAGGTGTTCGGTGGCGGGCGCTGTGCGCGGCCAGGGCTTCGCAAGCCACCGGGGCAACTGTCCCGGGTGCCGGCAACGGTGGCTAGGCTGGCGAGCCGATGAGCCGCGCCAGGGCCTGGCCGTCGATCGGCTTCTGCAGGAACCCGTCGAACGGCCAGACCTGGCCGGCAGCCTGGTTCTCTGCGGCGCTGATGAGGATCAGCATGGCGCCGCTGCTCGGCCCGCCGCCTTCACGGATCTCGGTTGCCAGTGCCAGGCCATCCGTGCCCGGCATCTCCAGATCGATCAGCGCCACGTCGAAGTGTGTGCTGGCGAGCAGCGGACCGGCTTCGGCCGCAGACCCGGCAACATGGCAAGCGTGGCCCAGCCGGCGCGTCACTTCGGCAAGCGACTCCCGCACATCGGCCAGGTCATCCACGACCAAGACATTCAGCGCCTCACTGCCCTCGAACAGGTCGTCCTCCGGCAAACTGCGCGTCACCTGCTGTGCCGGGATGCATACGGTGAACGTGGTGCCCTGCCCATCAGGGTCTGCAGCGTCGCGGGATTGCACGTCAATGCGACCACCCAGCTGCTGCAGAACATCCCGGATCACGAACAGGCCGATTCCTGTGCCGTCGTCACTCGACGCAAACGGCACCGCTGCACTTCTCAGCCGCTCCAGCGCAGCATGGGGCAGACCTGGCCCGGTGTCATGAACGACAAAGCGGATCAGGCCGCTCGGTGAAGCGGGGTCAGAGGCGCCAGCGCGATGCGTCTCTGGCGTCGATGCTGCAGCGCCAGCAGCACTGGCCTGGCTGACGAAGGGTTCAACGCGAACCCGGACGTGGCCCGCGCTGGTGTAGCGCACGGAGTTCTCGACGAGGTTTCGCAAGACCTGCGCAATGCGGATCGGGTCGGCGCTGACCGTCACAGGCGGCGAAAGAAACGCGATGTGAAACGCGAGCCCCTTGGCAAGGGCTGCTTCTTCCAGGCCGGCGCAGACATCCTGGACCAGCTCGCTGAGCTCGAAAGTCTCAACCTGTGTGGGCAACGCCGCTGCGTCACCGCGCGCGATGGTGAGCAGGTCGCGCAGCTGTCCCTGCAGGACGGTGACAGCATGTCTGATGCGGCGGATCGCGCCGGCGCTATCGGCCCGGCTGTCCTTCATGGCGAGAAACTCCGCCGAGGCAACGATGCTCTGCAGCGGCGAACGAACTTCGTGGTTCACCATGCTCAGGAACTTGCGCTTGGACGCGTTGGCAAGCTCCATGGCCTCGACAGCCCGCTTTCGATCATGTGCCGCCGCCCTGTAGCGGCGCCGCGACCGGATCGCATAAAACAGCCACAGCGCCAGCGCAAACCAGCAAAAAGCAAAGCCTCCCCATGCCCACCAGATTCGCCTGGTCAACGTCTGCGTCATGTCGTCCATGGCCGTGATCTCGGCCAGGCGAACATCGCTGGCGAGCTGGCTCAGAAGCTCTTCGTCGCCTGCAGCCTGGAATAGGCCAAGTACAGCGGTTGCCTCCGCCTGGCCAAACGGCTTCGTCTCAAGGATCGGCACAGCCCGGCGCTGAAGCTCGGCAACGCGGTGTGTCGCTTCGGCATAGCCTGGGACGCCATTGAGCAGGCTCTTGATCTCAGAGGGCTCGCTGAGGATGCTGCCCCGTGATGCCACCACGGCGGCCCGCCGGCTCAGTTCCTGCGCGTTGACCGGCTCGCCGGCCGCCACGGCACGCAACTCCTGCTTCAGCCTGTGGTGCGCGATCTGGTACTGGGCAACAGACCAGTAGAAGCCTTCGCCCGGCACGGCATTGGCCGCGCGAGAGAGGGTCAGTTGCTGACTGAACAGCGCCGTCGTGGCCGCGATGGCGGACAGCACCACCAGCACCAGCAAGGGCCGCCAGCCCATGCCCTTGGAGGATGGCCGATCGGCGGAACGCCTGTCTGGCCGGTCGGGCCGCTCTGGTTCGACTGAAGGCTGCGCCGAGCCCCGCCGCTGCGCAGCTTCACTCAACCGCACGCTTCGATCCTGTCGACTGGCCAGATGAACCTCGATTCCGCTAGGGGACCCCTGAGCGCGGCCGCATTCTGGTCGCGAGGGCAGATTGTCCACAACGGGCCCCAGCGCTTGCTGTTCAAGCGTTGTCCGTCCTGGCTGTGCGCCAGGATCACGCTGGAGCGGACGAGGTCGCCCGAGGGGATCGGAGTCGAGTAATGACGGAAATGGGCGCTCACAGCGAAAGCAAACACATCACATGATGTTTGAAGATTCAGGCCCCGATTTCGGCGCCATGGGGCCGGAGGCCCAAGGCCAGGCTTATTTTCTCTTTGTGCATTTGCAAGTTAACTGCTGCCCGCCAACAGCGCTAAAAAATTTTGTTCGCTCGCCGTTAACCCTGCCTTTTGCTTGATGGTGCCGGCTGCCGTTTTGCTATTGTCAGGTTCTCCCGCAAGCAACGCCAACACGCGCGGATGCACGTACGATTTTCGGCATACGGCCAATGTGTTGCCGAGGTGGTCAGCTACTTCAGCCAGCAGCCGGTTTGCCTGGGCTGCTGTAGGCTGCAGCTGCTCCGCTTCGCCAAGATTGCGCCACAGCTGCAAAGCCAGCACGCTACCGTGCCAGGTACGGAAGTCTTTGGCGGTAAATTTTCCTCTGCAAGCTGACTCCAGGTAAGTGTTGACATCCGTTGAGCCGACGCTATGCACCTCACCTTCATCACCGACATAGTGGAACAATTCCTGCCCGGGCAAATCTTGGCAGCGGCGTACGGTGCGTGCGATGCGCGGGTCCTCAAGCGTTACATCCTGCCGGACCCCGCTTTTGCCGCGAAAGCGCAGGCGCAATGTGCTACCTTGAACCTCGACATGGCGTTTGCGCAGTGTGGTCAAGCCAAAAGAGCCGTTGCTTCGGGCGTATTCATGATTGCCCACCCGCACCAAGGTGGTGTCGAGCAAGCGCACTATCGCGGCTACAACGGTATCCCGATGGACGTCAGCACCCATATGAGCTGCGAGGTCGCGTTTGACCTTGGCTCGAATAATGGGCAGCGCAGCACCAAATTCCGGCAAGCGGTCAAACTTGGTTTCGCTTTTGGCAAGTCGCCAATCAGCATGGTAGCGGTACTGTTTGCGGCCCCGCACATCACGCCCCGTGGCTTGAATATGGCCTTGCGGGTATGCGCAAATCCACACTGCGGTATAGGCTGGCGGAATCGCCAGTTGCTGGATTCGTGCAATTTGTTTGACGTCTCGCAACTGTTGGCCGTTGGCCTTTCGATAAACAAAACCTTGACCGCGCTTTGTGCGGGTAAAGCCAGGCATTTGATCGCTCACGTAACGCAAGCCCTCGGGCATGTCGACGGATTTCGGGGTAGCGGAAAGCTTCATCGTCATCAAGGTACCGCAATGGATGCCCCCGCGCAAGAGGCGCCGCCGCACTGCGCTTGCTGCAATCGGGTCATCGTCGGCTGGGGGTGCGGTGGCACACAGACGCGCCTGTGGGGTGCAATGTTCAATGCGTGACTGGCCGCAGATTGTTAGATGGGCTGCTTGCGACTCAAATTAGGAGCATCTCATGACCGCTAAAAAACCCGGCCTTTACGCGAACATTCAGGCCAAAAAAGAACGCATTGCCAACGGCAGTGGCGAACATATGAACAAGCCAGGCACCAAGGACGCGCCCAGCGCCGAGGATTTCAAGAAAGCTGCCAAAACTGAACACAGAACCGCGGCAAAAATCTTGAAATAGGACTTTGTTCGCCCATTCTCTGCTTCTCCGTAAAGCTGCCAATCAGCCGAGTAATCAAGCATCTATGCACGGGACTTGAAGCCATCTCCAAGCCCGCTGTGGTGCTAGTTGACTTGCCCAATGTCAATATGGCTAGTTCGGTGACAGGAATGTTGGCCGGCTGAAAGTTATGCGATATCAAGCCCGGGCTGAATTTTGGTAAAAGCCAAATGGCTCCCGACTCCAAAACACATGCAGTGATTGATGCAAAAGGAAATAGTTATATGTCTGATCCATTCCAATCCACCAAGCCAGAAGAATTGCATGGCTTTACCGGAACACATGTCATCTACACTTATGATAATGGCTGGCAATACGAGCTGTATGTGAAGAATGACCGCACCATCGATTACCGCATCCACAGCGGAATGGTCGGTGGACGTTGGGTACGCGACCAAATTGCGCATATTGTGCGCCTGGCAGCCGATGTTTACAAAATATCCTGGGACGAGCCGACAGGCACGGCTGTGAGCGTTGCCATGAATTTGGCGGAACGCAAGGTGCATGGTGTCATCTTCTTCCCCAAATGGATTGGTGACGATCCGCAGAAAACTGTATGCTTCCAGAATGATCATCTTGATCAGATGCGCACATGGCGCGATGCCGGCCCAACATTTCCCTATCTCGTCATTGATGAATTTGCGTCACTTAGTTTCGTTGAGCACTGCGAACCCAATGATGAAACCATCATCGCTTGTGCGCCTTCCGACTTACCGAGTGGTTATAAAGACCGCCGTAACTGAAATTGGGAGCCAAAAGCAAGGTGGGTTGAGAGTCAATGGGCCACAGTCCCCGCCCAATACCGCTTGTATATCGCAGTAGTCGTCTTATCCTATGTTCGGACAGCCACGGGTTTGCGTGAGACACAGCGCAGTTGAAGGTCTCGCTGATATCGATGACCGGCTGAACGTCGATGAGGGTGCTGGGGCTGCATAGTATTACCGGAGAGCCCATATCGCAGCTTCGCGAACTGGCCATGTCCGTTCCGAGCAAGTACTTCGAATTGTCTGACAGGCGGCGGCTCTCTTAGCCGTGGATGCGAATAGTCCCGCGCATGCCCGTCCAACTGGGGAACGCAAGCTCGCGCCGGCAAGAGTGTTTGCATCTCTACGTCTTTGCTTAAGGACGTCAACGCGCAAACCCCCATCGATGTGTCGGCTATGTGCACCAGCATTGCTTACACAGGCCTTGGGTTAGTCGACTTTGAGTTCCATCGGCGCCGCAATCAAATCGGGCAAGGCGAATACGCTTGCGCCAGCCTGAGTTTTGCCCTGCGCCCCGTCTTGAAAACCAACCCAATGTGGGTGAACGCACAGTACAAAGGATGGATCGGACGTAGCCTGCGTCGGAGTCTGTATCGGACTCAATTGGGTATTCATTCACTTTACTTCAATGTCAATTTATGTTGAACCAAAAAGCTGATACTGGTAATACTGCTACAGTCAATCCCACCGATGCGCCGGCATCAAAGAATTATTCTTCCGAGCATCACAAGATGATGGCAAACCACCTTGACTCAGCTGCAAAGCTGCACAAAGAGGCGGCTGGTCATGTAGATTCCGGCAACCTTGACAAAGGTAATCAAAGTGGTGGCGATGCAGAAGTGCACTACACAAAAGCTGGGGAAATTGACCAACGTTACACAGCAGCACGTGACCACGACACTGCTGCGCATCATTATGCGCAGGTGGCAAGCCACCGCAAAGATGCTGCTTCGCATCGCCAGATGGGCAACCATTCCAAAGCGAATGAGAGTAACGCCAAAGCGACCGAGCATTTGACGAAAGCAGGCGAGATTGATCATCGCTATAAGGAGTCGAATGACCAGGCAATTTCTGCTGGCCATTACGATCAAGCGTCGATTCATCGTAAAGAAACTGCTACGCATACCCGAAACGGTGATGACTCAAAAGCCTCGCAAAGCCACGCGAATGCGAATGAGCATTTGACAAAAGCTGGTGAAATTGATAGGCGTTACACGGTTGGCAACAACACAAACGGAAGCAGCAATGCATCTCAAAATGACAAGCATCCGCGTGGTGATGACGGTCACTATGTTGCCAAAAATTAATAGAGAGTAGCCAAGAAGGCAAAACGAGAATATCGGGGGGATTTATCTACCCCCGCCCTGTATCAGCCTAAATCCCATCAGGCCGGGGCTATCAAGGCTGATTTCTTGCCGAACCACTGCTGCCATTGCGACTTGAATCACCAATGAACTGGTGATCCAGGTCGGTTAATCTTGGGGTCGGTGTGCGCCAACAAGTGCGGTACGGGCTAACCTCGGTATAGTTGATTATCCAAGCACAAAATCTATATGGTTTGTCAGTTCGCAGACTTCAGTGGCCTTGCAGAGGCAAATCACCTTGGCGCTGTTGCCGACCATATTCAGGGACGGTGAGTGCTATCCACAGCATGAGGTCCATTGCTTTCGCAGATATAGGAAGGGGTCCTGTCTGCGAAACGTTGGTAGCAGGCTGTTCGCGATTTTCTTGGCCTTGCGATTTAGTCTAGCGAAACCACCATTGGTTTATGCGGTCAAGGCCCTAAAACTACTGCTACAGGCAGAGTGCTTTCGTTGCAAAGCGATAGTTTTTCGCTTGTCATAAAAAACGGCGCCAAATTTTGACAGATGCGCGATGATCTTCGCATCAAAAATTTATTTCTAGGCGGAGCCGCCTCCAAGAATTTACCGCCGGTAATGGATTAACGGGTGAAATGGCTGCGTTGAAGTTCCTCACTCCAGATATTTTGTGAATCCTGCAAAGATTTCAAAGTCGGCAAGTTCATTCGCATTAATTAACCATCTGGACCTCGGTGCCATATCAGCTGTATGAAAGCACTCTTACGCATGTTCGGATTCGTGCACGGCCTGACAGCCCTGCTGTTTGCCGGCGCCGCGCTCATGCTGATTGCGATTTCCGCCCGTATGGGATGGTTGGCCATCGCAGGCGCTTGGGACCGGGCTGCAGCGCAGGCAGTGATCGAGGCGGTAGGATTGTTGGCAGTCGCGGTCGCTGCTTTGCAAATTGCCGAAACGATCATTGAAGAAGAGGTCATTCGCGACGCTGACATCAGCGCTCCGACCCGGGTTCGCCGCTTCTTGTCACGGTTCCTGGTGGTCATCGTGGTCGCGCTGGCCGTTGAAATCTTGGTCGCAACCTTCAAAGCGCATGAAGATCCAGTTCAGCTGATGTATGCCGCCAGCCTGCTGTTTGCAGTCGGCGTGTTGCTGGCCGCGTGGGGGTTATTTATTCATCTCAACCGCTCGGCCGAGGAATTGGAACCGGTGGCCATGGCGGATGCAAAGCGCGAAGACCACAAGGTTAGCCAAGATTAGTCCTTCAGTCGCCGGGCAGAACCAAATCGAAATCGAGCTTTTGGCAGCCACGTTCCGTATCGGCGAATGCTATTCCAGAAGTGAGATTCATCGCGTTCTGGGTGGTAGCAAGGTGTCTTGCCTGCCAAACGTTGGTGGCAAGCTGGTTGCCGCCTGCTTGACTTTAAGTTTTAGTCCGGCAGCACCCACCGTGGTTTTATGCGGCCAGGGTCCTCAAACCGCTCCTGCCAGCAGGCTACTCACGTTGCAGCGCGACCCACTTCCGGTATTCATCAAAAAAGCCGCCAATCAATGGCGGTTTTGCGGTGACTTTTGCGTGGCACAGGTTTTTTCGGACGGAGCCCGCTTTGAAGAATTCGTCGGCGGTTCAGGCCGCTCTTTGGCGAGCGTGTCCTATGTTGTCTTGCTGCGGCCCAGCTAGCTGTCTGGTGACCGGCACCTTTGCAGTCCAGATGGTTGCGCCCCGGCAACTGCGGTGAAAAGCATCGAAAGATGGGGCGATCAAACGGATTCGGAGGCCATGTTCGTACCTAACTGGGTGCGATGGATGAGCCTGACCACGAGCTCAAGCGTGGCAATACGAACCAGTGCACGCGTCGGTTCGTTCATGGGATGAGTCAGGTTGCGCGTCATGTCAAATCAGGACAGTTGGTGCAGACCTGTCCAGCCAGGCGCGATACGCCTCCAAGAGCAATTTAACCGGCGCAGCGGAAAGTCGGCACATGCCGCCCAGGTGGCTCAATCCAGTGTCGGCGCCAGCACGCACGGCCGCGCGGTTCGCGGCGAATGACTGACCCGCCTTGACCGCGCGCCAGCAGCTTGGCCATGTTCTCAGCCTCGGCCCGAATGTCCAAAATGCCTGAGAACGCCCCCAAACCTGCCGCTGCGCAGCAGGCCCGCCCGAGGGGCGAGAGAAAACTTTGGAGCGGCCCTGCGTTTTCTTATGAGCCGGTGAATCCTTGAATTTGTCGAAGACATAGGCCGGCAAAAGCTGCTTGGGGTGATCGTTCAACACCGCCTCGATCTGCGCCAAGGTGGCGCCAAAGCGTTGCCAGGCGAGCACCGAGAAAATCAGGTTTGTCTGCTGGGCGCCGACTTCTTCGGCCAACCGCTCCCGATCCTTGAAGCCCGGGCCCTCGACACGAAAAACGCCTTGCCGAGTTTGCCCATGGAGATGGCAGGCATGCGCTGACCTTGTCTGATGGCGCGGGCCTACTTGCGCCAGAACGACTCGACGGCCCGCATCTGCCGGCGCTTTTCGGTGGTCACGTACGCGGTGGTGGTGGCCAGCGACGCGTGCCCCAGGTTCTGCTGGGCAGTGTCGATGGGCATGCCACTGGCGATCGCGTGGCTTGCATGCGCGTGGCGCATCCAGTGCGTGCTGGCATGGCTGAAGCGTTCGGCGCCCTTCGCATCGCCCTGCCCGCGCAGGTCACCTGCGCAGTCTTCGTAGAAGCGCTTGATCTGATCGTAGCGGGTTGTCGCGGCAATCCCCTGCCGAGCATCGATCAGTTTTCCGATGTTGAGCCCCGGCGCGCGCCCGGCCGCGTCGCTGGCCTTGCCCAACAAATGCGCGCCCTGGTTGCCGAGGTCTTCCGGACCGGTACCCAGTCTGCGTGATGCGAGGTACCTGGCCTGGCCAGTTCGCCCACCACATCCACCGGCAGCGGCACCCCGCGCCCCTTCTGCCCCTTGCCGATGACCCGCAGCAGCCAGCCCTGCATCGGCTCGCTGTCCGCATCTGCCGGGTACTCCAGCCACTGCAGGTCGTCGACCGTGGCGGCCACCACCTCTGACAGGCGCAGCCTGGCTCCTGCAGCCAATCGACGAGGCGCAGTGCCTTGCCCTCCCCCATCGCCTTGATCCCGGCATGCCACCGCTGGCCGACACCGTTGATGCGCTCGACCAGCTGGGCGAGCGTGAAGATGTCGGCGGCCTCAAGTGGCTGGCCAGCGTCGGGTTCAACCAGGCCGCGACCGAGTTGCCGGCCTTCGGGGCCCGGGCCACCAGGCCTTCGAGCCAGCGTAGCCCGTCGAGCTGGCGCATCCCTGTCTTGCCCGGCATGTGGTGCCGGCGCGCAGGCCGGTCATGACTGCCTTCGCCGCACGTGGCGCCGCCTGAGCTGCTTCCAGTTCGAGGTCTGGCTGCACGGCGACATGCCGCGCACTGCCTGTGCGATTTGCAGCAAGACCCCCAAGCGCCGGTGCCGTGGGCCCGGCCGGGATCTGGCTTCACTGCCGTTTTCGAGGCCTTGGCGCTGGCGCCATCTGGGGAGAAGGATGCAAGGGGCTGTGATGACTTTGCTTCGTTCTGCGGCTTTGGCCGTGTGTCGGTCTGCGGCAACGTAAAAAAAGTGCTCAGGCTCCTGCGCCCGCTGCCGATAAGGTTTCATTGTCTCCATTGACAGCTGCGCAGCGGCCCATCGAGGCGCTCGCGCTCGCAGACCGACAGACACCCACCAAACAATCGGACACCAACATGCCCCCGACCAATAAACTGTTCCTGGCCCTGGCTGCAAGCGCAGCGCTGACTGCTTGCGGAGGCGGCGGTTCAGGCGCGCCCGAGCCCAATGGTGGGCCACTCCCGGTGGTGGTGCCCACTGCAGTCAGGGGCGTGATGATCGACGGCTATGTCAGCGGCGCGACCGTCTTCTGTGACAGCAACGGCAATGGCAGCTTCGACAGCGGCGAGGTCAGCGCCACCACCGACCCGGTCGGCGCTTATGAACTCGCCGCCGGTTGCAGCAGCGACCTGGTCGGCTCAGGAGGCACCAACACCGACACCGGCTTCCCGTTCGACGGCCAGCTCATGGCGCCGGTGGGCAGCACCGTCATGACGCCGCTGACCACTCTGCTGGTGGGCAGCGGATTGACCGTCGCCCAACTGGCTGAATTGTTGGGCCAGCCGGCGGGAACCGACATCACCAAGATCGACGTGGCCAACGGCCAGAACATCGACCTCTTCAAGAAGACGTTGGCCGTGCATCAGATGCTGGACAGCATCTCGCGCCTCAGCGCCAGCAAGAGCGGCGAAACCAACCTGAAGGCCGTTTACGCGCGTGTGGTCAGCGACTTTGCCAAGAGCCTGGCAACCCAGGCGAGCGGCAGCACTTTCATCAGCGCGGCCGGCGACATCAATTCCACGATGCTGTCGGCCATCGTCAGGGGCCTGCCCGACATTCTCAGGATGAACCTCAGCGCCTCCGACGCCGAAGCCGCTGCAGACGCCACCGTCAACGCGCTGGCCGCAGAAGCGCAGATGTTCACCAAGTCCACCACCACCGACCTGACGGCGCTGGCGTCGCTGACCCGCACTCTCCAGAACCCCGCGCGCCAGCCGCTGGACGTGGGCGCCACCACCAACCACTGGGCGCTGTCCAACGACAGCCTGACGCTGAACGGTGTCGTCGCCCGGCTGTCTGACCTGAGCACCGGTGCCACGCTATCCGGCCTCGACACCATCGGCATCGACTTGCGTGTGGTCGGCAACCCGGCGTCAGAGTCGGTCAGCAGCGTCGCACTGGAACTGGTCGAGCGCGGCGGCGAAGGCCGCAAGCTACAGCTGATGATCGACGAAGTCTCCATGAAACTGGACGCACAAGGCCAGCTGCAGGTGGCCGTTCCGCCCACTGCCAAGGTCTACGTCTACGGCTACACGACCAACGGCACCGAGGTCAACCTGACCATCGCTGACCTGAGCTTCTCGCCGATCCGCGTGACGAACAACGGCTTCACGCTGAACTACGACAACATGGTGAGGAAGGTGCTGACCAACACCGATGCCAGCGCCCGCACCACGGCAGAGCGCTTCCTTGCCATCACGGGCTCGTTCGATATCAAGGTGGTGATCGACAAGGTCAACATCCGCAAGTCCGATTCCAGCGCCTTCACCAACCAGACGGTGCGGATGACCAACACCAGCAAATCAGTGACGGGTGCGGGCTTCACGGGCATCGTCACGGTGCAGTGACCGGCCATGCGACTGAGCTTCTTTGCCGTGGCGGCCCTCGCCGGGGCCGCCGGCGCTGACCTACGCGCTGCGCCATTGGACGCGCTGGTGAGTGCGTTGCCGCCAACGGCCGCCACGCGGTGGGCGGTCGAAATCGGCTACGACGCAGCCAACAGGCAACTGGACGTGCTGGGCATGCGGCCCCGGCGCGCTGACGGAAGCGACGGCCCGTCGGGTGACTACAGCGGCGGCCACCTGCAGGTGGGCGTCGCTGCCACGCCAACGCTGCGCCTGGAGGGCGCCGTGTGGAAGCGCAATATCGCCTACGTCAGCACATTGGCCGACGTCACCACCTGGCAGCTCGCTGGCCAGTGGCAGATGCTGACGTCCGCCAACGGCGAACGCGCCCTGGCGCTGCGCGCAGGCGCTTTCGGCAGCCACACGCCCCTGCTGCGCAGAACCACCAGTACCCGCGTGCAGGGCGTCACCTTCACCAGCGCCCAGGTCACCAACCCGCGCGACCTGCAATTGCAGCTCGATCTGGTGGCTTCGATGCGCCTCGCGCCGGCACTGACGCTGTCGGCATTTGCCGGCGCCGGCCGCAGCCAGGTCGACTTCGACGCCGTGCGTGCCACGACCAGGAGCAAGGACGGCTGCCAGTTCGATGTCAGCTTCGAAGGTGGCAAGGTGGTTGCCGTGTGCGAGAACAACGGCTCGACCATCCGCGTGTCCACACCGGCATCGGTGTACGGCATCGACGTCGCCAAGGAAGCCCGCTACACGGCCACCAGCCTGCAACTGGGCGCCAACCTCGGCTGGCAGCCCGGCGACTGGCGCCTGCGCGCTGGCCTGCAGGCCATGCAGATCGACCGCGGTTCGGTCGACGACATCGTGCAGCAGCGCGGCGGCAAGGTGTTCCGCAGCAACACCGTGGGTGTGCTGGACGTCGGCTACCGGCTGTTGCCGTCGTCCCTGGTCTTCCTGCGGGCACAGGTCTTGGCGCACCAGTTCGTCGGTGAGGTCCCGCTCATGTACAACTCGTTGACCGCCACCCAGCACCGCCGGCGGTACGGGATTGCCACGCTCGGCGTGGCTCACAGCTTCTGACCGCGCGGCAGCAGAGCCTGGGCATGCCGCATCCACTGTCGTTCACCACCTTGCTGGCGCACCGCCGCACGCTGCTGCTGCAAGGGCCGATGGGCCCGTTCTTCGCCAAGCTCGCCACGCAGTTGCGCCAGTACGGCCAGCAGGTGTTCAAGGTCAACTTCAACGGCGGCGACCGGCTCTTCTTCCGCAGCGCCGATGCCGTCACCTACCAGGGCCCGCACGCCGACTGGCCGGCCTGGCTGCGCCGTTACATCGTCGACAACCACATCGACGCCATCGTGCTCTTCGGCCAGTCACGCCCAGTGCACCAGCCGGTGCCGGACATCGCCAGGCGGCTGGGCGTGCAGCTGTTCGTCTTCGAGGAAGGCTATGTGCGGCCGAACCACGTGACGCTGGAGATCGGTGGCGTGAATGCACATTCGCCGTTGCCCCGCGAACGTGCGCCTTACGACGCCATTCCCGCTTCAGCGCTGCCGCCCACGCGCCGCCCGGTGCCCGCCGGGCAGACCTTCTGGCGCACGGCAGCCTGCGCTGCAGCGTACGGGCTGGCCAAGTCTTTGCGCGCCTGGCAGCACCCGAACGACACCTACCACCGACCGCTGGACCCGCTGGCCGAGACTGCCAAGTGGGTCCGTGGTGGCTGGCGCAAGCTGCGCAACATGTGGCACGACCACGCCGTGTTGCGCGAGCTGGTGGCGCCGCAACGCACAGGCCGCTGGTACCTGCTGCCGCTGCAAGTGCACAACGACAGCCAGATCCTGATGCACTCGAACTACCCCAGCATGGAGGCCGGCATCGACGACGTCATGACCTCGTTCGCAGCCCACGCCGACCCCTCGGACTGGCTCGTCATCAAGCACCACCCGATGGACCGCGCCTACCGCAACTTCGCCGTGCACATCGATGCCCGGGCCACGCAGCTGAACATTGCCGACCGCGTGCGCTACGTGCACGACCTGCACATGCCGACGCTGCTGAAACACACCCGCGGCGTGGTCACGGTCAACAGCACCACGGGGCTGCAGGCGCTGCACCACGGCAAGCCGGTGATCACGCTGGGCGAGTGCGTCTATGCCGTCGAAGGCCTGGTGTATGCGGGCACGCTGGGCACGTTCTGGCGCAATCCGGGCAGCGTGGACATGCAGCTGTTCTACCGCTTTCGCCACCACCTCATCGCGCAGAGCCAGCTGAATGCCAGTTTCTACGCCCGCGTGCCGGCTTTCGCCCAGGCTGCAAGCGGTTCGGCATTGCCGCTACCGCTACCGCTACCGCTACCGCTGCCTCTGCCGCCACAGTGGGCAGTGCCTGCGGCGGTGTCGCGCAGCCATCGGCTGGGCCAGGCGCACGCCGCGCCGGCACTGCTGGGCATGGCCGCGCAGCCAGCGCAAGCTGCACGCAGGCGCTGGCGCCAGCAGCCGTTGCCTGCGCGCACGGCCGGCGCGACGCGTCAACACGGCCGGCTGGCGAAGGAAGCCGTCCAGTAAGCGCGTGGCTGCGACGGCCTGCGCCGGCGCGGCTTTATTGCGCCGTCAGTGCGCCGTCACTGCGCCGTCAGTGCACGCCAGGCTCGCCACAGTGCGCGCCGGGTGCCACGCCACAGGCGGCGCCATGCGGCGGGCCGCTGGCTGCCACTGTCCCGCCAGGCCAGCAACTCGTCGAGCACCGTCTCTGCGGTGCAGAACGTGCCGCTGCGCTGGCTGACATAGCTGGGATACAGCAACAGCGCACCTGCCACCAGGGCGTCCAGCGACAGCACCTTGCCGCGCCGTGGTGGCGGCGCCAGGTCCTGCGTGAGCCCCCATCCGGCATAAAAGGGCTGGCCGTGGGTGACCACTGCCACCCCCCGCAGCAAGGCCTCGAAACCGGCCAGCGACGTCAGCACCTGCACTTCGTCCACCTGGGCCAGCAGCAGGTGCATCGGCACGTCCACCACGAGCTCATCGCAGACCGACGCCGCGCGGTGCTCGCCACTGCCGGCGCGGCGCAAGCGCGCCACCACGTCGGGGTGCGGTTTGTAGACGAGATGGGCGTGCGGTGCGGCGGCACGCGCGGCCTGCAGCAACGCGATGTTGCTGCGCACGCCAGGCGCTGCGTGGGTGATGGACGCGTCGCTTTCCACCTGGCCGACGACCAGCACCACCCGCCGTGCGCCCACCGGCCGCTGCCAAACGCCGCTGCCGACGTTGTACTTGGTGATGCCTTCGGCGTTGATGCGCCCGCGCAGCGCGGCGGCACGCGCGCACAAGGCCGGGTCGAAGTCATGCGTCTGCAGCAGATGCTCAAGGTCTGAAGGCTCGGCCGGGTCGTAGTACATGCCGCGGGTGTCCATCGCCCACGACAGCGGCCGCACCAGGTCGGCGCCCAGCCCCACGGATCGCAGGAAGCCGTCTTCCAGGCGCACCGTGCTGCCGGCCTGCGGCGGTGCCGTGCGCCGACCCCACAGCGCCACCGTGGCGCCTGCCGGTGTGTCGGCCGGGCGCTGGATGAAGTGCACCTGGCTGCCACTGAAGTACGCCCGCACGATGGGCTTTTTCCAGCGGGAGAAGCCCAGTGCATGCACCTGGGGTGCGAAGCGCTGCCGCATCCTGCGCTGCAGGCCAGCCCAGGCAACCAGTGCCTCGATCTCGCAGCGCAGCAGGGTCTGCGGGTCGACATAGCGCGCATAGTCCACCAGCGCTGCGTGCACCAGGGCCTGCAGCAGCACGGGCGCGCGGCGGGCCGGTGCGGCCAGCATGTCCTGCGTCAGGCCCCACCCGGCGTAGAAGGGCATGCCGAAACAACGCACCGGGCACCCACGCAGCAGGCCTTCGAAGCCTGTCTGCGACGTCACCGTGTAGACCGCAGCCGCACTGTCGAGCAGCCCGGCCACATGCACGTCGGCAGCCAGCACCGTCACGCGGGCGGCCTGCCCGGGCGTCAGCCGGCCGAGGTGGCCGGCCTTGCGGCCTGCCAGCACGTCGGGGTGCACTTTCAGCACCACGGGCAATGCCGGGTGTTCGTCCAGCGCGGCCTGCAGCATCTCGGTGAAGCTGCGCGGCGTGGCACCGCCCAGCGCGATGGCAGCGTCGCCAGCTGTCTGGTCGAGCAGCAGCACGAACGGGCCCGGCAGTGGCGGTGCCGCGTCCCGGGCGTGGTTGTACTTGCTGACGCCGGCCTGCCGCCACTGCTGCACCAGCGCGTCGGCACGGGCGGCCCGGGCGGGCGTCAACAGGGCCTGCACCAGCGCTTCCAGGCGCGATGGCGCCGAGGCGTCGTGGTACAGGCCGATGTCGTCAATCACCACGCCGAACGGTGGACCGTCGGCACCCAGCGTGACAGAGCGGAGAAACGCATCCTCCAGCCGCCACAGCGGCAGCCCGTGCGCGCGTGCCACGGCAGCGGCATGTTCGGCGCTGGGCTTGAAGCCCCAGCCCAGCACGGCCTGGGTGTCGGCGCGAGGACGGCGGGCCAGCGCATGGCCGGCCATCAGCGCCGGCAGCGTGGCCACGGCTGCCACGCCGCGCGTGGGGACGGCCAGAGATGGCAGGGCGAC
Organism: Aquabacterium sp.; assembly: GCA_029865965.1. Lineage (GTDB taxonomy): Bacteria > Pseudomonadota > Gammaproteobacteria > Burkholderiales > Burkholderiaceae_C > Pseudaquabacterium. The sequence goes on from JARXAJ010000047.1 coordinate 18,568, forward strand.
GCCGCCGCCAGAGCCAGCCGCTGCGTTCACGATGCCGCGTCGACGCAGCGGCCTGCGTCCAGCACGGCGCGCACGGCGTCGGTGATCGCCCAATGCCCGGCATCGCTCGGCGCGGTCGCCGGCGCCGGTTCTGTCCCGCCGCCGCTGCAACCGGTCACGACGGCAGCGCACAGGGCAAGCGGAACCGGCTTCAGTTCAGGCGTGGGCACGGTGCCTTTCGAGCATCGACAAGTAGGGTGCGTTGGCACCGCGGTGCGGGTGGGCTGCGAGCAGCGCCGCGGCGTGGCTGCGCAGCGCAGCCGACTCGGACAGCTTTGCGGCGACGACGTCGGCGAGCGCGAAGTCCAGGTCCGGCGGCTGCACCAGGAAGCGGGCCGTGGACTGCAGCAGCAGGGCCTGGGGTTGCTCGTGCTGCACCACGGACTGGTCGACATGGCCCGCGCTGTGCACGAAGACCACACGCCGGAACAGCCGCTTCAGGTACTTGAGCATCGGGTACGCCGACGACGCTCCGAACAGCAGCAGCCGCATGTCGAACGGCGTCAGCTGTGCCTCGAACACCAGCACCCGGCCCATATTGGGCAGGCGGTTGTCGAACACCGCCCCTTCCTCTGCCGCCGGGCCGTCCAGGAATTCGGTGGGCGCACTGCGGGGTGGCAGAAGCTTCACGCCCAGGTCCCCCGCATACACCTGCACGCGGTAGCCGTCGTTGGCCAGCCAGGCGCGCGCGCGCTCCAGGTCGCATCCCAGTGCGGGCAGGGCAGCCAGCGTCACCCACATCGCACCGCGGTCGGTCCAGTGCGTGTCGGTTCGCTTGAAACCGGCTGCGGGGTCGTCTTGTTCGGCCAGCACCCGGGCACCGTCGACGACGTGGTCGTCTGGCCGGGCCAGCGTGCGCACCTGGTCCAGCACGGTGGTGGTGGCACGCGCATGCGGGTACCCGTGGCGCAGCACTTCTTCCTTCGCCGGCGCGATGACCAGTGCATGTCTGGTCTGCAGGCGCCGCGCCAGCGCACGCGTATCGGCCAGAAACCCGCGCCACTGACGCACACGCGCCGGGTCCAGCAGCATTGCGCCGGTGTACTGGTCCACGCTGCAGTTGGAATCGTTGTCCAGGTACAGCTGCCCGTTCTCGCCTTCGATGACCTGCGGCACCGGTTGCAGGTCGATGCGCAGGGGCCAGAAGGTGCTGCCGTCCGGCAGTTCGAAGCCCAGTTCAAGGCCTTGCACCAAGGGCCCCGGCGTCAGCGCGATGTGCGCGGCAAAGCCGCACAGCAGCTGCGGATGACCCGCCGGCGGCTGGCCGGCCACACGCTCGATGACGTCGGGACGGCCGCAGTTGAATGGCTGGCGGTGAACGATGTCTGGCTGGCCCGCAGCCCGCCACAGCAGCTGCAGGCCAGTGGCGCCTGTGGGAGTGGCGGCTGGCGCCTCGGCATCTGCTGCGGTGCTGTCCGGCCCGCAGTCTGCAGGCGTGCAGGGGTGCTGAAGCAGCCAGCCCTGCACACGCAGAAGGCCATTGCGCACGTCCACGACCTGGGCGGCGCACGGCGTGTCCAGCGTCCAGCGCAGCACCACGGCAGGCAGCTGCGGGGCGATCTGCAGTGCCACGTTCTGCAAGGGGGAGGGAATGGGCACGACTGTTCTCTTTGCGCAGGGTCGGGCGTCAGTAAGCAAGTTCGAGGGCGCGTGCGCGCGCGGCCAGCGCCATACGTGAACGGGCCTGGGTGTCGGCGGCCAGTTTCAGGATGGCCTGCAGCCAGGCGGCAGGGTCGTCGGGCAGCAACAGGCCATCGACGCCGTGGCGAACATAGCCGCGGTAAGGTGCGACGTCGCTGTACAGGCCAACGGCACCCATGCGCGCGAAATCGAAGAACTTGGTCGGGCCGCGCCCGGCGTTGAAGCGCGAGGGCAGCAGCGGTGCAAGCCCGATCTGGCGCTGAACGCCAGCGGTGTAGTCCAGGTAGTTTGGCCAGCGCATCGGATGCAGCACGTTGACGTGTGGCAGCTCCCTGAAGCGCTTGTAGACGGCGTGGTCGCCGAACACTTCGAAACGTGTCTGCACGGCCGGGCTGCGCTGCACCTGCTGCAGCAGCGGCAGCAGCCAGTCGAGCTCGGCCCCGTGGGACGCCGTGCCGTGGTAGCACACCCAGACCGGCGCCCTCGCCTGCAGGCTGGCTCGCGGTGGCCGCGGCTGCAGCACCCGCGGCTGCCAGGCTGCGTACTTGTCGGCCAGGTACGGCGTCGACACCCAGAATTCGCTGCACAGCGCCTCGATGGCCCAGCGCTGGCCAAGCGCGTCACGGCGCACGCGGTCGCGGTAAGGCCGGGGCAGTTCGGCCACGGCCCGCGCGTCCATCAGGTCGTCGTCCATGAAATACACCAGCCGCGCGCCGCCGCGCCGTGCCTCGACCAGGGCGGCATGCCAGGGGGCCGGCAGATAGCGCGCAATGACGATCTGCGCAACCGTCGCCAGTTGTTGCGCGTCGGGTCGGTGTCGGGCGGGGTCGATCTGTGTCCACAGCTCGGCCAGCGGCGCCACCACCACGGTGCGCAGCAGGTAGTCGCTGGACGCGGTGTCGCCAGACAGCAGCAGGCAGCCGCTGCGCCGTATCGCCGGCTGCCGATCGGGCGGCAGCAACGCCGCGTCGCGTCGGGGCAGCAAGCCTTTGAGAAAGGAAACGCCGGCCGTCAGCATGGGCTCAGCCTGCCATGGCGGTGCATGCGTGCACAGCTCTTGTTCACCTGCGGCACGCCGACGATGGCACCAGCCAGCGCCATTTGAAATGCGTACAGGATGGCTGCATGACCGCCCATCGACGAGCCGACCGTCAGCGCCTGGCTGCGTTCCAGGCCGTTCTGCTCGAGCGCCTTGTCGATGATCTTCTGGTAGGTGTGGCGCTTGGGTGCAGCGTCGTTGCCGAGGAAGTCGCTGAACGTGGTGTCGCGCAGGAACAGGAAGGACACGCCATCGGCCCATTGCTGGTCTTGGTCCCAGAACCAGGACAGGCGATTGAAGCTCTCCCGCGCGTCCATGTCCGAGAAGCACACCAGCAGCTTCGATGGCTTGATTGACCGGTAGTGCGCGAACTGTTCGCCAAGCGCGCTTGCGCCATGCGCTTCAATGACCGCCACGGCGTCGAACTTCATCGGTCGGCTCCCTGGAAGTCTTCGACGAACCGCACGATGGTGCTGATGTGGTGCTTCAGCGGACTGTCGGTCATGTGGCCCTCGTTGCGCGTGTGGCGCACGATCACCGTCGCTTCGCCCTGGCACAGCGCAGCAACAAATTCGTCGACACCGCAACGGTCGGCTGCGTTGTTGCCGTACTCGAGATACACCAGGGGCCGGTGGTCGAACCTGCAGACCTCGTCGGACAGGTCCCTGAAATTGCGGCCGCACTCCACCAGCCGCTCTTCCCACGACGGCTCCTTGTAGCGCAGCGCAGAACGGAAATTCAACTGCGGATGCACTGCGATTGCAGCGCCCAGCCCCATCTCGACCGCGTAGAGGATGGCGCCATAGCCACCCATGGAGGCGCCGACGGTGTAGCTGCGGTCCGCAGCAACGCCCACGCTGGCCATCGTCATCGCGATGATCTCGCGGTAGATGCGGCGCGCATCGCTGCCTTCCTTGCCGACATACCAGTGCGAGGACTCATCGCACAGGAACAGACAGGCGGTATCGCCGGCCCATTCCTCGCTTTCGTCCCAAAACCAGGAAAAGCGGTTGTAGGTCTTGCGGCCGGCGTTACCGGAAAAAAGTATCAGCAGGCGCTTGGCCTGCGCTGCGGGAAAGAACAGATAAGGCAGGCCGTCATGGACATGCTCGAAGCGGCTGATCACGTACGAGCGTGAGAAGGGCATGCGGCCACTGACCTCGGCAAAAACCATCTTCATCACGTCGTCGCTCAGCGGCAGGGTGTCGGCCACCACGGCTGGAAGCTGTGCCCGCAGTTGCGTGCCCATGCAGAAGACTGCATCGCGCCAGGTTTCGTAATCGGCCGCCACCGGTGCCAGCACGCGGTGGTCGAGCACGTAGGCCAGGATGTCGACGATCTCCTGGGTGGAGAAGCGCGGCTTGGCGAACTGCAGGTCCGGCCGCAGCTTCCAGGCCAGGCGCTGCAACTCATCGGCTGAAAGAACAGCGCCATGGGGATTCGAATGCAGCACGGCCAGCAACTCCTGCCAGCCGCTGGCCGTGTCGACGGCCAGCCCGACCGACGCACGGATGTCCAGCTTCAGGCGGTGCAATCGCGCGCGTGCACCCAGCATGCCGGGTTCAGACACAGACCAACCCCGATATAGCCACGGCGGCCTGAGTCGCCGCCCCGGGCACATCGAGTCCGAGCGTGCGTGCCAGGCGCTGCACAAACAGCGCTCCGAGCCGGGCAGCGCCGAGGTGTTGGCGGGCGTACGCGAGGTTTTGTTGCTGGCGCCGGCGCAGTTCGGCGGGCCGGGCAGCGTAGTGACGCGCGCGCTCGGCCACCTCGGACGGGTGCGAGACGAAGTCGAAGGGCGGCGGCGGACAATCGGCAGCAGCGCAAAATGACGCCAGCGACACCTCGTCGGCAGCCGAAAACACGACACATCCGCTCTTCAGCCCTTCCATTGAAATCTGATGGAACATCCCCGAGCAGACATCGTCGACGATGTAGTCGAAACCCTGGAGTGCCTGCACGAAAGTGTTGTGCGGCACGGCTTCACTGCCGAACAGACGATCGATGCCGTACACGGCGGTCGCCGTTCCTGCCAACCCGGTGCCAAGTTCCTTGATGTAGTTGTCCGGAATCTTGCGGCTCCACCGCGCGGCGGTTGTGCGCATGTGGCCCACCAATATGGCGTTGCGGCGTTTGACGCCCTGCACGGGGCAGACGTCGGCAATGATGTTTGCCATGGGTGTCGCGCCCATGCAGAAACGAGCATGCCCTTGCGCCACGCAGAAGACATGCTGCAGCGCTTCGTGGAGCATGACGTCGTATGAAAACAGCGGTGGCTCAAAGGGCGGGGAGTGGCAGTGGTAGGCCAGCGGCACCGAGGGTCGGGCCCAGGCCTTGACGATGTCGATGAGCTGGGCGTTGGCGACGTTGTGGAAAACGACCGCGTCGGCCACGCTGGCGTAGCCGCCCAGGATCTCGGGCCAGTTCTCGAAGCTGCCCATGGCGCCCAGCGGCAAGTCGAAGGCACCGTTCTTGTAGCCGCGCATGATGAACGGCATGCCAACGAACCTGCCATCGTCGTTCAAGGCCTTGGCGAAGCGGGCAACGGTCCCCGCAACAGGGCTGTCGCTGACCAGGAGCACGTTCTTCATCAGATCTCCAACTGTGTGTGCGTCAGCCCGCGGCGCACCGCCGTGTGCCAGCAGTCGTCGCCGCCCAGCGCGTCGAAAATCCGCAGGTAGGCGCTGAAGTTCACGAGCGTCAGCGACGAGGAACCACAGCGCAGTCGCACCACATCCTCCGACCGATGACCTTGAACCTGGGTGCGGGCAAATTCGGTGAGACGCGGGTCGAGGGCGACTTCGTCGCGGGCCATGAAGTAGATTTGCGATGGTCCCGCGAAGATGACGCTGGCGTAGTTCTCCACGGCGCTCCAGACGGCCGCGATCGATGCCATCCAGGGGTCTCGGAAGCAACGCTGCACACCCTTCGCTGCGATGAAATTGTTCAGCTGCAGCGCATGGATGCCGAAGCGTGAACACAATGAGCCGCCTTCGTAGAGGGTGACGAATCGCTTGGCGCCGAACAGCGAGGGCGACACACGGTGCAGCGCCACCGACAGCTCTGAAGGGCAGACCAACAGGAATTCATCGAGCCTGCCGACGATGCTTTTCTTGTGCGCATCCAGCTCTGACAAGGCCAGGTGAGAGATGGTGCAGCCAGCAAGCTCACTGGGAAAGAAGTGGCGAAAGCGCTGTTCCTGGAGTATCCGCAGGCGTGCGGCCAGGGCGTCGTGGCCGGCGTGGATGAACAGCACGTGGCGCCCACGCCCATAGTTGGGCAGCTTGGCTGCGTCACAGGCCGGCGGCCGGTGACGCAAGTCTGGCTCCAGGGAGGTTTCACAGGCATGCGCAATGGCCTGCATGCCCTGGCCATGGCTGAACAGCACAGTCTCGCCAGCCAGCAACACGTAATCTTGGACCGTGCCATCGAAGAAATCCGGCACGATCAGGTCGAACCCGACCCGATCGGACAGCAGCGAGAACGCCGCCGCAACATCGGCACGCGGATTGAGCGTCACCACATGCCGTTGCCGGCCGTCGCTGAGCGCCAGGTCAGGCACGGGCAGCAGGGTACCGTCGTCGAAGGCCCAACCAGTCAGGCGGCGCGCTGTCGAACAGTCGATATTGAAACGGGTCATACGAACAGAGCCAGGTTGGTGTTGGCATCGCGGCAGCGCACCTGCACGCCCGCACTATTGAGATGCCGGCGCAACGGCACCAGGTTTGCCAGCTGCGTGCCGTAGACGAATTCCGGATGACCGACGTTGGCGTTGACCCGTGCATACAGCTCCGGCGGCGGGAACTTCACGCCCACTGTGGAGATGCGCTTGTAGCCCTTGGTCACCAGGTACTGCACCGCCAGGAAGAACGACGAGCAGCCGTGGAAGAAGCCCTGCTGCGCATCGGTGGAGAAGCCGTCCCGGCCACGGCAGGGGAAGGTCTCGACGATGGTGCTGGCGGCGAGGTGTTCGCGGTCGGCGTCGTCCAGCACGTAGTCGAAGGCAATGATTTTCCTGACGCCAGCCAGATTGCGCAGGCCATGCCGCACCAGGAAGCGCCGGTCGCCGGTGACCAGTGCAAACGGCACGATGCCATGCGCCTGCAGGTGGAAATGCGCGCCGTTCAGGGCAAAGATATCGGCGCTGCTGCCTTCGAGGTGGCCGAGGGCCAGGTCGCCAGCGGCGCCCACGATCACCGCTTCGCTGGCAGCGGCGCGCGTCTCTTGCCGGCGCGGCAACAGCGCCGGGGCGGCAGGGGGCACGACAGGCTGTTCAGGGCGCAGCACGTCATCAGTGGGCTCGGCGTTGTCGGGTGCCGCCGGCTCGGGCTCCGCCAGGTGCGCTGGGTGCAGGCGCGCGGCGAGCGACCCCAGGTCGCTCCCCTGCGAGGGTTGCAGCGTCGTCGCGCTGTCGAGGACCAGCACCTGGCCATGGGTCGATGACGCGCTGCCGGCCCGCGCCCAGCGCAGTTCGACGGGCGCGTCCTCGGGGCAGGCCGCCAGCAAGGCGAAGCCGGCGGCGATGCCTGCATCCAGACCCAGTGCCGTACGCACATCGGGGCGGTCGACGGTCACGATCTCTGCGGCCAGCGGCCGCCCGCCAAGCTGCAGTTCCAGCGCCAGCGCGTCGGTGCACCAACCGGCAACGGCCACTTGCCCGCCTAGCCGCACCGCCAAATCGACCTTGATGAGGCATGGTGCGCCGCCGCCGGTGCCGGGCACGGCGCAGGGCGCGGACTGTACCGACGCCCGTGGCGGTGCAAAGGGCACCGCGCGCGTGGTTTCAACCGGGGGTGCTGGCGGGTCGGCTTGTGGCAGTACAAGCGTCGCTTCGTATGGGGTCGCGTTCTGCGGCGCGTTCTGCGGCGCGTTTTGCAGCGCGTTCTGTGGCGCGTCTGGCGGCGCATCGGCTGCGGTCCGCGCAGCGTCAAGGCTAGGGTCGGCGGCCATCACGGCATCTCTCTGGCTTGCCCGGCGCCGGCGGCAAGCGAGTAGTCTTCGCGTTGCAGGCTCAGGTTCTGGTTGTAGAAGGGGTCGTTGCCGAGTGCGCCATGCCACCGTGCGGTCATGGTCTCGCACTCGCGCAGGAAGCGCGCCCGCTTGGCGTCCGTGCTGTCCAGGCCGCGCGTCTTGGACTCGTGGTGGTACAGCTCGGCAAAGGGCGTGAACAGGTTGCGCCAGCCGGCCTCACGCACTTTCAAGCAGAAGTCGACGTCGTTGAAGGCCACGTGCAAGTGCTCTGCATCCAGCCCACCGACCGCTTCATAGACCGACTTCCTGACCATCAGCACCGCCCCCGTCACCGCACTCACGTCATGCGCGATGCGAAGCCTACCGAAGTAGCCCGGGTCCGACCTGTCAAAGTACTTGTGCGAATGCCCGGCAATTCCGCCAATGCCCAGCACCACGCCGGCGTGCTGCACGGTGTCGTCGGGGTAGTAGAGCTTGGCGCCGACGCAGCCGATGTCCGGGCGCAGCACGTGGCCGACCATTTCGCCCAGCCATTCGGGGCTGATGACCTCGACATCGTCATTGATCAAGCCGACGATGCTGCCGCTGGCCTCAGCCACGCCGAGGTTGTTGATGGCCGCGTAGTTGAACGGATGGTCGAAGCGCAGCACGCGGATGCGCCCCGGGTGCTGCGCAGGAAGTCCGGCCAGGTACGCCATGGTCTGCGGCTGGCAGGACTGGTTGTCGACGACGAGGATCTCGTAGTGCACGTAGCTCGTCCGCTGCAGGATCGAGTCGATGCACTGGCGCAGGGTGTCGCCGCCGTCGCGTGTGGGCACGATCAGGCTGACCAGCGGCGGCGGGTCCGGAAGCGGCCAGTGCTGGCGGTACAGGCCGGGCGCTATGACGCTGACCAGCACGCCCGGCGTGTGCATGTCGGCGTGTGCCTGCAGGGCCTGCAGCGCGGCTTCGGTGGCGTAGGGCTTCTGCGCATGGTCGGCCGCCGTCGAGCCCGCCGACTTGCGCCAGTGATACAGCACCTGCGGCACATGCAGGATGTCGGCAGGGTCGTCGATACAGGCCACGCAACGCAGCAGCAGGTCGTAGTCCTGCGCGCCCTCGAAGCCTGCGCGGAATCCACCGACAGCCTCGACCAGTGAGCGTCGGTAAACGCCGAGGTGCGAGACATAGTTCTGTGACAGCAGCAGGTCCGGCGCCCAGTCGGGCTTGAAGAAGGGGTCGCAGCGCCGGCCCTGGGTGTCCAGCTTGTCTTCATCGGAATAGACGATCTGTGCCTGCGGACGCTGTTGCAGGCGCTCCACGATGGCAAACAAGGCGTGCGGTGCCAGCGTGTCGTCGTGGTCGAGCAAGGCGATGAATTCACCGCTGGCCAGGGCGATCGCGTTGTTGCTGGCCTGGGTGATGTGGCCGTTGGTCTGGCGCAAACACAGGTGCACACGTGGGTCGCTCTGGGCAACGGCTTGCAACAGTTCGCGCACTGCGGGGTTTGGCGAGGCGTCGTCGGCCACGCACAGCTCCCAGTGGGGGTAGGTCTGCGCCAACACGCTGTCCAGGCAGGCGCGCAGTTGCTCCAGCGGCGTGTCATACACCGGCACAACGACCGAGATCAAAGGCTTGATCTGCCAGCCCAGCATCTGCGCGGCCTGCGCCTGCAGGCTGGGGACGGCGGGCTGCTCGACTTCGGCGATCCAGTCGGCGTAGGAGATGGCGCCTTCATGGTGCGGCTCGAACAGATTGCAGTACGACGCCCACAGCTCGCCCGGTGCGCGCCCCGTCGGCGCCTGGTCCAGCTTGCGGCGCAGCCGCTCCCGGGCAAAACCTTTGCCCACCCGCTGCAGACGGAAGTGGCCCAGTGTGAACTCGCCGGCCGCCGTGGTCGGGTCCAGCCGCAGCTGGCTGCGATGTTCGACCCACAGCAGCCGTTTGCCGGTTCGACCGCTCTTCAGCGGCAGGGTCCAGGCGCGCTCCTCGCTCTCGCCGCTGCCGTCGTTCAGGTAGATGCGAACCCGCGATCGGGTGCCAGGCAAATGCAGTTGCAGCTCCAGCATGTACCAGCCCGGTGCCAGCGGGGCGGAGAGTCGCATCTGCGGGTCGTTGCTGGTGGCCAGGTAACGGCGCTTTGCGCGGTTGGTCAGGTGCAGATCCTTGGCGGGCAACAGCGTGTCGATGCCGCGTGCTGGCTGATGCGCAGCCAGCCAGTCCAGGGCCAGGCGCATGCCACCGGGCTCGCGCCGTACTGCGGTATTGCCGATGTGAACGGCTGTGATGCGGAAGCGGCCCGGGCTGTCGATCGGGTCCAGCCGCCAGCTGCTTCCGGCTTTCAGCGTCGGCAGCGTGGCGACATGGCACTGTGTGCCGTCCGGCGACAGCGGCGCGTCGGCACGCTGGCAAAGGGCGCTGGCCTGCGCCTGGAAGCCGGCTCCGGGCGGTGCCCAGTAGACACAGGGCTGCGCGTCTGGCCGGTTCTCCACAGCCAGGCCCAGTTCGATGCGCAGCGTGGCAGCGCGGTCCAGCGGCAGAAACATCAGCTGCGGGTCATTGCCTGTCGCGATCAGCGGCCAGTCCATGGTGTCGCCGAAGGCCACCTCGTGCAGCGCGCAGACTCCCAGCTGTTGGAGGTGCGCGGCACTGCGCATGGCAGGGGCGACGCCGTTCCACGTCGCCGGCACGTCGGCCGTGCTGCCGGTCACCGGGCCCAGGCGCGACAACGCTGCCGCGTCGCCGTGCAGGCTCAGGCCACTGGTGTGCATGCCCACGTGCACCCACACGCGCGCGCCGTGCGGCTCGGCCTGCAGCGGCAGCTGCACGTCGGGCCAATGCCCGGGCGCGCCATGCAGCACCAGGTACACAGCCTGGCGCGCATCGATGCCGGACAGCCGCAGCAGCAGCCAGCGGCCGCGCGCGCCGCGCAACAGGTCGGCGGGAAGATCGTGACGGATGGGAATGACTGACATGGACTACAGCCCGAACAGAATGCGTGCCGCTACGGCGATCTGGTACACGATCTGGCTGATGCCACGCGTGACCTCGATGTTTTTTGACTCGATGCGTGGCAGCACCATGATCTCGTCGCCCGCTGCCAGCGGCTGGCGCCCGGCCTCGCTCACGGCACCGTCCTGCCGCACCACCAGCACGCGCGACTTGTCGGCGCCCTGGTTGTAGCCGCCGGCCAGGTCGACGTAGTGCGTGACACCTTCCCCGGGCTGCCAGACCAGCGCGTTCGGGAACAGCACTTCGCCGCTGACCAGGACCAGGTTGCTGCGCTCCGGAATGCGGATCACGTCGCCGTCTTCCAGGCCGGTGCGCCGGGCTTGTTCGGGCGGGCCCAGGACGACCTGCCCCTTGGGCTGCGTGGTGCGCGCGCGCTCGATGAACTGCATGATCAGCGTTGCCTCGTGCGTGCGCAGCGTCGCCTCTTCGCTGGTGGCGCTGCGCGCCGTCAGGGCATAGGTCTCCAGGCCGCGCAGCGAGGTCTCGAGCATCTCCTTCTGCCGCGCGGCCACAGAACGGCGGAACAGCTGCGTGGCGTCGGTCTGCGCCTGCGGCGCCGGCCGCACGCGGTCGAGCGCATCACCCAGCTGGGCGCCGTACGGCAGCACGAGCGAGCGCTCGCCGAGGTGTGCCCCCTCGATGCGCACCAGGATCGTTCCGGGGTATTTGTCGGATGTGACGACGACCTCGTCGCCGTCGCGAACGCGCACGCCGCCGGCGTCGGCCATCGCGTGGTATTCACTGCGCCTGTCGGCGCCCACTTTGCGCACGATGCTCAGATGCGTCGCGCCCGGCTTCGCGCCCGCCATGGCCAGCAATTCACTGGCATTGAGCTCACGCTCGCCGAACTCGAACACGTACGGGTTCATCACCTCGCCACTGATCTGCACGGTGTGCTGTCGCGGTTTGGCGACGATGGTGTCGCCGTCCTGCAGCTGCACCTGCTCGATCTGCCCTTGCAACAGGAAGCGGTAGAGATCGACGCGTGCACGCAGCTGACCCGAGCGCAGCACCTGCACGTCCAGGTAGCTGCCGCGGTCGGGGTCGATGCCGCCAGCGCGGTCCAGGTAGGCCAGCACTGAATCGCTGCTCGAGCCGCCATAGAGGCCAGGCGCGCGCACGAAGCCAGTGACATAGACCTTCACGCTCTGCGCCGCCTCCACGGTGGCATAGACGCCCACGTTGGCGCGGAACACGCGTTTGGTCTGAACTTCCACCTGCGCGTTCAGGTCGGCATTGCGCAAGCCGGCGACGCGCACCGGACCGACGTTGGGGATGAAGACATTGCCTTGCGCATCGACCGCCTGCACGGCGTCGAAGCTGAACGCGCCCCACATGCGCAACGCCACCCGGTCGCCAGCGCTGACGCGGTAGTCGGCGTTGAAGCCGCCGCCGGGCTCGCCGGCAAAGCGGCCGGCAAACATCTGCGAGCCGAAGACCACTGGCTGCGCCGACGTGGACGGGTTCGGTGGCAGCGGCAGCGGCGCTGTCTGCGCAGGCGGCACCGGCGCTGCAGGCATCGCGTTGAACATCGCCGCCGGCTGCATCGCTGCGGGTCTGGCCTTGCCTTGTGCCACCGCAGCACCGCCTGCCAGCAACAGGCTCAGGCCCACGGCCAGCGCCGGCCATGCGCCGACCCGTCGCAAGGGTTGGATTTCGTGCATCGTTCAGTCCTGGTGTTCGCGGATCGTGGCCAGCGTCAGCCTGACGACGCCATACAGCAGCCCGCAGACGATGAACAGGGTGGCCAGCGCGTACCAGCGCCGCGGCAGCAGGGCGCTGTCGGGAAGCGACGGTGGCTCGATGACGGCCAGGCTCTTGAGCTTGCGGCTGGCCTCGATGCGCGAGTTCTCCACCGCGCCCAGCGCGAGCCGGTAGGCGTCTTTGGCGAATGTGGTGCGGGCGGCGTGTTCCTGGAACTCCAGCGCCACCTTGTTGATGCGGCGCTCGTCGCTGCCACGGGTGGCACGCCCTTGCTCGGCGGCCAGTTGCAGCCGCATGGCATCGAGCTGATTCTTCAGTGCCACCACGGGGTGGGTGTCGTCGTTCAGGTAGCCGCGCAGGGTGCGCAGCTCGGTCTCGGCCTTGGCCATCTGGGCCTGCAGCTCCCCTTCGATGCGGCCGACCATGCTGGCCTGGACCTGCGGGTCGAGCTGGCCGTTGCGGGCCTGGAACTTCATCAGGTCGGCCTGCGTGTCCTTCAAGCTGTCGGCAGCGCGCTTCAACTCGCCTTCGGCAAATGCCATCTGCTCGCGCGCCATGCGCTGCGAAAATGCGTTCACGAACTTCTCGCATTCGTCGAGGATGGCCTTGTTCAGAAGCTGCGCGAAGTCAGGCGTGAAACCCTGGGCGCGCACTGTCAGCAGCGATGCGGTGTCGTCGAACTGCACTTCGACACGGCTGCGGTAGTACTCCAGCAGCCATTCCTGGCTGCTGCCGGCATACAGGCGGAACAGCGGGTCACGGCGCTCGGACTCGAAGTGCTTGCGCAACCCCAGGCGCTGGTCCAGGTCCTTCATCAGCTGCAGGGAATGGATGTACTGCCGCAGGTAGAGCGTCTCTTCGCGCGATGGTGTGTTCAGGCCTGCCACCAGCAGCGCCAGCCCCGGCATGTTGCTCTGGCCACCCTGGGCCTGGCGCACGGTGATGATGGATTCGCTGACGTAGCGGTCTGCAGCGAAGACCCCGTAATAGACGGCAGCCAGCACCATCGGCAGCACCAGCATCAGCCAGGCCAGGCGACGGCCGTCCAGCCAGCGCAGCAGCTTCATGCCACCCCCCTGGCGGCCCTGGCCGTGGCCATGGCCGTGGCCGCAGGTGCGTTGTAGGCGGCAATGCCGTCTTCGATGTCCTCGAACACCGAGGCGCCGCCGTCGCGCACCAGCACCACCACGTCGCACAGGGCGCGGATGTCGGGCACGTTGTGCGACACCAGGATCACCTTGGACCGCTGCAGGCGCTGCTTGAAGACTTCCTGGCTCTTGCGCTTGAAGGCCGGGTCGCCCACCGCCATGACTTCGTCGATGAGGTAGTAGTCGAAGTCGAAGGCCATGCTCAGGCCGAATCCGAGGCGCGAGCGCATGCCCGACGAGTAGCCCTTGACCGCGCGGTCGAAGGCCTCGCCGATCTCGGCGAAGTCCTCGACGAATTCCACACAGGCGCGCATGGACGCGCCCTCGAGACCGAACATGCGGCAGACGAAGCGCACGTTGTCGCGACCGCTCAGCGACCCCTGGAAACTGCCGGCCAGGCCGACGGGCCAGGAGATCATTTCGTCGCTGACGATGCGCCCGCGGTTTGGGGCCTCGATGCCGCCCAGCAGGCGCAGCAGGGTGGACTTGCCCGCGCCATTCGGGCCGAGCACGCCGATGCTGGCGCCTGGCGGAAAGCGCACGCTCAGGTTGCGAAACACCATCTTGCGGCCGTTTTGCGTGGGGTAATACTTGGTGACGTTCTGCAGCTCGATCATGGTCAGGCCGACAGCAGCTGGTGGCGGCGCACCTGGTACACGGCCAGCCCGAGGGCCAGCACGGTCAGGGCGCACAGGCCCACATAGGCAGCGCTGATGCCCTCGACCGGGCGGTAGCTGGGAATGAAGAACTGGCGCGACAGCTCCACCATGTGCAGCAGCGGGTTGAGCATCAGCACGGGCCACCATTCAACCGGCGCCACATGCAGCGGCGCCATCACGCCGGACAGGAAGTACAGCGGCATGAACAGGATGCGCACGACGCCGCGCGACTGCGGAAAGTCGTTGGTCGCAACCGCCAGGGCCAGCCCGAGCCCGAGGCCGCCGGCCACCACGGCCACGCCCAGCAGCAGGCTTTCCAGCGGCCGGCCGGACGCCCATGCCATGCCCAGCGCGGCAAACGCGGCGAACATGCACACCGAGATCGCCAGGTACAGGCCCACTTCGATGCAGCCGCGCGCCAGCAAGGTGTCGATGGGCTTGACCTGGCGATAGCCGAAGAGCGCCCGATTGGCGTCGATGCCCTCCATCAGGCGCAGCGCGAGGCCCTTGAACAGGTAGAACGGCACGATGCCAGTCAGCAGGAAGACGGGGTAGTCGACGCCGGGCAGCAGGCTGCTGTGCAGCGCACCCAGCAGCAGCGTGAGCACGACGATCTGCGCCAAAGGCTCCAGCATGGCCCAGTAGATGCCGAGCCAGCGGCCGCCAAAGCGGGTCTTGAGTTCCCGCAGCAGCAGAGCGAACAGAACCGAGCGCTGCACTTCGATGGGGCTGCGCTGCAGCCGGCCGACTGGTGGGGGCACCAGCACCTGGCGGGCGACCTCAGTTGAGGACATCGAACACCTTGACGATGCCGCAGGGCAGCCCTGCGCTGTCCACCGCCACCAGGCAGGTGACGCTGGCCTTCTGCATCAGGTTTTCCGCGTCGGTGAACATGGCGTCCACCGACACGACGACGGGCGTGCGGGTCATGATGTCGCCAGCAAGCCGCTGCAGCATCTGTCCGGCCTGGTCAGACTGCATGGTGCGCACCAGGTCGCCGTCGGAGATGACGCCCAGCAGGCGCCCGTCTTCGTCGAGCACGGTGGCCAGCCCCAGGCGCGTGCGCGTCACGGCGTTGAGAACCCGCACAAAAGGGTCGCCGGGCAGCAGCCTGGCGTACTGCGTGTGCATGACGTCGCGCACACGGGTCAGCAGCTTTCGGCCCAGCGAGCCGCCGGGGTGGAACTTGGCGAAGTCGGTGGGCAGGAAGCCGCGGGCATTGATCAAGGCGATCGCCAAAGCATCGCCCATCGCCAGTGTGGCCGTGGTCGAGGTCGTCGGTGCCAGGTTGTGCGGGCAGCATTCGCTATCCACCGCAACGTCCAGCGACACCGTGGCGTGGCGCGCCAGGGTCGAGACGGGCTTGCCCGTCATGGCGATCAGCGGCACACGGATGTGGCGCAAATAGGGCAGCAGTCGTAGCACTTCATCGGTCTCGCCGCTGTAGCTGATCAACAGCACCACATCGTCAGCGCAGATCATTCCCAGGTCGCCGTGGAAGGCTTCGCCCGGATGCACGAAGAAGGCCGGCGTGCCGGTGGAGGACAGCGTGGCCGCCATCTTGCGGCCGACGATGCCCGACTTCCCCATGCCTGTGACGATGACGCGGCCACGGACCGACAACATCAACTCGATCGCTTCGATGACCTCAGGGCCAACACGACGCGAGATGGCGTTCAGCGCCTCCGCCTGCTGGCGAAAGACTTGGCGGACTTCGTTCAGCCGCTGCGCGGGATGGGAAAGCTTGACGCTGAGCTGGGGCTGTGCCATGGCCATGGATTCGATGCTTGTGCGCCCAGGGCTGAGAGCTCCTGCTGGCGAACCTGCATTTCAAGCCGCAATGCCCGTTGCTGATCGAACGAATAGACAGCCTGGCGCACCGCAAAAAATGCGGCAATGCGTCAGCCCGATGGGGCTTGGCTGTGCTGCGTCAGCGCCTGGCCCAGGCGCACTACCGCGCCCGCTAGCCTGCCTGCGTGGAGACGCAGGGCTGGCAAAGATGTGGCCGGCCGCGACCGGGCTGTTTGCGCTGGCGCACAAGCAGTCCCGGTTGCAGCCGGGCCAGGTGTGGCGCTGCGCACCGTCTGGCAGCAGCGCCGGCGCGTGCTCGGGCTAGCCTGCCTTGGCAAAGGCCGCTTTGATCCATTCAATCACTTCCTGGTCGATGTCGGTGATGTCGGCCAGATTGATCTTGTGGGAGCAGATGCTGTCCGGTTTTTCGGCCAGCAATTTTCCTTTTGGTTCGACCCCCTTCAGGTTGAGCCCGATCTCAAATCTTGTCTTTGACGCCGGGTTCAGGGTCACGAATTGCTTTTTTCTCTTCAGGCTGACATAGGACTTCTTCGGCGCGATCTCAAATTCGCCACCAAGTGCCTGCACTTCAGCCAGAATTTTTTCGTAGAAAGGCTTCAGATGCTCCTTGCCTTTGTACTGGCTGTCGATCAACTGGTCTGTATCGCTTGCCGAGGCAGCGTCCGAACCCAAAGATTTGAGCGCAATTTCAGACGCGTAACCGTGCGTGACGCTGTGTTGTTCCTTCAAAAGCTTGACAATTTCACCGTGCTTGGAAAGACCCGCCGCCGCGATGATCTTTTTCCATTCGTCCAGAGAATGACCTGTTTTCTCTTTCAGGTTTTCAATCATGGTCTGAGCCGCTTTGTCCATACTGCAGTAATTTCCAGGTTGGTGACAGGAAGATTCGGCTTGGCGCTGACCGCTCAAAATCGAGAGTGGGGCAATCAACACACAGCCGCAGGGTCGGACGCCAAAGCCGTCCGGTGGCGCGTTTCAAAGGGGCTGTGCGCCCCCCGATCACGACAATTGTTTTGTACCTGCAAAGATTTTGCAGATCAAGATGGGGCGCTGACGAACGGTAATGAATGCGGCGAGCGGCGGTGATTCACCAAGGAAATTCGAGCACTGTGCGCCGGCCCACGCAACCAGCAAGTTGGGTCACGGCCAGGGACGCCCTGCACCAAGCACCGACCGAGATGCCTGCGCGGTGCAAAGCGAGCAGCGCGCGCAACAGCCCAGAATCGTTCCGACCGGCAACTGCCAGGCAGCGCACCCGCACCCGCACCAGGCTCTTCCGGGTCACAAGGGTGAGGTCGCTCGCTTCGGATGCACGCATTCGGCCCGCGATGGCCAAGGCGAGCGCCCTCGGTGACACAACGCAAGGGTCAGCCGGGGCCTGCACGTCGATGACACGGCCGAACACAAGAAGTGACCCGCCAGGGCGAATCGCCTGGCGTGCGGCATGGCTCGGCGCGGGCGCCTCTGTCACGCCGGCGTCTGCGCCCCGTCGGCCTGATCGAGACCCCAGAGCACGCCGCTGATCAAGTTCTCGCGCAACAGCCGGTCGGCCAGTGAGCCCGGCTGGCAGGCAACCGCTGCCAATGCCTGCTGTCTGGCTGCCGCATCGGCGCGCGCCAGCCTGATCGCCTGGTCCGGCGTCACCGCCTCGAAGTTCAGTGGCATTTGCGGCCTGAGCTGGGCCACGCGGTCGGTGTCCGCCGACAGCAGCGTGGCGATCTTCGGGTAGCCGCCGGTGGTTTGGTGGTCGGCGAGCAGGATCGACGCCACCCCATCCCCGGCCACCTGCACGGCCCCGCGCACGATCGGCTCGGACGGAATGGACAGCGCATCGCGCAAGGCCAGCCGCGGACCAGCCAGCCGCATGCCCATGCGGTCGCTGGCCGATGTCGTGGCAAAAGGTTCGCGCAGGAACGCGGCCAGCACGTCGGGCATGAACTGCGCCGTCTGGGGGCCCAGCACCACGCGTGCGCGCTGGCGCGGCAGCGCCACATCGGGCACCGTCAAGGCGCCCTCGCGTGCCACCTCCACGCGGGCCCCATGCACCACGATGCTTGCGCCGGCCGCCAGTGCCCCACCCCCCAGGCCTGACGTGGTGTGGGTCGATGTCGACCCTGCCCAGGGTGTGCATGCCAGTTCGCCGCAAAACGCCAGATAAGCCCAGCTGCCCCACCGGCCCGGCCGGATGGACAGCACGTCGCCTGCACGCAAGGTGCGCACGCACCAGGGGCCGGCAGACTCGCCGGCGTGCACCACCTGGAAGCCGCCGCCTGCCACGCAGCAGGTGACTTCACCCGCATCACAGACCAGCGTGATTCCACCCAGCGAGACCTCGATGGCGGTGGCCTGGGCCGGTTGCCCCAGGGCCAGCTGTGCGACGGCATGGGCCAGCCGGTCCATCGGCCCGGAGGCCGGCACGCCGAAGCGCATGCTGCCGAAGCGGCCCCTGTCCTGGTATGACACCAGCGGGCCGCAGGCCGTCACGCGCAGGCGTGCCTCAGCCATGGCGACGGTCCCCGGCCGCAAGGCGCACCCGGGCCGCTTCGAACTGGTCGCGGTCGATGCGCCGAAAGCGGACCTGATCGCCGACGTCGAACAGGAACGGTGCGTCACTGTCGGGCGTGAAGATGCGGGTTGGCGACCGCCCGATGATGGACCAGCCGGTGGGCATGGTCAGCGTGGTGACCAGGCATTGCGGGCCGGCGATGACCACGCTGCCTGCCGAGATGTCACGCATCGCTGCCGGCTTGCGCGGCACCTGAATTGCCGCCGGCACACCGGACAGGTAGGCGTAGCCGGGCGCAAAGCCATACATGCGCACGGCATAGTCAGCCTGCAAATGGCAGTCGATGGTGTGCGCGATGGACAGGCCGGCTGCCAGGGCCACCGCGGGCAGATCGGGGGCGAAGTCGGCGTCGTAGCAGACCTCGATCTGGTGGGTGCGCCCGGCGGCCGCCCGGTGCGCCGGACTGAGCAGCAACTGCGCGACATGCACCTGCACCTGGTCGTGATCGGTCTGCAGCGGGTCGAAGGTGATCAGCAGGTTGACCAAGGCCGGCACACATTCGCCGAAGCCCGGCGGTGGTGCTGCCGCCAGCGCACGGTCGAGCGCGACCACGCGCGCGCTGGTCGCGTCCGAGATCGCATCGCCGAACGACACCAGCAGCGCATGGTCGGCCACCGGCGTGAACCGCGGCCACTGGCCCTGCGCGTTGGCATCCCCTTCCCGCGACACGGCTCAGCCCAGAAACGGCGCCAGGCGGACGCCTTCGGCCTGCAGGCGCGCGCGGATGTGGCGGGCCATCGCGGTGGCCTCGGCACTGTCGCCGTGCACGCAGACCGAATCGGCCCGCAGGGCGATCGGGTCGCCACCGACGACCGGCATCCGGCCGGTCTGCAGGTGGCCGATCAAGCGATCTGCGGCTGCCACCGGGTCGTGCAGCACCGCACCGGGCTGGCTGCGTGGCACCAGCTGGCCACTGGGCAGGTAAGCCCGGTCGGCAAAGATTTCCGAGAACACCGGCACCCCTTGCGCGCGGGCCGCCTGCTCCAGGCAGGTGCCCGAAATGGCGAGGATGGCGAGCGCCGGATCCAGCGACTGCACTGCCGACACGATGGCGGCTGCCACAGCCGAGTCGGCCGCTGCCAGGTTGCCCAGCGCACCGTGGGGCTTGACGTAGCGCACCCGTGTGCCCGCCAGCTGCGCCAGGGCCGCCAACGCACCCACTTGCGCCACCACCATGCGGCCGATCTCGGCATGCTGCATGGGGATGATGCGGCGGCCGAAACCTTCGCGGTCGGCATAGCCGGGATGCGCGCCGACGCACACGCCCCGCTCGGCCGCCAGGCGCAGGGTGCGGAACATGGTCTCCGGGTCGCCGGCATGGCCGCCGCAGGCGATGTTGGCGCTGGTCACGCAATCGAGGATTTGCGCGTCATCGCCCATCGCCCACGGGCCGTAGCCTTCGCCCAGGTCGGAGTTCAGATCGATCTGCATGCCGCGTGGTGGAGGTTGATCAAGCCGATCGGCAGGCGGCCATCACCGGCCTGGCAGGTTGGTGGCCCGGGTGAGCAGGGTCACGCCCACGGCGGGTGCCGAGTCGTAGTAGGTGAAGCCGGTGCGGTTGGCCCGCCGACCACGCATCAGCACTTGCAGGCCCTGTGCGCCGGCGGTGGACTCGGCCGCGTCGGCATCGGGCACCTCGAAGCCGATGTGGAACACGCCCTCGCCCTTGGTGTCGAGGTGCAGGCGCTGCGGCGACGGCTGCGGGCCGGGTTGGCACAACTGCAACTGGATGTTGGGCAGTGTGCAGACCCGGTACTTCAGCGCCAGGAACCCGGCCGCATCCGGCACCTGCAGATCCTGGTACTCGGTCAGCGGCGGGTAGTCGGCCCAGGGGCCGATGCCGATCGCCTCGTACTGGGCCTGCGTCTTGTCGATGTCATGCACCACGATGCAGAGGTGGTGCAGCTTGTTGAACAAAGGGCTCATCGCTCAATCCTTGACCGGCACCACGTAGTTCAGCACCCGCCGGCCGCCGTCCACGTACACGGTCTCGCCGGTCATGTAGGACGCATCGTCACTGGCCAGGAAGGCCACCACCGCCGCCACCTCCGGGGCCTCGCCATAGCGACCCAGCGGCGTGCGCGACAGGATGGCACGGTGGCCGGCGCTCTGCACGAACGAGCCCGCCACCATGTCGGTCATGATGGTGCCAGGCCCGACGCCGACCACCCGGATGCCGTGCGGTGCAAACGCCACTGCCGCGGTCGAGGTCACCTGGTTCATGCCGCCCTTGGAAATGGCATAGGGCGCCACATTGGGGTTGGCCAGGCCCGAATTGATCGACGACATGTTGATGATCACCCCGCCCTTGCCCTGGCTGATCATCTGGCGGCCGGCCGCCTGCGTGCCGAAGAACGCGCCCTTCAGGTTGATGCCCAGCACCCGGTCGAGCAATTCCTCGGTGACATCCAGGAAGTCGACCACCGGCGCAATGCCCGCGTTGTTCACCATGATGTCAATGCGGCCGAAGTGCCGCACCGCCGCATCGACCAGCTGCACCACGTCGTGCCGGACGGCGACATCGGCGCGCAGCGCCAACACCCGGTCAGCAGCGCCGATCTCGTCGACCGTCTGGGCCAGGCGGTCCATGTCGACGTCTGACAGCACCACCTGCGCACCGTCGGCCAGCAGACGCTCTGCCGTTGCCCGGCCGATGCCGCGGGCCGCGCCCGTCACCACCGCCACTTTTCCTGCAAGCTTCATGTCCTGCTCCTGTCAATAGACGATCAATTCCACCGGGGTGCGGCGTGGCAGACACGCAGACGACCCGGCCCGTGGGGTCAGAACGTCTTGAGCCCCAGCGCGGCGCGGAAGCGGTTCTTGACGTACGGCCCGTCGCGCGGGGGCAGTGCGCGGGGCGGCGCATCGGCGTCGATCAGCGCCTGGACAAACACCGTCCCCGACCGGGCCAGGATGCGGCGGGCCAGGCCACCGCTGCCGGCCAGGCTGTCGACCGCCCAGGCGTCGGCGATGCCGAAACCCTTGGCCACCGCGACCAGATCGGTGCCCTGGCTGGAATGGCTGCGCTGCATGCCGGTCTCACCGAAGTGGCCGTTGTCGAGCACGACGATCGTCAGGTTCTTCGGCTGCTTGACCGCCACGGTGGCCAGGCTGCCGATGCCCATCAGAAGCTCCCCGTCCCCCGTGATCACCACCACCGACTGCTGCGGCTGAGCCAGGGCCAGGCCCAGGCCCAGCGGTGTGGCACCGCCCATGGCGCCCCACAGGTAGTAGTTGCGGTCGCGGTCACCTGCCGCGAAGACATCGTAGGCGGCAGAGCCCAGGCCGGTGACCACCAGCGCATCGGGCGTGGCCGCCAGCAGGTGGGCGACAAAGGCGCGGCGGTCGACACGTTGGGTTGAGGTGTCGCTGGTCATCATCCACGGTCCCATTGCTTGCGGCCGATCAGGCGCTGGCCCAGCAACACGGCCACCCGCCCACCGGCCATGAAGGCAGTATCCAAGCCGGCGCTGACGACCTCGGCCACCTCGTCGGGCCGGTCAACGCGCAACACCTGGATGCCCATCAGTTCCAGCGCCGCCTGGGTGGCCTGGCCCATCGGGGCCTGCCAGGGGTTGAACTCGGCATATTCGCCACGCATCGTGACCAGCGTGAAAAACGGCAGATCGGCCGCTTGCAGCAGCGAGAACATGTTGATGCAGTTGCCAACGCCGCTGCTTTGCATCAGCAGCACCGCGCGCTGGCCACCGAGCCAGGCACCGCTGACCAGGGCAACGCCCTCTTCCTCGGTGGTCAGCACCACAGCCTCGATGCCGGGGTCGGCGATGGCGCTGCGGATGGCATGTGCATGGCCGGCGTCGGGCACATAGGCGATCTGGCGCACATCGCCCTGCTTCAGGGCCTGGAAGACGGCCTGCTGCCAGGCGGGCGCTTCAGCGGTTGCGGCATTCATCGGTGGTGTCGGCCCATGGGTGGGGCATGAAGATGTGAGGATCAAGCGGCGCTGGCTGGACTGCCCGCACGACCATTGTGTTGTACCGCAGTCTGCGCGTTCGACACCAGCCGGACAGCCGGGAACACCTGCCCGGGCCGGTCAAACGCGCCAGCGATGGGCGCCCGGGCAATGGCCTGGTTGACGCTGAGGGCCAGCGACCTACCCATGCGCCGATCGGGTGGCCAGGGCCACCACTGCGGCACCTGCTGCGAGCACCAGCACATCTTCAATGAGCCCACTGCGGGCCTGGCCCATGCGCGCCATGGCCCGCTTTCGGCAGCCAAGCGTGAGGTAGGCAAGCGGCACGGCGGTTGCGACGGCCACTGCTGCACCGGCCCGCTCGCGACCTTGTGGCGCCAAGGCTGCGCCGGCGATCCCGGCGCTCAGGACGCGCGCCAAGAGCCCCAGGAAGACCGTGCGATCTGGTGCAGTCTTCATCTTGTCACCGGCAAGCTCACCGACACCCATGGCCAGGGCACCAAGCCGGACCACAGGGCGATCCAGCAGCAGCAGCCGTCCAGGCGTCTGCCGATGCGCCAGCCGCGCCGCAGCGATGGTGGCCATGGGTGTCATGGATCGAGCGCTCGCGACCGCGCCGATCAGTGAAGAAAAAAGCAAGCTGTGAGGTTTCATTGGCGTCATGGGGTTGGCGCAGCGCACCTGGGGCGCGGCAAAGCACATCAGGCAAGGCCGGTGGGCCAAGCAAGCGGCGGTCCTGGAGCCGGTTGGCGCCCGCGGGTGCCTGCGTATCGCGCGAGTAGCGCGAATCGCCCATGGTCAGCTTTTCCGCCTGACCGCGCAGTGCGGTAACGAACTTGGGGTGTCAACAAGCGCGCTCCAGGATTGATGCGGATTTTTGGGCAGTGAGTGCAGGCCGAGAGCCACCCGCCAGCACGGAATCGAACGGCCGGGCGTTGTTCGGCCGACCTGAAACCAGACGCGATGACTTCCTGCTGGAGGACCGCGGCGGTGCAGAGGCGGCCATGCCCATGGATGCCGTCCAGGGCTTCTCTTTGCTTCCAACTGCACCTGGTCCACACCGGGATGGCCAGTCACGCCGAGCGCGACGCTGATCGGGCTGAAGTTGTTCTTCGACACCACCTTGGGTCGCATCAGCCCGATGGCCCGGATGCAGCCGATAAAACTGCCCAGCTGAGCAGGGCAAGGGGGCCGGACTTCGGCGCTTTCACGCCGTTGTCACAGTTGATACCTACCGTCCGAACAATTCAAAAGTGTTGAAAAGGGCCCGGACATGTCTTTTCCCCGTTTTCATCAAATTGCGCTGGCCCTCGCTGCCGCCGCGGCCGTGACCCTGGCCGCCTGTGGTGGCAATGACGACACCGCGCCCGCCAGCGGCGTGATGCCCTCTGCGCCAGATGCCACGATGCATTTCAATCGGCTGTCCACCTTCACCATCTGCACGCAGCTGGGGTCGTCTTGTGAATCGGCTACCCCCGTCAACGCCGAGATCGTGGCTGCCAGCAGCGACGGCATGACGCTGATCTACACCAGCGGACTCAGCGGGCAGATTGGCTTTGTTGACATCACCAACCCCGAAGCCCCGGTGGGTCTGGGCTCCATGGCCATGGGCGGCGAGCCCACCTCTGTGGCGGTGGTGGGCGCCTACGCCCTGGTGGCGGTGAACACCTCGCCCTCGTTTTTGGCCCCCGCGGGCAAGCTGGTGGTTGTCAATATCGCCACCCGCACCGTGGTGACCGAGCTGGACCTGGGCGGTCAGCCCGACTCAGTGGCCGTGAGCAAAGATGGCCGCTATGCCGCCATTGCCATGGAAAACGAGCGCGATGAAAGCGTCAATGGCGGCGCCATACCCCAGCTGCCGGCAGGCAGCCTGGCCATCATCGACCTGGTCGGTGCGCCCACCGCCTGGACCCGTCGCAACGTCAGCCTGGCCGGCATTGCTGCCCTGTACGGCAGCGACCCGGAGCCCGAGTACGTCGCCATCAACGACGACAACATCGCCGTCGTCACCCTGCAGGAAAACAACCACCTCGTGCTGGTGAACCTGGCCACGGGTGCGGTCAGTGGTCAGTTTTCAGCGGGTAGCGTCACGCTTGAAGGGGTGGACCTCACCGACGAGCGGCCCAACCTCATCCAGTTCAACCAGACCCAGACCAACCGCCTGCGTGAACCTGACGGCGTGACCTGGGTCTCCAAGACCCGCTTTGCCACCGCCAACGAAGGTGACCTGTCCGGCGGCAGCCGTGGTTTCACCATCTTCAACAGCGACGGCACGGTGGCCTACGACGCTGGCATGGACCTGGAATACCGCCTCGCCCGCATCGGCCACACCAATGACCGCCGCAATGACGCGAAGGGCAACGAGGCCGAGAACGTCGCCTTTGGCCGCTTTGGCAGCACCGACTACCTGTTTGTCGCGTCCGAGCGCTCCAGCGTCGTGGCCGTGTACGACATGAGCCAGCCCACCGCGCCGGTGTACAAGCAGGCGCTGCCCGGTGCCCTCAGCCCCGAGGGGCTGGTCACCATCCCGTCGCGCGGCCTCATCATCTCGGCCAGCGAGCTGGACGACCGCAGCCTGCCGGCCCGTGCCGCCATCAACATTTACGGCTACCAAAAGGCCGCCGCCAACTACCCCACCCTGCAGTCGGCTGACCGCAGCGACGGCAAGCCCATCCCCTGGGCAGCCATGTCTGGGCTGGTGGCTGCCACTGGTGGCAGCACTGTCTACGCGGTGGACGACAGCTTCTTCCGCGCCAACCGCATCTTCACCATCGACGTGGGCGTCACGCCTGCTGTCATCCGCAACGAACTGCGCATCACCGATGCCAATGACGTGCTGCGCAGCTTTGGCGCCACGCTGCCCGCTGCGGCTGACAACCAGGCCTTTGACCAGGTTGACGTCAACGCCATGATCAACAGCGACAAGACGGTGAACCTGGACCCCGAAGGCATCTCCCTGGCCAGCGCGGGCGGGTTCTGGATCGCCTCAGAAGGCGCGGGATCAAAAACCGCCTACGAAACCGGCCGCAACATCACCTCTGCCAACCTGCTGCTGCGCGTGTCTGCCACGGGCGTGATTCAAGAAGTCATTGCACTGCCGGATGCCGTGAACGCCCTGCAGGCCCGCTACGGCTTTGAAGGTGTGGCCGAGTCGGGCGGCAAGCTGGTCGTGGCCATGCAGCGCGCCTGGCTGGGCGAGACCCAGCCCCGTATCGCCGTGTTCGACCTGACGGCCCGCACCTGGCAGTTCCACTTCTACCCGCTGGACCCAGCGGTGTCGCCCAACAGCGGCTGGGTGGGCCTGTCAGAGATCACCGCCCTGGGCAACAACCGCTTCTTGGTCGTCGAGCGCGACAACCAAGCCGGCCCAGATGCCCGCGTCAAGCGCCTCTACCGCATTGACCTGACCGGCGCGGCCGACGGCGCCACCCTGCGCAAAACCCTGGTGCGCGACCTCATGCCCGACCTGCGCGCCAGCAAGGGCCCGGTGCTGGAAAAGATCGAAGGCCTGGCCGTGCTGGCCAGCGGCGACGTCATGTTTGTCACCGACAACGACGGTGTCAACGACAACAGCGGAGAAACCCAACTGGTGCGGCTGGGCAAGATCCTGAACTGACCTTGGCCGAGAAGCGGCAGCGAGGTCTCGATGTGCAGCTTCTCAGGCGGGGTGGTGCCTGGCGTGTTGGTGCACAGCTCCAACGGCGGAGCGTCGCGCAGCGACGCACCGCTGCTGGGCAGCCAGTCGCGGTAGGTGGCAGCCCAGCATTGATGCGGCGTGGTGTGGGGCCAATGTGGCTGAACACCGCAAAACGCCCGGTGCCGGTTTCCCTTCGGGCTGTCACTTTCAGACTTTCATGTCGTCATCGTGCCACTGACAACACCTCAGATCTTTCGCGGCTCAAAGTTGAAGCGATCACGCACATGATGCCCTCGAGCCATGGCGGCCGAACCGGACAAACCGCCGCCGATTCAGCCCCCGCCGCTGCTCATCAGCGCAGGCAAGACGAACGCGAAGGCCGCGCCAATGGCCAGCAGCAGCAACGAGACCCCGTAGACCACCAGTGACCAGCGCCGTGTGCGAAGGCAGGCTGCACGCAGATCTGGGTCCAGCGGGCAGGGCGCTGTGCGGTTGCGCCACTGCAGCACACCGCCGGCCAGCATCAACACGCTGGCCGTGCCGAATACCCAGCCCTTGTGCTCGCTGAGCCACACGATCTGCGGCACGGCCGCCACCAGCCCCGACAGCGCTGCGCCAGCGCCCAACATCACCAGCAGGGCCGGTAGCGCGCAGCACACCAGCGTGCCAGAGCTTGCCAGCAGTGACAGCCAGGCCGAAAACGCCGACTGCCGCAACTCGGTGCGCCCGTCGCCCGCGTGCGCGAGCGGCGTCATGCGGCCCGCACCCGACGGGCTCTTCACTTGGGCTTCATCTCGGCGCGAATCGCCGCCACCGTCTGCGGCACCGGCTGCGTGGCCGTGACTTCGTAGCCGGCCTCGACGATCTCGGCCCTGACCTTGGCAACGTCGATGCTCTTGCCTGGCTTGGGCTCCACCGCCACGACCTTTTGCGCCAGGTTGATGTACAGCGGCCCGGTCTCGCTCATCTTGGTCAGGCGCTTCTCGATGCCCTGCGCACAGAACGCGCAGACCATGCCGTTGACCGCGAACTTGACGGTGCCGGCGTCGCCGGCGGCTGCACCCGGCGCGGGGGTCTGGGCCAGCGCGGCCAGGCTGGCGGTGCCGAGGGCGAGTGCGAGTGCGGTGAGGATCTTCTTCATGGGGGATCTCCTGGAGGGCGGCGCGCGTCAAGGGGGTTGTCGCCTCATTCATGCAGCCAGAGGCTGTTTATCGTGGCTTTCCAGATGCGCCGCAACGACCGAGTCGCGTTCCGGGTTGAGGGTGACGGCGCCGATGGGAGCCCAGTTGCGCGTGTCGCGTGACCAGCGTGCTGGATTGCGTTGCCGAGCCTGCTGGTACAGCGCGTGGCGGGCAGCCAGGATGGCGACATCGCGTCCGTCGCGGCGCTCGGCGGGGCTGACGTAGCGGATGCCGCTGTGATGGTGCTCGACGTTGTACCAGTGCACGAATTCGATGGCCCAGGCCCGTGCATCGTCGAGGGTGGCGAAGCCCTTGGCGGGGAACTCGGGGCGGTACTTGGCGGTGCGAAACAGCGACTCGGCATAGGCGTTGTCGTCGCTGACGCGGGGACGCGAATACGAGGGCTTGATGCCCAGCCAATACAGCATCGTCAGCACCGTGGTGGCCTTCAGCGTCGAGCCGTTGTCGCCGTGCAGCACCGGCTTGCCCGGCATGCTGGCGATGCCCTCGGCCAGCGCCGTGCGCCGCACCAGGTGCGCGGCGTGTTCAGAGTCGTCAGTGGCGTGTACCTCCCAGCCCACGATCTTGCGGCTGTACAGGTCCAGGATCAGGTACAGGTAGAACCATTGCCCGAGCACCAGGGTGGGCAGGTAGGTCATGTCCCAGCACCAGACCTGGCGCGGGGCGCTGGCGATGTGGGTGGTGGGCGGGCGCACCTTCCTGGGCGCCTTGGCACGGCCACGGTGAGCGTTCTGGCCATGCTCGCGCAGCACGCGGGCGAAGCTGGACTCGCTGGCCAGGTACACACCCTCGTCGGCCAGCTTGGGCACGATGCGTGCCGGCGGCACATCGGCAAATCGCGGCTCGTTGGCCACGGCAAGTACCTCAGCGCGCTCGGCAGGGGTGAGCGCGTGGGCAGGTGCCGGGCGATGCGCCCCAGGCCTGCGGTCGCCCGCTGTGAGGCCTTCGCTGGCCTTCCAGCGCTGCAGGGTGCGCAAGTCGATGCCTGCGGTGTCGCAGGCCAGGTGCAGGCGGGCACCGGCGGCGTGCGCGGTGTGGATGCCCAGGGCAAGGGTTGAGCGATCTTCGAGGCTGATCATTCGGCCTCGCCCATGTTGAAGATCGCCCCGACTTTTTTTGACAGCACCAGCAAGGCTGCGGTCTCGGCCAGCGCGCGGTCCTTGCGCAAGAGCTCGCGCTCGAGCTCCTTGATGCGCCGACGCGCGGCTTGCGTCTGCAGTGGACTGGCCCGGGCCTCGCCGGGCTCGGCCAGGGCCTGGGTGGCGCTTGTGCGCCAAGCAGCCAACTGCTGGACATAGGTGCCATGCGCGCGGCACCAGGCGCTCTTGCTGGCCTCGTCCATGACAGCCGTTGTCAGCACCGCATCGAAGCGCGCCGCGGCCGTCCACACCTGTTCGCGGGCCGGCTTGGCCAGCGCATCGCTGCGCCAGCGCTCCAGCGTCGAGACACCGATGCCGACGTCACGCGCGACGGCTTCCAACGCCGCGCTCTCGGGCGGCAGCAACCGTGCCACCGCTCTGTTCTTGAAGGTCAGTCCGTAACGTGCCAATGTGTTCTCTCATCCATCGCCCCCTGTTGTTGAACAGGGTCAAGACCTGCGCGAAATCGCTGCGGCACCAGGCTGTGGACTTGTGGACGATGCGCTGGCGCGCACCGGCGGGCTTGCCGTGGACAACGCTGCGCGTTGACCACCGCGCCAGCCTTCGACCACAACCCCACAGCCTCCTACCACTACCTGTGAGCCTGAACCCTCAGATGCAAGACCTATC
>JARXAJ010000052.1 GCA_029865965.1 Aquabacterium sp.
GCTCATCCCCCTGCCGCCGGTGTCGTTCGCCAAGAACGACATCGGCTTCATCGACCCGACCGGCACCGACCATGCGGCCCTGGGC
Source organism: Aquabacterium sp. (assembly GCA_029865965.1). Classification (GTDB taxonomy): domain Bacteria; phylum Pseudomonadota; class Gammaproteobacteria; order Burkholderiales; family Burkholderiaceae_C; genus Pseudaquabacterium. The sequence continues at coordinate 86 of JARXAJ010000052.1, forward strand.
GTGGGCCTGAAGAAGGCGCTCTACAACTACATGCACGGCATCGGGCTGGACGACGATGTGCGGCGCTGGTTCGACATCCGTGTGCCCCGGCCCAAGGTGGCCAAGGACCGCATCGCCCGCGCGTTGCAGCAGGGCTGACGACGACCCGCCGACTACAACCCGCCGATTACAACCAGCCGATGCAGTTGGCCGCGCCGCAGCGGCAGGCCAGTTTGCCTTCGTGGTGGGTCTCGCCGTAGTTGACCGTGATCTCGTCGCCTGCGGCGATCGGCGCGGTGGCATAGAACTCGACCCGCCCGTCGCGGATCTGCAGCCGGGCGTTGGGCGCGCAGCCGTGGTTGGTGAAGCGCATCGGGTCGCTGCTCTGGCTGGCGTCGATGGCCTTCTTCCCGGAGATCTCCACGATCATGATGCGGGCCTTGCCGGCGGCACGGCGCCGGGCTTCGGCCACCGAGATGCTCTCGCCGCGGATCTCGCCGATCTTGCGGTGCGGCGGGATGGCCTCGGCGGCAAACGCGCCGAAGCCGTCGATGCCGCTCTTGCGCGCGACCACGTCGAACTTCTGGTAGGCCGGGCGGCCCTCGGGGGCGGCGGGCTCAGGCTCAGGATCGGGGCGAAGTGTGCGGCGCAGCTGGGGCATGGTGGGCTGGGTCAGAGGTTCTGGCCGACGTCGATGCGGTTGCCGTCGGGGTCGGCCAGCACGAAAGTGCGCAGGCCGTAGTCGGCATCGCGCAGCGCCTTGACGATGGGCGTGCCGTGGGCCACCAGGTGGCCATGCAGCGCGGCGGCGTCGTTGACCATCAGGTGGGCCACGTTGTGCGTGCTGGCGCGGTGCTGCGGGTCCAGTTGCAGGTGCAGCTCGGCACCCTGCTTCTCCAGGATGACGAAGGCCACCGGCTCGCCGTTCTCGAACACCGTGTCGAAGCCCAGCACGCCGACGTAGAAGGCCAGTGCGCGGGGCAGGTCGGCCACGCAGACCTGGGCGGCGATGCGGCCATAGGCCAGCCCAAAGGGAGGGGCGGCGGGTGGGTCGGCGGGGCGGGGCATGGCAGGGGATCCTTGGTCGGCGCTGCAGGCCTGGGCCGGGTGGTCGTCAGGCAGTCTAACGAGCTGCGCCATCGCTGCGCTCGATCCGCCAGACCACCAGGCCCAGCACCACGCCCACCAGCGCCGCGCTGGCGCTCACCCAGCCGGCACTGGACCAGCGCCCGCTGGCCGCCACCATGGCGGCGATCAGCGGCGTGCCGGCAAACTGCCCCAGCTGCGATCCCTGCATGAACAGCCCCTGCAGTGCGTTGATCTGCCGGGGGCTGCGCGCCAGCACGGCCGAGCTGCTCATCACCGCTGCCGGGATCACCCCGCCGACGAAACTGCAGGCCACGCAGGCGGCATAGCGCGGCCCGTCGGGCAGGCCGTGCAGGAAGAAGGCCAGGCTGCACAGGCCGGTGGCGGTGTGGGCCAGTGCCAGCAGCCGGCCGCGCGCCATGCCGCGCTGCACCAGCGCGCCACCCAGCAGGTTGCCCGGCACGCAGGCCAGCAGCATCACGCAGGTCAGCAGGGCCACCCAGCCGGTCGACAGGCCGCGCTGTTCCTTGAGCATGGTGGGCAGCCAGACGATCAGCGCAAAGTGCTGTGTGGCCCACAGCCCGAAGCCCAGTGACAGCAGCCAGGGCAGAGGCTGGCGCAGCACCGCCAGCGTGGCCACCGGGGTGGCGGGGTGGCCGCTGGTTTGGCCGCTGGTGGGGCTTCCTGCGGCGGCACTTGCATACCAGCGCCGCTGCCACCAGGCCGCCACGGCAGCGGCCACCAGCACGGCGCTGGTCAGCGCCCACAGGCTGCGCCAGCCGGTGGTGGGCAGCAGCAGGGGCGACAAGGCCATCGCCAGGCCGGCGCCGGCGGGCATGTAGGTGCTCCACACGCTCAGCGCAAAGCGCCGGTCGGCGGCTGCAGCCGCAGCACTGACCAGAGCCGGCCCGGCCACCGCCACCGCCAGAAAGCCGGCGCCTTCGACAAAGCGGGTGGCCAACAGCAAACCCAGGCCGTCGGGCTGCACCCGCAGCGCCAGCAGCGAGGCCGTGGCACTCAGGCCCAGCCCGGCCAGCACCATGCGCAGCGCACCGATGTGCCCGGCCGCCAGGCCGAAGCCCAGCGCCGCCACCACCGCCAGGGTGTTCAGCATCGACGACACCCAGCCGGCCTGCACCAGGCTCAGGCCCAGTTCGGCACGCAAGGCGGGCAGGGCCAGCGGCACCTTGCCCACGTTCATGCCCACGGCCACACCACAGGCCACGGCCACCAGCACCGCTGGCCAGTGGGTGCGGGGCGCCAGGCCGCCGGGCTGAGACAGGGCCGGCGGCGCTGCAGGCGTCACCCCAGCAGCCCGCGCTCCATCGGCAGGCTGGGCAGGTCGACCGCCGGCTGCTGCTTCCAGCCCTTCTGGCGGTGTTCGGCCACCACATTGGTGTAGATGCCGCCGCGCACATACCACTTGGCGGTGATGCGGGCATAACGCGGCTGGGTGGCGGCCACGATGTCGTCGAGGATGGTGTTGGTCACCTTCTCATGGAAGGCGCCCTCGTTGCGGTAGCTCCAGAAGTACATCTTCAGGCTCTTGAGCTCCACGCACAGCTGATCGGCCACCATGTCGATGGTGAAGTGGGCAAAGTCGGGCTGGCCGGTCAACGGGCAGTGGCAGGTGAACTCGGGCACCTGGAACTGGATCAGGTAGTCACGCAGCGGCTGCGGATTCGGGAAGACATGCAGCTCCTTGCTGGGCGCGCTGGGCGGGTTGGGCGGCATCGGCCGCTCGTTGTGCGCCGGGGCTTCAGGGGCTGCGGTGGCGGGTGTCTTGCCGGCTTTCTTGGCCATGGTGGATCAGGGTTTTCGATGGGGGCGCGATGGTATCATCCGGCCTCTTTGGCGGCCCGCTGGGCACGCGATAAATCCTTGAGAATCAAAGACTTGCAGTGGGCCGCCGGGCCGGCTGCAAGCCCCGGGGCAGACCACCGCGCATGCGCCTGAACCAGATCAAGCTCTCGGGCTTCAAGTCCTTTGCCGAACCCACCACCTTCCAGCTGCCCGGCCAACGGGTGGGCGTGGTGGGCCCCAACGGTTGCGGCAAGTCCAACATCATGGACGCGGTGCGCTGGGTGTTGGGCGAAAGCAAGGCCAGCGAGCTGCGTGGCGAAAGCATGCAGGACGTCATCTTCAACGGCAGCGGCCAGCGCAAGCCCGCCAGCCGCGCCAGCGTGGAGCTGGTGTTCAGCAATGAAGACGCCCGCGCCGGCGGTGCCTGGAGCCAGTTTGCCGAGATCGCCGTCAAGCGGGTGCTCACCCGCGACGGCACCAGCAGCTACTTCATCAACAACCAGCCGGTGCGCCGGCGTGATGTGCAGGACGTGTTCCTGGGCACCGGCCTGGGCCCGCGGGCCTACGCCATCATCGGCCAGGGCACCATCAGCCGCATCATCGAATCGCGGCCTGAAGAGCTGCGGCTGTTCCTGGAAGAAGCCGCCGGGGTCAGCAAGTACAAGGAGCGCCGCCGCGAGACCGAGCTGCGCCTGCGCGACACGCGCGAGAACCTGACCCGCGTCGACGACATCCTGCGCGAGCTCAACGCCAACCTCGACAAGCTGGAAATGCAGGCCGAGGTCGCGGCCAGGTACCACGCATTGCAGCAGGCCGGCACCACCAGGCTGCACCAGTTGTGGTTTCTGAAGCAGCGCGATGCCGCCACCGAAGAAGCCCGCGTGGCCCAGGCGGTTGCCGCCGCCACCAATGCGCTGGAAGCCCGCCTGGCCGACCTGCGCCATGTCGAGGCCCAGCTGGAAACCGTGCGCCAGGCGCATTACGCCGCCAGCGACAACCTGCACACCGCGCAGGGCGACCTGGCCCAGGCCGCGCTGGAGGTCAGCCGGCTGGAAGAGCGCATCCGCTATGTCGTCGACAGCCGCCAGCGGGTGCAGCAGCGCCTGTCGGACCTGCAGGCCCAGACCGGCCAATGGCAGCAGCGCCGCGACGATGCCGCGGCCGAGCTCGACACCATCGCCGATCAGATCGCTGCCGCCGACGAGCGTGCCGAGATCCTGGCCGCCCAGGCCGAAGACCAGGCCATGCGGCTGCCTGATGTCGAAGACGCGGTGCGTGCCGCCCAGGGCCGGGCCAATGCCCAGCGCAACCAGGTCAATGCGGTGCAGCAGCAGATCCAGGTGCTGGCCGCCGAGAGCCGCAGCATCGACGAGCAGAGCAAGGGCCTGCGCGCCCGCCGCGAGCGCCTGCACACCGAGCGCCGTGCCCTCACCGTGCCCGACCTGCCGCGCCTGGAAGCGCTCCGCAGCCAAAGCACCGCCGCCGACGAGGCCAACGCTGTGGCCGACGCCCGCCTGCAAGAGCTGCAGACCCAGGTGCCCGCGCTCGAAGACCAGCGCCGCGCCGCGCAGCAGGCCGCCAATGCCGAGGCTGGCAAGCACGGCGACATCAGCGCCCGGCTGCAGGCCTTGCGGGCGTTGCAGGAGAAAGTGCAGACCGAAGGCAAGCTCAAACCCTGGCTGGCCAGGCACGGGCTGGACGGCCTGCCCGGCCTGTGGACGCGCCTGCACATCGAACCCGGCTGGGAGCCGGCGCTTGAATCCGCACTGCGTGAGCGGCTGAATGCGCTGGCCGTGGGCCGCATCGAGACCGTGCGTGCCTTCGCGGCCGATGCGCCGCCGGCCAAGCTGGCGTTCTACACGCCGCCTGCCTTCAGCCCCAACACCGCGCCGCCACCCCAGCCTGCCCATGCCCGCCTGCCGCGCCTGGCCGACCTGCTGCGGTTTGGGCAACGTCATGGCCAGGGCCCCGACGATGCCGGCCTGAAGGCCCTGCTGGGCGACTGGCTGGCTGGCGTGTACACGGCCGACAACCTGGACGACGCGCTGGCCCAGCGCACGCACCTGGGTCATGGTGAAGTCATCATGACCGGCGCCGGCCATGCGGTCAGCGCGCATGCGGTGGCCTTTTATGCCGCCGATGCCGAGCAGGCCGGCCTGCTGGCCCGGGCGCAGGAGATCGAGCAGCTCGACCTGCAGCAACGGGCCCAGGTGCTGATCGCCGACGCCGCCCGCAGTGCCCTGGTGCGCGCCGAGGCGGCCGTGACCGAGGCCAACCTGCGCCTGGTGGCCGTGCGGCGCGAGGCCGCCGAGGCCCAGACCCGCGCCCATCAGCTGCAGGTCGACCTGCTGCGCCTGCAGCAGCAGGCCGACGCCACCCAGGCCCGCAGCGGCCAGCTCGATGATGAACTGGCCGAGGTCGATGGCCAGCTGGAAGGCCTGCAGGAGCGCCGTGCCATCGGCGAGGCCCGTTTCGAAGAACTCGACCTGCAGCTGGCCGACACGCAAGAGCGCCACGCCACGCTGGAAGAAGACGTGATCACCGCCGAGCGCAAGCTCACCGATGCCCGCGAGCAGGGCCGCGCGCTGGAGCGCCAGGCCCAGGAAAGCCAGTTCCAGGCCCGCGCCCTGGCGGCGCGCCGTGGTGAGCTGCAACGCGCCATCGAGACGGCGGCGCAGCAGGCGCAGGCCAATGTGCAGTCGGGCCAGCAGCTCGAACTGGAGCTGGGCCAGCTCAACGACAGCGCCGCCCAGGCCGGCCTGCAGACCGCGCTGGCCCTGAAGCTCGAACGTGAACAGGCGCTGGGCGGCCAGCGCAGCCAGTAAGACGACCTGTCGGCCCAGCTGCGCGCGGCCGATGAACAGCGCCTGCAGTTCGAGCGCAGCCTGCAGCCGCTGCGCGACGACATCACCAAACTGCAGCTCGAAGCCCAGGCCGCGCAGTTGGGCGGTGCGCAATACCTGGAGCAGCTGACCGCCGCCGGCGTGGACATGGCCGCGCTGGGCGCCCAGATCGATGCCGACAAGGTCAAGCTGTGGGGCCTGCAGGGCGAGATCGACCGCATCCAGCGCGAGATCGCCGCACTCGGCGCCGTCAACCTGGCTGCGCTGGATGAGTTGGCCACGGCGCGCGAGCGCAAGACCTTCCTGGACGCCCAGTGCGCCGACCTGAACGACGCCATCAAGACCCTGGAAGACGCCATCCACAAGATCGACCTGGAAACCCGCGACCTGCTGGGCCAGACCTTCAACCAGGTCAATGCGCATTTCGGCCGCATGTTCCCCAGCCTGTTCGGCGGCGGCAATGCCCGGCTGGTGATGACCGGCGACGAGTTCCTGGATGCCGGTGTGCTGGTGATGGCCCAGCCGCCAGGCAAGAAGAACAGCACCATCCACCTGCTCAGCGGTGGCGAGAAGGCGCTGACCGCCATCGCCCTGGTGTTTGCCATCTTCCTGCTGAACCCGGCGCCGTTCTGCCTGCTCGATGAAGTGGACGCGCCGCTGGACGACGCCAACACCGAGCGTTATGCCCGCCTGGTGGCCGAGATGAGCCACAAGGGCACGCAGTTCCTGTTCATCAGCCACAACAAGATCGCGATGGAAATGGCCGAGCAGCTGATCGGGGTGACGATGCAGGAGCAGGGTGTGTCGCGCATCGTCGCGGTGGACATGGACGCGGCGCTCAGCCTGGCGGAGGTGGTGTGATGGCATTGCTGGGCGATATGTCGCTGATGGAAGGCCTGCTCGGCGTGGGCGCAGTGGTGCTGGTGGCCGTGGTGGCCCAGGGTTGGTGGGCGGCACGCCGCGCCAGCCCGCGCCAGGCTGAGCGGGCGCGTGGTGTGCGGATTGATCCTGGCGGCCTGGGCCAGGGGCCCGATGCAGCGGCCGGCGCCGCCAGCGGCAGCCTGCATGCCGATGGCACGGCCGAAGCCAGCGCCGAGGCAGCCACCCCCCTGGCCGAGTTGCGCCCCGCGCTGCCGCGCAAGACCGCCCGGCTCGACCCGCTGATCGATGCGATCGCCACGCTGGCGCTGGAGTCACCCGTCACCGGCGACCTGGCCCTGATGCACCTGCCGCCCAGCCGCCGCGCCGGCACCAAACCCTTTCTGATCGAGGGCCTGAATGCCGGCAGCGCCCAATGGGAGCTGCCGGTGGCAGGTCAGCGCTACGGCGAGTTCCAGGCCGGCGTGCAGATGGCCAACCGCAGCGGCGCGCTCAACGAGATCGAGTACAGCGAGTTCGTGCAGAAGCTGCAGGCCTTTGCCGAAGGCGTGGGCGCCATGGCCGGGTTGCCCGACATGCTGGACGTGGTGGCCCGCGCCCGCGAGCTGGACGCTTTCGCCAACGGCCACGATGCCCAGCTGAGCCTGAGCCTGCGCGCCAATGCCGCCGCCTGGAGCCTGGGCTACATCCAGCAGTGCGCCCAGCGCCAGGGCTTCGTGCCCGGGGTGCTGCCCGGCCGCCTGGTGCTGCCCGGCGCCGAGGAGGGCGCGCCGCCGGTGCTGGTGCTGGCCTTCGATTCGCAAGTGGCACTGGCCGATGACCCCGGCGCGGCCGCGGTGCGGCTGCTGCAACTGTCGCTGGACGTGCCGCAGACGCCCGAGGCGGCCGAGCCCTTCCCGGCCTGGCACCAGGCTGCCCGTTTGCTGGCCGCCGACATGGACGCCACCATGGCCGACGACGCCGGCCGGCCGATCACGCTGCAGGCTTTCGTCAGCATCGGCGACGATCTGCAGGCGCTGTACCGGGCGCTGGAGGCGCGTGATCTGTCTGCGGGTTCGCCGGCGGCACGGCGCTTGTTCAGCTGAGCCCACCGGCCGGTCTGCGCGGCGGCATGGCCGCTGATCGACACGGTGAACATGCCCATCGCCCTGACCGGGGGCAGGGTCGACCTGCTGATGGCATTGACGATGTGGCGCATGGGCCGGCGCCTGTCCGATGCGCCCCTGGCCTGCTGCCGCAGCGCAACGGCCTGGCTGCCGAGCGTGACCGCATGCTGCAGATGCTGGCCCATCAAATCCGCCAGCCGCTGCACAATGCCAGCGGCCAGTTGCGCCCTGCCGCGCCGCCAGCCAGGCGTTGCGGGTGGGGCGGGCCTCAGCCCGCCGCCGGCAGCGTGCGGCTGGCCTGGCGCATCAGCATGAATTCTTCTGCCGCCGTGGGGTGCATGGCGATGGTGCGGTCGAAGTGGTCCTTGGTGGCACCGGCGGTCAGCGCCACGGCCAGGCTCTGCACGATCTCCGGCGCGTCGGCGCCAGCCATGTGCACAGCCAGCACACGCTGGCTGTCGGCATCGACCAGCAGCTTCATCGCGGTGCGCTCGGCCCCGCCGATGAAGGCCTGCTTCATCGGCCGGAAGTCGGTCTCGAAGATCTGCAGCCGGTGGCCGGCGGCCAGCGCTTCTTCTTCGGTGGGCCCCACCGTGGCCAGCGGCGGCAGCATGAACACCGCGCTGGGCACCAGGCGCAAGTCCACCGGCCGGTGGCCGGGGCTGAACAGCCGGTCGGCCAGCGCGCGGCCCTCGGCAATCGCCACAGGCGTGAGGTTTTTGCGGTTGGTCACGTCGCCGATGGCATGCACCCCGGGCAGGGCGGTGTCGCACTGGTCGTCCACTGGCACCGCCCCCTGGGCGTCGACCGCCAGGCCCAGGCCGGCCGTGTTGGGCCGGCGGCCGGTGGCGTTGAGCACCCAGGGGAAGGGCAGCATGCGGTCCTCGCCCAGGATCAGCAGGAACTGGCTGCCATCGCGCTGGATGCGCTGCGGCACGCAGCCCGGGTGCAGCACCACGCCGGCGGCCTGCAGGGCGCTGGCGGCGGCGGTGCGCAGCATGGTGTCGAAGCCGCGCAGCGGCAGCCGGTCGCGGTAGAACAGGGCCACCTGCACGCCCAGCCGGGCCAGCATGCTGGCGAATTCGACCGCGATGAAGCCGCCGCCCACCACGGCGGCCTGCGCCGGCAGGGTCTGCAGGTCGAGCAGGTCGTCGCTGGTGGCGCAGGCATCGATGCCGGGGATGCTGTCGCGCACCGGCGCACTGCCGGTGGCCACCAGGATGTGGCGCGCTGTCAGCGTGCGGTCGCCCACCTGCACGGTGTGGGGCGCCACCAGCTTGCCCCAGCCTTCGACCAGTTGCACGCTGCTGCCGGCCAGCATCTGGCGGTAGAGGCCTTCGAGCCGGGCGGTCTCGGCGGCCTTGGCTGCCGCCCAGGCGGGCATGTCGAAGCGGACATCGGCCGGCGCGCCGCCCAGCTGCCAGCCGTAGCCGCGGGCATCCTGCAGGCCGTCGCCGAACTGGGCCGCGTACATCAGCAGTTTCTTCGGCACACAGCCGCGCAGCACACAGGTGCCGCCCACCCGGTTGCCTTCGACGATGGCCACCCTCGCCCCATGCAGCGCTGCGCGGCGCGAAGCGGCCACGCCGCCCGAGCCGGCGCCCAGGGTGATCAGGTCGAAGTCGGCGTCCATGGGGGTGCTCCGTTGGTGGGGTGTGGGCCGCACTGTCGCACGGCAGCGCCCGCCGGGCCTCAGGGCAGGGCGCCGTGGTGGCTGCGCCAGGCGGTGCACAGCTGCACGGCTTCCAGCGCGCGGGTCAGCGCACCCCGGCCGCCTGGCACGCGGGCCATGGCCGGGGCCAGGCCGGTGCCGATGCGGCGCGTTTCGTCGGCACTGCAGGCGGTGCTGAAGAGGCCAGGCAGCTGGGCCAGCGCCTCGTGGTCGAGCCGGGCCGACAGGGCCGCCAGATCGCCCAGCACAAAGGCCAGCACGGCGGGGCGGCTGTCGGCGTCGGCGGCCTGCGCCCGCAGCAGCGGCCACAGGCTGTCGCGCAGGTCGATCTGCGGCTGCAGCAGCACCGCGCGGGCCTGCCGCGCCAGGTCGGCCTGGCGGAACTGGCCCAGCGCCGCCAGCAGATCGCCCCGCTCGGTGCGCACCGTGCTGGCCTGCAGCGCGGCCTGCAGTTGCTGCAACAGCGGCGCACCGCTGCCCGGCCCGTCGGCACGCGCGGCGGCTGTGAGCACCGGCACGCGCAGGTCGGCACCCAGGCTGCTGCGGTCGGCCAGCCAGGCCTGGGCCAGCTGCAGCGCCTGCTGGCGCAGCCCGGCATCGCCGCCCCACACGGCCACCGCCGGCAGCAGGGCGGGGCGCAGCAGGCGGTCGTCGTCGCTGTCTGCAGCTTGCGGCTGCCAGCCCAGGCGGCGGGCGCGGTCGCCGAACGCGGCCTGCCATACCGCTGCCCAGGCCGCTTGCTGGCCCGGGCCGACCAGCGGCTGCAGATGCCGCAGCAGGGCCATGGCCGCACGCACCACCTCACCCGCCGGATGGGCAGCGGCGGCCTGCACCAGGGCCAGGGCCTGGGCGGTCGACACCTCACCGCTGGCATGCAGGCCGGCGGCATCGTCCAGCAGGGCCAGCCATTCGGCGTTCTCCAGGCCGGGCGCGGCGGCCAGGCGGGCCAGGCCGTCGCCGGCATAGGCGGCGCGCCAGTAACCACTGCCGCCGGCATTGGCCTGCACCCAGGCGGGGCAGTCGGTGTCGGGCAGGGCCAGGCTGGCCTGGGCATCGGTCATCAGCAGGCGGGTGGTGCCGGCGGGGGTGCGCACGCGCACGGGCAGCTGCCAACGCTGGCCGGGCGCTGCGGCCGAGCCCAGCGGCAGCAGGCGTGATTGCGCCAGCTGCAGCCGGGGCGGGCCGTTGTCGCACTGCAGCGTGACGGCCAGCCGGGGGATGCCGCCCTGGCGGGTGAAGCTGCGCACGGCGGCGGGCATCGCCGCATCGGTCTCGGCCAGGGCCTGGAAGAAATCGGCACTGGTGGCGCTGCCCCAGGCATGGCGCTGCATGTAGCGGCGCACGCCGGCCTGGAAGGCGTCGGGGCCCAGCCAGGCTTCGAACATCGCCAGCACCGACTGGCCCTTGTCATAGGTGATGGCGTCCCACAGGTGGCCCATGTCCTCGTCCTGCTGCACCGGTTGCTCGATGTGGCGGGCGCTGGCCAGGCGGTCGGCGCGCATGGCCGCGCTGCGGGCGCGTTGGGTGCTGGTGTGCCAGCCCCAGCCGGGCTGCACCTGGTCCGTGATCTTGTCGCCCAGCCAGGAGGCGAAGCTCTCGTTGAGCCACAGGTCGTCCCACCAGGCCAGCGTGACCAGGTTGCCGAACCACTGGTGGGCCAGCTCATGCGCGGCGATGGCCACGTAGTCGCGCTCGAACTGCGGCGTGCGCTCGGCGGGGCTGGCCAGCAGCAGGGTCGACGCATAGGTCACCAGGCCGGCATGCTCCAAGGCGCCGAAGCTGGTGGTCAGCGGCAGGGCCAGGCTGTCGAGCTTGGCATAGGGGTAGGGCATGTCGAACCAGGCTTCCAGCGCGGCCAGGATGCGACCGGTGGTGCCGGCGGCGAAGTCGGCATCGGCGCTGCGGCCGGCGGGCACGATGAAGCGCATCGGCACGGTGTCGTCGCGGCCCGCCTGGCCGGCGTCGCGCACATCGAAGCGGCCCACGCCGAAGGCCAGCAGGTAGCTGGGCATGGGCGGCGTGGGCTGGAAGTTCACCCGCTTGTGGCCGGGGCGGGCGGGCTCTTCCGACGCCACCGGCATGTTCGACACCGCCACCAGGCCTTGTGGCACGGTCAGCGACAAGGTCCACGGCACCTTCCAGCCCGGCTCGTCGAACAGCGGGAAGGCCCGGCGTGCGCCGTCGGCCTGGAACTGGGTGTAGGCGCCCCACTGGCCGGCCTCCAGCTGGCGGAACAGGCCGAAGACATCCCGTTCGGCCACGGGCCCGCTGAAGGTGATGGTCAGCTGCGCCGGGCCGGCGGCCAGCGGCTGGCCGAAGTGCAGATCGACGCGTTCGGCATCCACCTGCCGCGGCTTGCCGCGCCAGCGCCGGGCGCCGGTCTCCAGCCACACCTCGGCCAGTTGCAGGCCGCGGGCATGCAGGCGGATGGCGCCGCGCGCGGGGATCGGCTGCTGCAGCTGCAGGCGGATCTCCACCTCGCCCTGGTGGCGTGGCAGGTCGGGGTCGACCTGCAGGTGCAGGGTGTAGGCCTGTGGCACCACGCTGGTGCTCAGGCGCATCGGCACGGGGGCGCCGGGCTTGGCGGGTCTGGTGGCCCAGGCTGGCAAGGCGGCGGCTGCCAGGCACAGCAGGCAGGCCAGCAAGCGCAGGCGCCACCGCTGGGGCGCGGGGTGTTGGACAAGTCGCATCGGCGGCCGACTCTACACTCGCCCGCATGTCCGATGAGCCCCTGAACGCACCCCTTGCGGCTGCTGTGCCCACGCCCGAAGGCGCCGCCAGGCGTTCCGCCGACCTGCGCGCCCAGCTGCACCACCATGCCCACCGCTACTACGTGCTGGACGACCCCGAACTGCCTGACGCTGCCTATGACGCGCTGTTCCAGGAGCTGCAGGCGCTGGAGGCGGTGCACCCGGCGCTGCGCACCGCCGATTCCCCCACCCAGCGGGTCATCGGCCAGGTGCTGGACGGCTTTGCGCCGGTGCGCCATGCGGTGCCGATGCTCAGCATCCGCACCGAGACCGACACCGAGCCCAGCGGCGCCGTGGCCTTCGACGCCCGCGTGCGCCGCGAGCTGGAGCTGCCCGCCGACGCGCCGCCGGTGCAGTACGCCGCCGAGCTGAAGTTCGACGGCCTGGCGATCAACCTGCGCTATGAACACGGCGTGCTGGTGCAGGCCGCCACCCGTGGCGACGGCGAGAGCGGCGAAGACGTGACCCAGAACATTCGCACCGTCGGCCAGATCCCGCTGAGGCTGCAGGGTGCCGCGCCGCCGCTGCTGGAAGTGCGCGGCGAGGTCTACATGCGCCGTGACGCCTTTGAGCGGCTGAATGAACGCCAGCGCGACAAGGGCGACAAGACCTTCGTCAACCCGCGCAATGCCGCTGCCGGCGCGGTGCGGCAATTGGATCCGGCGATCGCCGCGCAGCGGCCATTGAGCTTCTTCGCCTACGGCCTGGGCGCGGTGGCCGGCTGGGACGAGCCGCCCACCCACAGCGCCCTGCTCGACGCCATCGCCGGCTTTGGCCTGCCGGTGTGCGCCGACCGCAGCGTGGCCGATGGCGCCGACGGTTTGGTCGCCTTCCACCAGGCCATGGGCGCCAAGCGCGACGCGCTGCCCTTCGACATCGACGGCGTGGTCTACAAGGTCAACGACCGCGCGCTGCAGCAGCGCCTGGGCTTTGTGACGCGCGAGCCACGCTGGGCCGTGGCCCACAAATACCCGGCCCAGGAGCAGATGACCCGGCTGCTGGACATCGACATCCAGGTCGGCCGCACCGGCAAGCTCACGCCGGTGGCCAAGCTGCAGCCGGTGTTCGTCGGCGGCACCACCGTCAGCAATGCCACCCTGCACAACGAGGACGAGGCCCGCCGCAAAGACGTGCGGGTGGGCGACACCGTGATTGTTCGCCGGGCCGGCGATGTCATTCCTGAAGTGGTCTCGGTGGTGGCCGAAAAGCGGGTGGCCGATGCCACGCAGTTCACTATGCCGCATATCTGCCCGGTGTGCCAATCGGCGGCCGTGCGGGAAGAGGGCGAAGCGGACTACCGCTGTACCGGTGGCCTGTTTTGCAGCGCCCAACGCAAGCAGGCCATTTTGCATTTCGCCCAGCGTCGCGCAGTAGAAGTCGAAGGCTTGGGCGACAAGCTGGTCGAGCAGCTGGTGGACGCCAACGTTATCCGCAATCTGCCCGACCTGTACCGGCTCGGCCTGAACGCGCTGGCGAGCCTGGACCGCATGGCCGACCGGTCCGCCCTCAACATCCTGGAAGCGCTGGAGAAATCCAAGCGCACCACCTTGCCCCGCTTTTTATTCGGGCTCGGCATTCGCCATGTGGGCGAAGCCACTGCCAAAGAGCTGGCC
>JARXAJ010000059.1 GCA_029865965.1 Aquabacterium sp.
GGGGGGGCGGGGTTTGGTGGGGCGCCGCCCGCCACCGGGCGGGTGGCCCGTGGCGCGGCAACCCACGACCCTGACGGGCTGCGCCGCTCTGCCTGGAACCCTAGAAGAACGCCATGGTCCGCACTTCGATGCTCTCGCGCCGGGGGGCGTCGGGCGGGGTGGTGGGGTCCTCGAAGGCGCTGTGCCCCATGAACCGCGCCCGACCATCGGTGCTGCTGTCGTAGGTCTTCAGCAACAGCGCATGGTGCGCCTCCATCTTCGGGAAGTAGATCCAGCGGTGCTGCGGCGCCTGGCGCAACACATAGATCTCGCCGGTGCGCTCGCGGTACTTCAGGTCCATGCGCAGCAGGTCCTCGGGCGCATGGGTGGTGGCGTCGCACATCGCCAGCGGCAGTTCCTCCACCCGCTGGTACAGCGGCTTCCACAGGTTGTAGAACGCCACACGGCCCTGCAGCAGCGGCTCGGCCTCGCGGCCCAGGACGTCGCGCACCCGCTGCGGGCCGCTGGCCACGGTGTAGTCGCTGTGCACCAGCAGCACCGCCGGGCGCTGCACCTCGGTCTGCGCCTTCAGGTCGGCCGGCAGGCGCTTGCGGATGGTGTGGTCGAACACCACCACCCGCTTGGCGCCGGTGTGGCGCCGCACATGGTCGACCACCTGTGGGTAGAAGCGCGCGTGGATCGACGCGTCATCATCGAACTGGTCGAAGCGGCCGATGAAGTCGTGCAGTTCGAAGCCTTCGCGGTCCAGCGAGAACCGGTCAGCCTGCGGCCAGCCGTCGTGGATGTCGACCTCGCGCGGGTCGGTGCCGGGCGGGTTGAGTTGCACAGCCGGATCCGGCTCGTAGAAGTAGTAGTCGGGCGGGATGCCGTTGTCCACGCTGTAGTTCAGCGTGGCACGCACGGCAGGCCCCAGGGGCGGCTTCGTCATGTCAGTTGGCGGGCGGTGTGAGGGTGAATCCGGGGCCGACGAACGTCTTCTTCCAGCAGGGCAGGTGCTCGACCTGCTCGGTCATCCAGCGCTGGAGGTGCGGGTGGTCGGCCAGTGGCAGCTTCTGCCAGGCATGCAGGTGGATGGGCGATGCCAGCGCGATGTCGGCGATGGTGGGCAGGTCGCCGCAGACCCAGGCGCTCTGCGCCAGGCGGGCGTCCAGGATGCCCGCCAGCTTGTGGAACTGCGTGGCCTGCGCGTCCAGTACCGCCGGATCAGGCTCGGCGCCCAGCAGCGGCTTGACGCAGTTCTCGACCAGGAAGACATAGGCACTGGGGAACCAGCTCGACGACTCCCACAGCAGCCAGCGGTTGATGTCGGCGCGCCGCTGCAGATCACGCGGGTAGGCCTGGTCGCGGCCGAGCTTGTCGGCGGCGTATTGCAGGATGGCGTTCGACTCCCACAGCACGAAGTCGCCGTCGCGCAGTGCCGGCACGCTCGCGTTCGGGTTGATGGCGACGTAAGCAGACTCTTTCTGCTCGCCCTTGAAATAGTCGACGTGCACACGCTCGAACGGCGCGTTCAGGAAGTCGAGGCCGGCCAGCACCTTGCGGCAATTGACCGTGATCGGATCGGCATACACCTGCATGTTTGTCTCCAGTGGAAGTGTGTGGGGTGGGACCAGCGGGGTGGCGCCGCTCTGGCGGCGGTGCGCACCACACCTTCCGGGCAGTCTAGACATTGACCTGGCGCAAAACATCGGCTGCAATGCAAACCGATTGTTCTCGATCGGGCGACAGTGACACTCTCCACCGACATGCTGGCGGCCTTCGTGCAGGTGGCAGAACACCTGAGCGTCAGCGCGGCCGCGCAAGCCCTGGGCGTGAGCAAGAGCGTGGTCAGCAAACGGGTGGCGCAACTGGAACAGGCAGTGCGGGCCACGCTGTTTGCCCGCAGCACCCGGCGCGTGGCACTCACCCCGGCTGGCGAGGCCTATCTCGACTTCGCCCGCAATGCACTGCGCGCCGTGGCCGACGCGGATGAACGCCTGCGCGACTTGCGGCAAGAGCTGTCCGGCCAGATCCGCATCACCGCACCGGTGTCCTGGGGCCAGCAGGTGCTGGCGCCGCTGCTGCCGGCCTTTCTGGCGCGGCACCCGGCCATCGAGATCGACCTGCTGCTCGGCGACCGGCTGATGGACATCGCCTACGAGCGCATCGACCTGGCGCTGCGCATGAGCGCCACCGGCCTGCCCGACCTGGTGGTCACCCAGGTGGCCAGGCTGGACTGGGTGGTCTGCGCAGCACCGGCCTATCTGGCGCGCGCGGGCACGCCACAGGCGCCGGCCGACTTGCAGGTTCACCACTGCATGAGTTACTGGCGTGAACGCTCCGACAACGCCTGGGTGATGCAGGACATCGACAGCGGCGTGCAGCAGACGGTGTGGGTGCAGGGCAGGTACCACGCCAACAACCCGGAAGCGGTGGCCCAGGCGGCCGTGGCCGGCCTGGGCGTGGCACTGCTGCCGGCCTACGTTTGCGCAGCCGACATCGCCGCTGGCCGGCTGCTGCGCCTGCTGCAGGCCTGGACGCCGGTGACCAAGTTCGGCAACCAGATCACCGCCGTGGCCACGCCAGACCGGATGCGGCTGCTGCGCAACCAGGCGCTGCTGGTCCACCTGTGCCAGCAACTGGCATCCGGCAGTTGAGCCCGGGGCCGCACGGCGGCAGCGCACCGGCCAGCGCAAACCGACGCCTGGCAAGGGAGCGCAGCACCCGGTGCGGTGCAGTCAAGCATGGACCGCAGCACTAAACTCGAGTGTTCCGTGTCCAGGATGGCCCCCATGCCCCGCAAGCTCTTCGTCACCACCGCCCTGCCCTATGCCAATGCGGCCTTCCACATCGGCCACATGATGGAATACATCCAGGCCGACACCTGGGTGCGGGCGCAGCGCATGCTGGGTGCCGAGGTCAACTTCGTCTGCGCCGACGATGCCCACGGCGCGCCGATCATGATCGCGGCCGACAAAGCCGGTCTGACGCCGCAGCAGTTCGTCGCCGGCATCGCCGCAGGGCGCGCGCCCTACCTCGACGGCTTCCACATCGCCTTCGACCACTGGCACAGCACCGACGCGCCCGAGAACCACCGCCTGGCCCAGCAGATCTACCTGCAATTGCGCAGCAACGGCCTGATCGCCACCCGCACCATCGAGCAGTTCTTCGACCCCGAGAAGGGCATGTTCCTGCCCGACCGGTTCATCAAGGGCACCTGCCCCAAGTGCGGCGCGCCCGACCAGTATGGCGACAACTGCGAGAACTGCGGTGCGGTGTATGCGCCCACCGATTTGAAGAACCCGTACTCGGCGCTCAGCGGCGCCACGCCGGTGCTCAAGACCAGCGAGCACTTCTTCTTCCGCCTGAGCGACCCGCGCTGCGTCGCCTTCCTTGAACAGTGGACCCAGGACGGCAAGCTGCAGCCCGAGGTGGCCAACAAGGTGCGTGAATGGTTTGTGCGTGACGAACACGGCCAACCCGGGCTGGGCGACTGGGACATCAGCCGCGACGCGCCTTACTTCGGCATCGAGATCCCCGACGCGCCGGGCAAGTACTTTTATGTGTGGATGGATGCGCCGATCGGCTACCTGGCGTCGCTGCAGGCGCTGCTGGCCCGGCGTGGCGAAGACATGGACGCCTACCTGGCCCAGCCAGACCTGGAGCAGGTGCACTTCATCGGCAAGGACATCGTCACCTTCCACACCCTGTTCTGGCCGGCCACGCTGCATTTCAGCGGCCGCAAGGTGCCCGACCACATCCATGTGCACGGCTTCCTCACCGTCCACAACGACAAGATGAGCAAGAGCCGCGGCACCGGCATCAGCCCGCTGCGCTACCTGGAACTGGGGCTGAACCCTGAGTGGCTGCGCTACTACCTGGCGGCCAAGTTGAGCGCCCGGGTCGAAGACATCGACTTCAACCCCGACGACTTCATCGCCCGCGTCAACAGCGACCTGGTGGGCAAGTACATCAACATCGCCAGCCGCGCGGCGGGCTTCCTCGGCAAGCGCTTCGGCAACCTGCTGTCGGCCGACGTGGGCGTGGAAGGCCGTGCGCTGCTGGACGGCCTGCGCGCCCACCAGGCCACGGTGTCGGGCCTGTACGAAGCCCGTGAGTTCGCCAAGGCGGTGCGCGAGGTGATGGCCCTGGCCGACCGGGTCAATGCGTACGTGGACCAGCACAAGCCCTGGGAGCTGGCGAAGAAGGACGGCGCCGAGGCGGCGCTGCATGACGTGTGCACCGTCTGCATCGAGGCCTTCCGCCTGCTGACGATCTACCTCAAGCCCATCTTGCCGGCGCTGGCCGCCAAGGTCGAAGCCTTTTTGCAGGTGGGCCCGTTGCAGTTTGCCGATGCCGCGCGCGCCCTGGGTCGCCACCAGATCGCCGACTACCAGCACCTGATGCAGCGGGTCGATGCCACCAAGGTCGAAGCGCTGGTCACGCCGCCCGCGCCACCGGCCCCGCCCGTGGTGCACCCGGGTGGCGAGCCCATTGCCGCCGAGATCGGCATCGACGCCTTCAACGCGGTCGATCTGCGGGTGGCGAAGATCGTCAACGCCGAGCTGGTGGACGGCAGCACCAAGCTGTTGAAGTTGACGCTGGACGTGGGCGAGGGGCCGGACGCCGAGGGGCGTCCCGTCCTGCGGCAGGTGTTCTCAGGCATCCGCAGTGCCTATGCGCCCGAGCAGCTGGTGGGCAAGCTCACCGTGGTGGTGGCCAACCTGGCGCCGCGCAAGATGAAGTTCGGCGTCAGCCAAGGCATGGTGCTGGCCGCCAGCCATGCCGATGAGAAGGCCACGCCAGGCATCTTTGTGCTGGAGCCCGGCCCGGGCGCCGCGCCCGGCATGCGCGTGCGTTGACCATGGCGTCTGGCCGGCGCGCCTGGCTGGCTGCACTGGGCGCGGCCAGCCTGGGCATGCAGGCCGCCACACCGGCCACCAAGGCCGGCGTCTTCGACTTCATCGCCCTGGGCGACGTGCCCTATGGGCCCGACCTGCTGGCCGGGCCGATGTACCGCAGCCTGATCGACCGCATCAACCGCCTGGGCTTGCCCTTCGCCATCCATGTGGGCGACTTCAAGAGCGGCAACGCAGCCTGCAGCGACGCCGAGTACCAGCGCCAGTGGCAACACTTCCAGCGCTTTGCCGGCGCCCTGGTCTTCACCCCTGGCGACAACGACTGGCTGGACTGCCACCGCCGCCAGGACGACCCGCTGCAACGGCTGCAGGCCCTGCGCCAGCGCTTCTTCGCCGGCACGCAGTCACTGGGCCAGCAGCCGATCACGCTGCAGCGCCAGCCCGACAGCATGCCGGCCCATGCCGCCTACCGCGAAAACCAGCGCTGGTTGCACCAGGGCGTGGTGTTCGCCACCTTCCACACCGTGGGGCCGACCAACGGCTTCGATGCCGACCAGGCGGCCGTGCGGGCCGAAGCCCGGTTGCGTGAAGCCGCCAACAGCGCCTGGATCGCCGACAGCTTCGCCCTGGCCCGGCGCAGCGGCGCCCACGCGCTGGTGCTGGCCACCCAGGCCGAATCCCTGGGCCATGGCCGAGCCGCCAACTGGGGGAGTGGCAGGCCGCAGCCGGGCTACCTGGCGATTGCCGACACCCTGCTGCCGCTGGCCGACGCGGCGCCACACCCGGTGCTGCTGGTGCATGGCGATAACCACCGCTACACGGTCGACCAGCCGTTTCGGGCTGCCAGTGGCAAGGTGATCACCCAGCTGTGGCGGCTGCAGGTGTTCGGTCATCCGCAGGTGCATGCCGTGCGGGTGCGGGTGCAGCCGGCCGTGGCCGGCGCGCCCTTCGTCTGCACACCGGTGTGGAACCCGCTGTCGACCGACCCGCGCGGGGGCCTGCAGCGCGCGCCTTAGCACCGGGGCCCGGGGGCCTGGGGGCCGCCATCTCGGCGCTGGGTGGCTCGCAGGTGCAGATCGGGGCGCCGGCTTGGCAGCCCGGGCGCACTGCCCGGTGCGGCGGGCCGCCATGCGCGCCTTGCCAGGCCAGGCCGCGCAGCAGGCCTGATCTGGCAGGGCCGGCCTGCCGTCAGCGGCCAGGCCAGGGCTGGGGTGTGCGCGCCAGGCGGTCCAGCGCAGCAGCGCTGCCCGGCAACAGGGCTGCATGGCGGGCACTGAGCCAGCCCGCCGCAAACCAGGCATGCGGGTCGGTGGCGGCCAGGGCACGGCAGTGGGCCAGCGCCACCACGGTGTCGTTGACCTCGCCCAGCAGGGCCTGCGCCGGCTTCAGCCGCTTCAGGAACTTGGCCAGCCGCTTGGCTGGCCACAGCCCGGCGCTGAGCTCGGTGAGGTAGCGCAGCCGCTTGATGCGCCGGCGCAGCCGGTGGCGGGCCTCGTCGTCCAGGCTGTCGAAGCGGCGTGCATCCCGCCGCACCTGGCGCAGCAGCTTGTGCAGCGGGATGGCCAGCGCCGCGGCGGCCGCAGGCGGCGCCAGCAGAACCGGCGCCACCGCCCTGTCGCGCGCTGCGCGAACGGGGGAGGGGGCGGCTGGCGGCAGGCCCAAGCCGAGCAGCGCCAGCCACAGCTGCTGGGTGGCCAGCGC
>JARXAJ010000146.1 GCA_029865965.1 Aquabacterium sp.
CACCTGCCCCGAGCCGGCCACGCCCGCCGCCTGCCCCGCCAGCAGCCGGATGCTGCCGCCCTTGGCACCCGAGGCGTCGACCACGCTGTCGCCGGCCAGGGTGATGCTGCCGCGGTCGGTGACGAGCGCGAAGTCGTGTGCCACGGCACGGTCCTGGCCGTCCAGCACCGCATCGCCATGGCGGAAGCGGAAGTCCCGGGCGCCGGTGAATCCCGCCTGGTTCAGGCGCTGGTTCAGCGCGCCAAACGCGCCGGACAGGCCCGCGTTGTCGGCGTCCAGCGTGAACTGCCCCTGCACAGGCGCACCCAGCCCGTTGGCGGCGGTGGCCGCGCCGAGCAGCGTGGCGCCGAACTGCACCGCGCCAGTCCCGGCCGGGTTGCTGGCGGCAATCTGCAGTCGGCCCGCATCGGCGCCGGTGGCCGACACATCGACCGTGGCCTGGGCGCCCAAGGTGACCTGCGGCGCCTGCAAGGCCACCGTGCCACCGGGTCCGTAGACGGTGACACCGTTCGCCTGCAGCACGGCGCCAGCGGCTGTCACCACGCTCGTTTGCAGCGCCAGCTGCTGCGTCGCCGCCAAGGTGATGCGGCCGGAGGGCGCCTCGATCCGGGTCTGCACGTCGATGGACGCCGCCTCGAAGCCGAGTTGACCGCCGCCGCCGAGATCGGGCCTGGCGGCGGCACCGCTGCCGCCGGCAGCACTGGTCAGGCGCATCTCGCCTGCCGCCTGGAACAAGCCGATGGCGCCTGGTGCGGTGCTGATGCGCGGGCTGTCCAGCAGCAGGTCGCCCTCGGTGGACAGCACGCCGTCCTGTCCGGTGGCCCGCACGGTGCTGGCCGCGCGCAGCGTGGTTTGGGCAAAGCCCTGCAAGGCCACCCTGCCCGTGCCCAGCGCCAGGGTGTCGCCCTGCAGCGTGAGCGACCCGCCAGACGGCGCTGCCGCTGGCACGTCCGCGCCCGGCGTGGCCCCCTGCAGCAGGAGCTGAGCGCCCTGGAAGATGGCCTGGGCGCTGGGGCCCCCGGCTGCGATGCCGCTGCCGCGCAGGGTCAAGTGCTGCGTGGCCACGCCGCCGACCTGGGCCTGGCCGTGCACCACCAGCGGCGCCTGGCGGCTGTCCAGGCGCAGTGTTTCCGCGTTGGCCAGATCTGCCAGACTCCTGGCGTCCAACGCCAGGGTGGTTGACGCCACGGCCAGCGGGATGGCATCGCCCACCGTGATGCGGGGTGCTGCAGCGGTGAAGGCACCACCCGCACCGACCCGGATCGTCCCCGCCTGGGCAACGCTGCCCAGGGTGTCGATCTGCACCGCGCCAGACCCCGCGACCAAGGCACCAGCGCCGATGTCCAGGACACCGTCGCCGCCGGTCGCTGAAGGGCTGCGTTGCAGGTCGATGGCCGCTCCGGTGCTCACCCGCAAGAAGGCGCCAGATGCCGGCAAGACCAGGGCGCCAACCTGCCCGGCGCTGCCGCCCTCGGCCACCACCGCAGCCTGCGGCGCCAGCCGCAGGCTGCGGTTGGCCGCCAGCAACACATCGGGCGCCACCAGCGGATGGTCCTGGTCATTGACCAGCGTCAGGTCTGCGGTGGGCACCGTCAGCCGTTCCTGACCATCCACGGTCTGGTGCACGGCGCCCAGGGTCAGCCGGCGGGCCTGCCAAGCCGCCAGCTGCCCGGCCGACAGGCGCACCACACCGTCAGCGCCCGTGCCGCCACCCGACGCGATCTCCATCTTCGGCGCCGCCACATCGGCCGTGCCCGCCAGCCCGCCGGGGCCAGCGCCCAGGCGAACCTGGCCCTGCAGGCGCAACGCGTTGTTGGCCTCGTCCCGGCTGGCAAACACCACATGGCCCGCATCCGCCGGCAACTCGGGCGAGGGCATGCCGGCAGCCGCTGCCTTGCTGCTGAAGTAGCTGCCGGCGTCGTACAGCGTGAACTCCGACTGGCGCCGCACCACAGACTGCGGCGCGACCACAAAGCCCTGGCTGCGTGCCGACATCGATCCATCTATGGTGTTCGCGACCTGGCCGGCCATCAGCCAGGCGCCGTCGCTGCGCACGCGGTTGGCGGCAGCCGCCATGTCGCGGTTGCCGGGCGCCGCCGTGACGCTGTAGGCACCGGGCAGCAGCGCGTAGTGCGCCGGCAGCAGGGTGTACAGGCCAGGCTTCAGATCGCCCATGCCGGACAACCACACCGCATCACCGTTGCCCAGGCCGCCATCGATGCCGTAGGTACCGTCCAGCGGCGCCAGCTGGCCCGCATAGCCGGGCAGGATGGCGAACACCGCCGTCTTGGCGGCCGCACTGGTGCCCAGGGTGTTGTTCGACAACACGTCCTTCGACCCACCCTTGCCGGGCGTGAAGCCATAGGCGAACAGGCTGCCGCCGCCCGACAGGTCGAGCACCGCATCTGCATCGGTGGAGATGCTGCCGGCCGCCGAGATGATTGACTTGCCCGGCAATGCGCGCTGTGGAGTCGCCGCTTCGGCGCTCGGGTTCTGGCGGAGTGTCACCTCGGTGCCATCGGACAGCAGGGTAGCCCAGGTGCTGGCGGTGGGCACACTGCCATTGGACACGGTGCCCAGTGGCACCGGCCCATGCCCGGCCACCGAGGTCAGGCTGCCCGCGGCGTAACGCAGGTCGGTGGTCAGGATGTCGGAGACCGCCGGGTCGGTGTTACCCAGACTGATGCGACCAAACGGTGCCACCAGCCGGCCCGCTTGCACGATGCGCGGCGCCCAGGCGGTGATCGAGCCACCAGCCGACAGAGGTTCCTGCGGAAGGCCGCCCACGGCGGCAAAGCTCAGCAGGCCGGCACCAGCCTGGGCGCTGCCGCCCACGGCCAGGGTGAAGTCGCTCAAGGTGGACGGCAGCACCTGGGCGCTGGCCAGTTCCAGCGCGCCTTTCATCCAGAACGATCCACGCTGGCTGCCGTCGAAGGCGCCGGTCTGCGGGTCGGACCAGGCCACGCCCACCAGGCGCATGTCCTGCGTGGCAGTGAGCGCCGCAGTGCCGAAGCCTTGCAGCGCGCCATGCCCCTGGAGGTCGATGTTGCTGGCTTGGACGGTCAGCGCCGCGTTGCCCGCCAGCGCGGTGCGCGCGGCGGTCGGGTCTTCCTGTTGGGCCAGCGGAAAGACCGTCTGTTCGGCCGAACTGTCACCGAGCTGGACATACGGCGCCTTGAGCGACAGCGTGCCCGGTGTGCCCAGCCAGACCCCAGTGGCCGACAGGCGTGCGCGGGCCAGCGGTGCGGCAGCCTCGGCCAGTTCGTCGGCCGTGCGCTTGATGCCGGCCCGCTTGTCGGCGGCCTTCAGCTCGACCACCGCTGCCTTGAACAAGCTGTCATAGGCCGCCGTGCGGGCCGCACTGTCGGCAAGCAGCGTGGGCGCATCCAGCACCAGGGACCGGGATGCCGACAAGGCCTGGTCGCCGCTGGCCAAGGAGAAACCGATCGCACCTGCGCTGCGCAGGTGCAGGCTGCCAAAACCGCCGTCGGCCAGGCTGGCGGCCAGCACCGAGCCACTGCCAGCCACGCCTGCATAGGTGGCCGCACTCTTGGCAACGACGCTGCCGAGCTTCACCACGTTGAGCACAGCCGCATCGGCCTCGAGGGCCAGTGTCAGGCTGCCGGCGCTGGCGCCGGCGCCGCCGGACCCACCCAGCAGGCTGCCGTAAACCTCCATGCCCAGCGCGGAGCGCATGTCGATGCTGCCGCCGGCGCTGGACACGCGGTCGATCGTGGTGCTGCCGCTGCCCGACTTGAAGGTCAGCCCAAAGGCCGAGATGCCGCCCACGCTGAGCGTGGCGCCGGGCTGCACCACCAGGAAGGCGTACGCCGGGTTGAGCAGGCTGCTGCCATCGCTGGCCCGGTCGGTGATGCCGCCCAGGCTGATGCTGCCGCCACCGAGCAGTTCACCGGTGGTGATGCCTTGGCCGTTGGTGTAGAGCCGCTCGCGGGTGCCATCGGCCCGCAGCACCGCCGCCGGCCCCAGCCACAGGCTGTGGGTGACCACATCCGTGGCGAACGGCGTGAGCGCGAGTGCCATGCGCCCTGCGGGCACATTGAGGCTGCCATACACCTCCAGCTGGCCTGCCGAGCGCAGCGTCAATGCAGCGCCCGGGTCGAGGACCACGCTGGACCCATCCAGGACACGCAAGCCGCCCGTGGCCGCGCTGCCGTAGGCTGCCGGGCTGACGCCAGCACGCAGGGTCAGATTGGTCGCCTGGCGCACCAGCCCCGGCCCGCTGAGCGGCGCCAGCTTGGATGAGGCCACATCACCGATCCGGCCGCTGGGCAAACGCTCGGCGGCGTTGTCCAGCACCCATTGCGACGCCAGGGGTTGCACCCGCGCACCCGCCACCACGCTCAGGTCCCGGTTGGCACCGATGTCATAGCTGGTGAAGCCGCCCTGCTGGAAGAGCGCCGGCGCCAAGACCACATCGCCAACGGTCCGCTTGTCGGCCGGCACGTCGCCGATCACCACCTGGCGCCCGACCAAGGTGAGCAGACCGTCTTTCGCACCGTTGCTGCCAAAACCCAGCCCGGCCAGCTGCAGGCCGCTGCCCCAGCCCAGGGTGGACAGGTCCATGCTCTTGGCCGTGGCGTCCAGCGGCGTGACCGCCATCGAGACCGTGCCCGCCTTGCCCTTGTCGACGCTGCCCGCGCTGTTCATCCAGGCGCCGGCAGACACATCCATGCCCACATTGGCGCCCAGCTGCACCGATGCAGCGGTCAGCGCCACCGAGCCGCCGGACTTGGCGATGGGGTCGACCAGGTTGCCGACGGCATCGCGCGCCGGCTGTGCCAGGGCGCGGTCGTTGGTCCAGAGGCCGGCCAGGTCGAAGCGCACGCCATCGGCCACGTCGATGCTGACGGCCTTGGCGCTGAAGCGGCCACCCGGCATGGTCACCGAGGCATTCACCGTCAGCTTGCCACCGTCGGGCGGCTGCGATTCGCCCTCGTTGGGAATGAGCCGTGGCGAAGCGGCGTCCAGCTGCAGCACGCTGCCGGGGGCCAGCACCAGGGGCTGCGTGATGTCGATGTTGCCGCCGGTCTGGGCCGAGACCGTGGTGAAGCCGGCACGGCCCAGTGCCGGCAGGTCCAGCGCCAGCCGTCCAGCCTGCCGCTGCTGGTCGGCTGAGCCGGGGTCAAACGCCGCACCGGGTGCTGGCAGCGCAGCCGGCACCGGCCGCGCCGCGTCGGGCGGCGCTGCCTCCAGCGTCAATGCACCCTGGAAGCGGAACTGGCTGGCATAGCCCGACGGCCGGCCGAACCAGGCCAGCCCGGCTTCGGCCGGCCGGCCGAACCACCCCAGGCCGAAGTTGCCGGTGCGTGCATCGTCGGCCGAGATCTTGACCACCGGCACGGTGCTGCCCAGGGCGGAGTCCGTCAGCGTGCCGATCTCCAGCCGCGCGGCCAGCGGGTAGCCGGCGGCGGCTGGGTCGCGCTGGTGCACACCGCGTTGCACCTGTCCGCTGAGCGTGCCTTGCTGCGCGATGACCGGCGCTGCGAACAGCACCGTGCCAGCGCTGGCGCCCTGCCGGTAGCCGGCCTCGACCGGCGCCGCACTGTCGGGCAGGTTGACCACGGCGTCATAGGCGACCCCGGCCTTGGCCGCCCCGATGTCGATCAGGTTGTTGCCCAGCCGCAGCTGGCTGGTGTTGACCTGGCCGCTGGCGACGTCCACCCAGCCACCGTCCACAAGGATCTGGCTGCCAGGGCGTTGCAGGATGGCCGCACCGGCCACCACGCTCACCGTGCCGCCGTTGGCATTGACCTCGCCCAGGCCGAACTGGCGCTGCTGGAGCCAGCCCGACACGTCGGCGATGGCCGTGCCCTTGCGCGCGTCGATGCGAACCTGCGACGCATACAGCGGCGAATCGCGCAGTGCCAGGTTGTCGGCCAACTCGGTGCCACGCAGATCGACGGTCACGATGTTGTTGTCCATCGCCAGCGTGGTGCCACGGCTGCCGGACACATCCACGACGGAACCCGCGCCGAAGTCCACCCGCGCGCTGTCGCTGCGCGGGTCGGGCGGGTTGGTGCCCGGCGCCTCGGCATAGAGGTGCTCGGCCAACATCAGCACATTGCCGCCGGGCGCCACGATCTGGGCCCCGGGCTGCAGTTGGATGGACTCGCCGTTGAGCCGCACCAGCGAGCGGCTGAACCCGTTGGTTCCCGTCACCTTGGCAGGGTCGCCTACGTCGGCGCCAACCCCGGTGATGCTGCCCGGGCCCAGTACCAACGCGCCGGCGCGGGTGGCGCGCAGTTGGTCGCCCTCAACCACGGCCTGGTCGCGCGCCAGCAGGTGGACCGAGCCGTTGAGGTTGACCGAGGTGCTGGCCGAGATGCGGCCGTTCTGGTTGACCGCGTAACCGATCATGGTGGCGTTGCCGTGGCCCACGTCGATGCGACCGGACAAGGCGTTCTCGGCGGTACCGGCGCCCGGCTGCTGGGCGTCAGCCAGCAGCCCAACGGCCTGGTCGTTGCGCACTTCCACCAGCAGGCCGCGCAGGCTGGTGCCGGTCTCGGACGTGCGCGGCGCGGCCAGGTAGACCTTGCTGCCGGCGGCCAGCATCACCTGGCCGTCAGGGGCCTGCAGCGTGCCGGCATTGCGCACCTGCGGCGCTGCGAGCAGCACCAGGCCGCCCGGGGCCGCGCCGATCACCGCACCGCCAGTGGCATCGCCCTCGACCAGCACGGCACCAGGCGCCGCGCCCAAAGCCGGATCGGCCCCCAGCACTGGCGCCGTACCCTTGCGCAGCAGGCCGCCCAACACCCGGGCTTCATCGAACTTCAGACTGCTGGCTATCAAAGTGTTGACGTTGACGGTGCCGGTCTTGCCGAAGACGATGCCGTTCGGGTTGTAGAGGTAGACACGGCCGTTGGCGTTGAGCACGCCCTCGATCACCGTCTTGTTCTCGAAGGCGCCGCCCGACACCTGGTTGAGCAAGACCGCATTGGCCGACGGCTGCACGATGTTGAGCTGGGCCGAGCGGCCGATGTCGAAGGTCTTCCAGTCGACGATATTGGTTGCATCGGTCTGGGTCAGCGTGGCGGTTGTGCGGCCGGTGGCCGGGTCTTTCACGGCCGGGCTGTAAGTCACCGGCGTGCCGCTACGCTGGCTGAGCACGCCGGGCAGCGCATGCGTCGGGATGCGCGTGGCAGCTTGCGCCTGCGCCCGTGCAGCGCCTGCGGCCGCCAGCAAGCCGGCGCCAATCAGCAAGGCCAGACGGCTCAGCGCTGGTGTCTGGCTGCCTGCCCAGGGCGACCGGGGGAAACGGCGGTGCTGGCGCATGGGGTCAGTAGGCCCAGACGGCACGCGCATGCAGACGCAGGGCGCCCTGGCGCGTGGTGTCGCCAGCCACCAGTGCGCGGGCCAGATCGGCCTCCACACCCAGGCCGGCCGGCGCGCTCAGGCGCAGGCCCAAGCCGGCGCCGCGCAATGCATGGAAGCCTGGCTGCGGTGCCACCGCCTGCAAGGTGCGCAGCCGGGCCACATCGGCAAACAGCACGCCACCGATGCGCCACTCGCTGTTGGCACCACCCAGCGCAACGCGCGGGCTGCGCAGCTCCAGCGTGCCGCGCAGGCCGCCGTCACCGGCGCGCTCGCCCTCCAGGTAACCGCGCACGCTGTCGGCGCCACCGGCCACCATCTGCTCGGTGGGCACCAGTGGGCCGGTGCCGTGTTGCAGGTCCAGCTTGCCGTACACGGCCCAGCGGCCCAGCGGCTCGGTGTGGGCCAGGCCGGCGCGCAACGACAGGAAGCTGGCCGACGCCCCGACACGCTTGGCGGCGAAGCGGTCATCCGCGTTGCCCAGCAGGCCCCGGATGCCGGAGGTCAGCGTCAGGTCGATGCCGCTCAAGCGGTCGCCGTCGACCAGGCTGGCGTTGTAGCTGGCCACCAGTGGCACGTAGGCGATCGGTGATTCACTGCTGCCGCCGTCACGCACGATCACGGTCTGGCGGATGTTCTTGTAGTCCAGCCCGGCCGCAATGCTTTGCGGCGTGTCGCTGCCAGCGCCAAACGCCTTGCTCCAGCGCAGGCCCAGCGTGTCCGAATTGCCCAGCAGCCCCAGGCCCGGCGCATTCGCCAGGCTGGCGAACTGGCTGCGCGAATGCACCGCATAGAGCGACAGCACGTCGCCGTCCTGGCCCATCGGCAGCACGTAGCTGAGCGTGGCCACACGTGCATCGGTCAGCCGTTGCGGCGCTGCCTGCAAGGTCAACGACAGGCTGTGGCGGCGCTGCCACAGGTTGTCATAGCGCAACGATGCTGACAGCCGCGTCGCGGTGGTGTTGGGCGTCTGGCGGTTGCTGAGCTCGACGCTGCCATGCAGCGGCAACTGGTCATCCACATCGAGCTGCACCTCGACCGTGCCGGGCAAGGCGCCGGCCTTCAGGACCGGCGTCACCCGCGCATCGGCGCCGCGGTTGAGGGCGGCCATCTGGGCCTGCAGCGCCGTGAAGTTGGGCACAGCACCCTCGGCCAGCTCAGGCACCGCGGCCTTGATCGCGCTGGGCAGCGTGAAGCTGGCCCCCTTGACGCGCAGGCGGTCGATCACCCCCTCCACCACCTGCAGCGCCACCTCGCCGGTGTCGACCGACTGCTCCGGGATGCTCACCGCCACCGTGAGGTAGCCCGCGTCCTGGTAAGCCTTCTCCAGCGCGGCGCGGGCGGCTTCCACATCACGCAGCGTCTTGCGCTCGCCCATGTGCGGCGAGACGGCCAGCTCGATCGCCAGGGCGGCGAGCACGCTGTTGCCGCTGACCACATACTGGAAGACATCAAAACTCGGCAGCGCAGCGCCAGGCGACGCCGGTGCAACCTCCGTCGCCGCCAGCGCAGGAATTGCCAGCCCGGCCGACAGCACCAGAGCGAGCAACGCAGAACGTCGGGGTCGGGAATGCGCGGGAACGGCTGAAGTCCTCATGGAGCGATGATCGGCGGCGATGATGACACCACTGTTAAAACAGCGTAAACCGATATTTACGATTTTAAAACTTCTACTTCTCTGTCTGACGGGCATCGGGCTGAGCCATGCGTCCTCCGTGCAAACGCCGGCCGCACAACGAAAAAAACGGCCCCTCGAGAGGGGCCGTTGTGGTCAGCGTGCCAGCCATCCGGGCCAGGTGGCCCGGAGTCTCATCACAGCTTGACGATCGGCGAGCAGTTGTCGCCGTTCGCGCGGCTGTACTTGCTCTGCTTGGCAGCCATGGCGTCCGAGGCGTCCGAGTCGAGGTAAGCAATGCCCGACAGATCGGTGATCGCCGACGACTTGAAGCCGTTGAGCACAGCCAGCACCGTGGCCTTCTTGGCGGCGTTCTTGGCCATGGTGGCGGTCACGTACATGCCTTGCACGACATACGCAAACGGGTAAGCACCGTTGGCGATCTGCGCGCGCGTGGCCGCAGCCGTCATGTAGTTGGTGCCGTCAAAGTTCGGGCTGACGCCGTCGATCTTGACAAAACGGCCGTAGGTGCTGGTCTTGCCACCGCTGCCAGTGCCCGCCACGCCGATGGAGTAGGCGGTCTGCGAGCCCACAGCCGACTTGACACCGTCGCTGGTTGCATGGGCCGCAACGTCCAGCGTGCCGGCGACATCGTCGGTGATATCGGTGCGAACCGCCAGGCCGCCCAGCAGGCCGCCGGCCTTGGCCACCAGGCCGTCGATCGACTTGGGCACCGCCACTTCGGCGTTGCCGCCGCACTGGCCGTTGACGAAGAAGATGTTGGACGAGGCTTGCGTGCCAGACAGGTCGTCACGGCGGGCCAGATTCAGCGTGCCGGTCAGGGTGCTGTCACCGGTCAAGTCGGCGATCGTGGCGATCTTGCCATTCTTGGCCACCAGGCTGGCGTAGTCGGCGCGCGAGATGCTGGGCTGGCAGGCAGCGGTATCAATGCCGGTCGTGTTGCAGCTCTCTGCCAGACCGTTCTTCTTCTGCAGCGCGATGTACAACGGCTGGCTGACGACCACGCCGAACGACTGGAAGAACAGGGGCACCTGGGTCAGCGTGGTGGCCTTGAGCGTGGCGGCTGCGTACATGGCGTACAGCTCTTCTGCGCGCACGTCGCTCAACGCCAGGTCGGCGGTTTGCGTGGTGTGCGAGTTGCAGG
>JARXAJ010000180.1 GCA_029865965.1 Aquabacterium sp.
GCTGGGTGGCGGGGGCCGCGGCGCCGGCGGGTCAGCCGCCTGGCTTTCGGACCTTGCCTGCGGCTGCCCTGCCGCGTGTTGCCGGGCTGGCCTGGTGCACGCTGGCCCGGGGCTTGGGTGCTGCAGCTGGGCGCCTGGCAGCGGCCGCGCGCAGGGCGGAATCCAGGGCCAGCGCGGCCCAGGGCCGCATCTGCGCGGGTGACTCCATGGCGGCCTCGGGTGCGCTCCAGTAGGCCATCACCGTGCGCCCGCCGTGCCGGGTGGCATAAGTGAATGGCTGGCTGCCGGCGGCTTCGAAGGCTGGCTGGGCTGTGGCGTCAGCCTTCAGGTACAGCACATCGTCAGCCAGCAGCGCCACGAAGTGGTCGCCGATGTAGAAGCCGGCACCGCCGAACATGCGCCGCGCGCGGGCCGGGCCCAGTGCAGACAGCAGTTCCAGCGCATGGGCCTGCAGTTCAGACGATGCAGCAGATCTGGCAACCATGCCGCACAGTCTAGGGCTGGCCTGCGCACATGGGCCACCACAGGGCGGGTGGCTGGCCGACAATTCGCGGATGACCGCCACCTACCGCTTCAGCTTCGAACCGTCGCGCGACAAAAAAGTGCTGCGCAGGCAATTGCAGGCCGAGCGCCAGGCGATGGTCGACCGACACCAGCGCTCGGTGCACCTGCAGGAGGTGCTGCAGGTGTTCCTGCTGTCGCGCAGTGAAAGCTCGGTCGGGGCCTACTGGCCGATCAAGGGTGAATTCGACGCACTGCCGGCGCTGTACCGCTGGACCGAGGGCGAAGACTTCCGCAACATCGGCCTGCCGGTGATCGACCGCGACACCAAGCAGCTGCGCTTCCATGTCTGGTACCCCGGCTGTCCGATGGAAGAAGACGCCTTCGGCATCCCCAAACCCAAGGGCACGCAAGAGTTCGAGCCCGAGTTGCTGCTGGTGCCCTGCGTGGGCTTTGGCCCCGGCGGCTACCGGCTGGGTTATGGCGGCGGTTTCTATGACCGCACGCTGGCTGCGCTGACGCCCCGGCCCTTCACCGTGGGCGTGGGCTATGCCCATGGCCATGTGCCCTGGCTGGAACCCGAGCCCCATGACGTGCCGCTGGACGCCATCCTCACCGAGGACGGCGTGGCTTGGCAAAGGTCGGCCTGAGGACTGCCCAGGCCCTGCGCGCCTCAACCCTACCTGGCGGGCGGCGCGGAACCGGCTTTGCCGGGCTGCCGTGAACCCGCAGCCGGGTTGGTGCACCGCAACCCGGTCTGATGCATGCATGCCGCGGTGGCCGCGGGGGTGCGCCGCAATGGACGTTGACGTCAACGTCAATTGATAATCCGGGGCGCCAGCGGTGCCCGGTTTAAGCTGCCGGCTCGTCATCACAAGACCCAGAAACCTGACGGAGACCGCATGGCCCAGCTGCAGAGCAAGCTCAACCCCCGTTCCGAGGCCTTCCGCGCGCATGCTGCGGCCATGCAGGCGCTGGTCGACGACCTCCAGGCCAAGCTGGCCAAGATCGCCGAAGGCGGTGGCGCCGACGCCCGCGCCAAGCACCTGGCCCGCGGCAAGCTGCTGCCGCGTGAGCGGGTCGAGCGCCTGCTCGACCCCGACACACCCTTTCTGGAGATCGCCCCGCTGGCTGCGCTGGGCCTCTACGCCGAGGTGGACCGCAGCGGCAACACCGTGGACGCCGCGCCCTGCGCCGGCCTCATCGCCGGCATCGGCCGGGTGTCGGGGGTGGATTGCCTGATCGTCTGCAACGACGCCACCGTTAAGGGCGGCACCTATTACCCGCTGACAGTGAAGAAGCACCTGCGCGCGCAAGAGATCGCGGCGCAGAACCACCTGCCCTGCATCTATCTGGTCGATTCGGGCGGCGCCAACCTGCCCAACCAGGACGAGGTGTTCCCCGACCGCGACCACTTCGGCCGCATCTTCTTCAACCAGGCCAACCTCAGCGGCGCGGGCATTCCGCAGATCGCCGTGGTGATGGGCAGCTGCACCGCCGGCGGCGCCTATGTGCCGGCGATGAGCGACGAGACCATCATCGTGCGCAACCAGGGCACCATCTTTTTGGGCGGCCCGCCACTGGTGAAGGCTGCCACCGGCGAGGTGGTCAGCGCCGAAGACCTGGGCGGCGGCGATGTGCACACCCGCCTGAGCGGTGTGGCCGACCACCTGGCCGAGAACGACCTGCATGCGCTGGCCCTGGCACGCCAGGCCGTGGGCCGGTTGAACCGCCGCAAGCCCCAGCCGCTGCTGCTGCAGCCACCGCGCCCGCCCAGGTACCCGGCGGCCGAGCTGCATGGCGTGATCCCCACCGACACCCGCAAGCCCTTCGACGTGCGCGAGGTCATCGCCCGCGTGGTCGACGACAGCGCCTTCGATGAGTTCAAGGCCCGCTACGGCGCCACGCTGGTCTGTGGCTTCGCCCACATCGAGGGCATGCCGGTGGGCATCGTCGCCAACAACGGCATCCTGTTTGCCGAAAGCGCCAACAAGGGCGCGCACTTCATCGAGCTGTGCTGCCAGCGCAAGATTCCGCTGGTCTTCCTGCAGAACATCACCGGCTTCATGGTGGGCCGCAAGTATGAAAACGAGGGCATCGCCCGGGCCGGCGCCTAGATGGTGACGGCGGTGGCCTGCGCCGCCGTGCCCAAGTTCACCGTGATCATCGGCGGCAGTTTCGGCGCCGGCAACTACGGCATGTGCGGCCGTGCCTACAGCCCGCGCCTGCTGTGGATGTGGCCCAACGCCCGCATCAGCGTGATGGGCGGCGAGCAGGCCGCCAGCGTGCTGGCCACCGTCAAGCGCGACGGCATCGAAGGGCGCGGCGGCCAATGGTCGGCCGACGAAGAAGCCGCCTTCAAGGCGCCCATCCTGGCCCAGTACGAGGCGCAGGGCCACCCGTACTTCGCCAGCGCCCGGCTGTGGGACGACGGCGTGATCGACCCCGCCGACACCCGGCGCGTGCTTGCCCTGGGCCTCTCCGCCAGCCTGAATGCGCCGATCCCGGAGACGAAGTTCGGCGTGTTCCGCATGTGATGGGTATGATGTGTGTGTTTGTCAAACCAGATACACATCATGCGCACCAACATCGACATTGACGATGCCGTGCTTGACGCGGCAATGAAGGCCGGGCCGTTCAAGACCAAGAAGGAAGCGGTCGAGGCCGGCCTGCGTGCCATTGCCCGCCAGGCGCACTACCGCGAGGTGCTGCGCTGGGAAGGCAAGCTGCGCTGGGACGGCGATGCCGACGCAACACCGCCCGGCACGGCGCCGCTGGCCGTGCACGAGCCGCCGCCGCGCCGCTGAGCACCGGAGCGCTGCCATGCTCGTCGTGGATTCCGGTGTCTGGATCGACTTCTTCAACGGCACGCCGTCGCCCGCCGGGGCCACGCTGCGCCGGCTGCTGGCCGACGGCGACGCCGAGATCGTTGTGCCCGACCTGGTGTTGTTCG
This sequence comes from Aquabacterium sp., assembly GCA_029865965.1. Taxonomy (GTDB): domain Bacteria; phylum Pseudomonadota; class Gammaproteobacteria; order Burkholderiales; family Burkholderiaceae_C; genus Pseudaquabacterium. Next base: position 3,455 of record JARXAJ010000180.1, read on the forward strand.
AGGTGCTGCGCGGCTTCCGCCACGAGCGCGACTACCTGCAGGCCGAAGCCCTGCTGACCGGTTTCACGCTGGCCGCCACCGGCGGTGCGCCCTTGGCGCGCCATGCCGCACGCCACTACCGCCAGCTGCGTGCGGCGGGCATCACCGTGCGCAGTGCGCTCGACGTGCTGCTGGCGGCCTTCTGCATCCAGGCCGGCCACACGCTGCTGCATGCCGACCGCGACTTCGACGCCTTCGAAGCCAGCCAAGGCCTGCGGGCCTGGCGGCACTGAGGCCGCCGCACCGTGGCCCAGCCGCCCTGGACCCTCTGCCATCGGCAGGCCCGTGATGGTCGGGCCTGCCTGGGCGCGCTGCGGCACCACGCCTGCGCGCTGCTGGCCGCCGTCCTGCTGTGCGCCGCATGGCCCGGCCGCGCCCAGGATCTGGAGGCCAGCCTGGGCGAGCAGGTGCTGATGGTGCCGTCGGGCGGCTTCACCGAGCCTGCGCTGGAAGTCACCGTCTACCGGCCGTCCGGCGATGGCCCGTTTCCGGTGCTGGTGATCAACCACGGCCGGGCCTCGGGCAACGCCAAGCTGCAGCCCCGCTACCGCCCGTCGCTGGCCGCGCGTGAATTCGTGCAGCGTGGCTGGGCGGTGGTGGTGCCGATGCGCCAGGGCTTCAGCCAGTCGGGCGGCAGCGAGATCAGCGCCGGCTGCAATGTGCACAGCAACGGCCTGCAGCAGGCCCGGTCGGTGCGCCGCACGCTCGACTGGGCCGCCAGCCAGCCCTGGGCCGACGTGGCGCGCAACGTGGTGCTGGGCCAGTCGCACGGCGGCCTCACCACGCTGGCCTACGGCACTGCGCCGCACCCCGGCACCCGGCTGCTGGTGAACTTTGCCGGCGGCCTGCGGCAGGAGGGTTGCACCGCCTGGCAGCAGAACCTGATCCGCGCCCTCGGCGATTACGGCGCCGAGACCCAACTGCCGTCGCTCTGGTTCTACGGTGACAACGACAGCTACTTTGCGCCCTTCATCTGGCGTGGCGCGCATGAGCGCTACATCCAGGCCGGCGGCCGGGCCGAGCTGGTGGCCTTTGGCACCTTCGGCAGCGACGCGCACGGCTTGTTCGGCAGCCGCGCCGGCCTGCCGATCTGGCTGCCCAGGCTTTTGGCCGCACTGGACGCCGCCGGCCTGCCCACCCAGGTGGTGCAGGCGCTGCCGGCGGCGCCCGACCTGCCGGTGCCGCCGGGCAGCGGCTTTGCGGCGCTGACGGACCTGGAGCGCGTGCCGCTGCGCACCGACCGCGCACGCGCCGGCTACCAGGCGTGGCTGGCGGCCGAGCCGCCCAAGGCGTTCGCCATTCATCCCACCCAGGGCAGTTGGGCATCCACCTCGGGTGGTGAGCGGCCCGTGGCCCGCGCGCTGGCCCACTGCGAGCGTTTCGCCAAGGCGCCGTGCCGGCTGTATGCGGTCGACGACGCCGTCGTCTGGACGACCGACTGACATGGCCATCGACAGCTTCGACACCACCCATCTGCTGGCCCTGGCCGCGGCACTGGGGTGGGCCAGCGGCTTGCGCCTGTATGCCGTGGTGTTCTGCACCGGCCTGGCCGGCACGCTGGGCTGGATGCCGTTGCCCAGCGGCCTGCAGCTGTTGCAGCACCCACTGGTGCTGGGCGCGGCCGGGCTGATGCTGGCCGTGGAGTTCGTCGCCGACAAGGTGCCGGGGCTGGATTCGCTGTGGGACGGGCTGCACACCGTGCTGCGCATCCCCGCTGGCGCGGCCATGGCCGGCGCGGTATTCGGCGGCGACCAGGCGGCCTGGGCCACGGTGGCGGCCCTGCTGGGCGGCACGCTGGCGGCCACCAGCCATGTGGCCAAGGCCACCACCCGGGCGGCGGTCAACACCTCGCCCGAGCCGTTTTCCAACATCGCGCTGTCGCTGGCCGGTGATGCGCTGGTGCCGGCCATGTTGTGGCTGGCGGTGGTGCATCCGCTGTGGTTCGGCGCGGTGCTGGTGGTGGTTGTGCTGGCCAGCGTGGTGCTCACGCTGGTGCTGTTCAAGTTTCTGCGGTCCCTGGTGCGCATGCTGCGCAACCGCCTGGGTGGCCGGCCCGCACCTGTCTGATGGAGACACCGACATGTTCAACAAGATCCTGATTGCCAACCGCGGGGAAATCGCCTGCCGCGTGGCCGCCACCTGCCGGCGGCTGGGCATCCGCACCGTGGCGGTGTACTCGGCTGCCGATGCGAACGCCCGCCATGTGATGGCCTGCGACGAGGCCGTGGCCATCGGCGGCGCGTCGCCCAAAGACAGCTACCTGCGCGCCGACCGCATCCTGGCTGCGGCCCAGGCCACCGGCGCCCAGGCGGTGCACCCGGGCTACGGCTTCCTGTCGGAGAACGCTGAATTCGCCCAGGCCTGCGCCGCCGCCGGCATCGCATTCATCGGCCCGCCGGCGTCGGCAATTGCCGCCATGGGCAGCAAATCGGCCGCCAAGACCCTGATGCAGGCCGCCGGCGTGCCCCTGGTGCCCGGCTACCACGGCGACGACAACAACCCCGCGCTGCTGGCCCGCGAGGCGGCAAGCATCGGCTACCCGGTGCTGATCAAGGCCAGCGC
>JARXAJ010000241.1 GCA_029865965.1 Aquabacterium sp.
CGCACCAGACCAGCAGCGCATCGCTTCCCTGCACCTGCGGAAAGAACAGCGCGGCAAAGCCCAGCGCCATCAACACCGCTGCGACACTGGCCGCCAGCATCACTTGCCGCCGCGGCCGTGCCAGGCCGCCGTCGACCACCCGGCCCAGCCAGGGGTCGATCAAGGCGTCGAGCGCGCGCGTGCCCAGCAACACCGCGCCCAGCCCGGCCAGCGGCACGCCCAGCTGGGCGGCATAGTGGTTGGGCAGCAACACGTACAGCGGCAATGCCGCAAACGCCAGCGGCATGCCCAGCGCGCCATAGCGCAGCCCTTCGGTCAGGCTGAAGGCGCCTGCATCGGCCGTGCCACCAACAGTTTGGCTGAGCGCGCGCTCGGTCATGTCAGCGACGTGCCCGGCGCATCAGCGCTTGCCGCCCAGCAGCTGCTGTCGCAGCTGCGGGTCGGACGTGCGCGGTGACAGCCAGATGCCAAAGAACAGGCGGGTGAATTCAGCGTCGGCCACCTCGCCGCGCAGCGTGCCGTTGACGAAGAACCGTGCCGATTCGCCCGGCCGCTGCACGCCGGTGATGCGGTCGCCCGGCTTGATGTTGGGGAACAGGGGCGCCATGGCCTTGGCCCAGACGGCCGACTGCTCGTCGGAAAACTGCCCCACGCGCTGCATCTCGCGCAGCGAACTGCTGACGATCAGCTCACCCTTGATGCTGCGGGCGTAGATCAGCTCCAGCGCCAGCGGCTGGTTGGCGCCGTCACCGGTGACGGCGACCGGGCTCCAGAGCCGTGCGTCATAAATGCGCATGCCCAAGAACCGCAAGGCGCCGCTGCCGCGCCAGATGGCGCCCGGCAGCTCGCTGGCCAATTCGGCCGGCGCGGCCATGTCGGACTTGGCTTGCACCGCAGGGCCTGCCGCCAGCAGCGCGCTGCCAACCACGCTGCCCACCAGCACAGCCACGCAGGCGCGGCGGCTTGCGCGCTGCAACGGATGGGTGGCGTGCGGCTGCATCAGGCCTCCGGGCGGCGCAGGGTGAACTGCATCACATCGGTGCTGCCGCTGGCAAACGCCGCCTCGCAGTAGGCCAGGTAGAACTCCCAGGTCCGCATGAAGCGGGTGTCGAAGCCCAGGCCCCGCACCTGGGTGTCCTGGTGCAGGAAGTCCTGCCTCCAGCGGCGCAGTGTCTCGGCATAGTCGGTGCCGAAGCACAGCTCGCGTTCCACCTGCAGGCCGGCCTTGGCCGCCTGGGCGCGGAAGGCGCTGGGGCTGGGCAGCAGGCCGCCCGGGAAGATGTATTGCTGGATGAAGTCGGTGCCGCTGACATAGCGGTCGAACAGGCTGTCGTCGATGGTGATCGACTGGATGCAGGCCCGCCCGCCCGGCTTGAGCTGGTCATGCACCGTCTTGAAATAGCTGGCCCAGTATTCGCGCCCCACGGCCTCGAACATCTCGATCGACACGACGGCGTCGAACGGTCCGTCGGCGATGTCGCGGTAATCCTGGAAGCGCAGCGTGGCCTGCCCGGACAGGCCGGCGCGGGCCAGGCGGTCCTGGCCAAAGGCCAGTTGCTCGGCCGACAGCGTGACACCGGTGAGGCGGGCGCCGAAGTCGCGGGCGGCGCATTCGGCCAGGCCGCCCCAGCCGCAGCCGATTTCCAGCACATGGCTGGCGGGCGTGACATGGCACTCGCTGAGCGCGCGGCGCATCTTGGCCTGCTGCGCCGTGGCCGTGGCCTGGGCGGTGTCGCCGTTGAACCAGGCGCTGGAATACGTCATCGTGTCGTCCAGCCACAGCTTGTAGAAGCTGTTGCCCAGGTCGTAATGGGCATGGATGTTGCGCTTGCTGCCAGCGCGGCTGTTGCGGTTGAACAGGTGGCGCATGCGGTGGATCAGGCTGCCCCACCAGGTGCCGTAGACCACCGAGTCCATCGCCTCGCGGTTGGCGATGAACAGCCGCAGCAGCGCCACCAGGTCGTTGGCCGCCCAGTCACCGGTGATGAAGCTCTCGGCAAAGCCGATGTCGCCCGAGCGCAGCGCAGCGTTGCAGATGTCCCAGTTGTGCAGGCGCAGTGCGGCATGCGGCTCGCCGGGCTTGCCGCTGCCGAAGTGCAGCTGGCTGCCGTCGGGCAGCTGCACATCCAGCGTGCCCACCTGCAGCCGGCGCAGCAGCGCAAACACCGCGCGTGCGGCTGCAGGCGCCGATGCGGGCAGGGACAGGGCACTGGAGCCGGCGGTGGTGGAGGCAGAGCGCATCGTGGGTATCCTGGGCCGGTGCGGGGTTAGCTGGAGTGGGTGGACGGCGTGGCAGCGGCCACGGCCGCAGCCGGTGCCTTGCCGAAGAACGGCACCCGCTTGGCCAGCAGACGCAGGGCCTGCCAGTGGATGCGGGCGATCACGCCGATTGTCAGCAATGGCATGCGCCACAGCGCGTGGCGCAGGCGCTGTGGCGTCAGTGCCGCCAGATCGCCGCTGACGCTGGTCAGCAGCAGTGGGCCTTGGGCGTCGTCATGCACGATGCGCGCCACAGTGCGTCCGGCACCGCTGTCTTTGTCGGTGAAGGTGCGCATGAAGCGAAAGCGGTAGCTGCCGCTGATCTGGCAGAACGGCGACACATGGAACAGCTTGGTGGCCGCCAGCTCCTGGCCCCAGACCAGATGGCCATCGGTGAGCAAGTAGCAGTGCCGGCCGCCGAAGGTGTTGTTGACCTCGGCCACGATGGCCGCCAGCGCGCCATCGGGCCGGTGGCAGTACCAGAAGCTGACCGGCTTGAAGGCCACGCCCAGCATGCGCGGGTAGGTGTGCAGCCACACTTCGCCGCTGGCGTCGCCGATGCCGTTGGCCAGCAGGTGCGCGTCCAGCCAGGCCAGGCAGTCGCTGCGGCCGTCGCCGTGGTCGGCATCATGGAAGGTTACCCAACCGCCCCGGTTGCGGCGCAGGCTGGGGTTGGGCGTGCTGCGCAGCTGGCGCATCGGCAGCAGCAAGAACCAGGTGGGGTAGTCGAAGCCATGGCCCACCGGCCGCAGCCGCTGGTGGCGCACCCGGCCGATGCCCAGCTGGGCCTGGGCAGGCGCGGCGGCAAAGGCGGTGGGTGCAGGCATGGGCATCAGGGGGCTCTGGCGGTTCAGGCCGCAGCGCGGTCGGCGTTGCCGCTGGCCTCGGCGGCCCAGCGTGTCCGCAAGGCGTCAGCGACCGCCATGCCCGACACCAGGCCGTCTTCATGGAAGCCGTAGCGCGTCCAGGCGCCGGCAAACCAGATGTTCGACTGGCCCTGGATCTGCGGCAACCGGGCCTGCGCGGCAATGGCCGCCATGTCGAACACCGGGTGGGCATAGTCGTACTCGCCAACCACGGTGGCTGGCGCCGGGTCGCGTGTCGGGTTCAGCGACACCACCACCGGCCGCTGCCATGGCAGGGGCTGCAGGCGGTTGATCAGGTAGTGCAGGCAGACGGCCGACTGCTCCTGCGCATGGGCCGGGGCGCGCAGGTAGTTCCAGGCCGCCCAGGCCTTGGGCCGGGTGGGCAACACGCTGGCGTCGGTGTGCAGCACCGCGCGGTTGCGGTGGTAGCCGATGGCGCCCAGCACCGCCCGCTCGTCCGCGCTGGCCTGCGGGCCCAGCAAGGCCAGGCTCTGGTCGCTGTGGCCGGCCAGCACCACGGCATCGAAGTGCGCGCTGCCGTGGTCGGTGTCGACCCACACGCCGGCACTGCCGTTGCCCGGCGGCACACGACGCACTGCGCGCACGGGGGTGTGCAGCCGTGCGTCGGGGATGCGCTGCAGCATGCGCTGCACATAGTGGCGCGAGCCGCCCCGCACTGTGTACCACTGCGGCCGGTCGGTCACCCGGATCAGGCCGTGGTTGTGGCAGAAGCGGATCATCGTGGCCACCGGAAAGCGCAGCATCTGGTCGGTGGGGCAACTCCAGATGCAGCCCAGCATCGGCAGTAGATACCAGTCGCGGAAGGCGTTGGAGAAGCCCCGCTCTGCCAGAAAGTCGCCGATCGGCTGCTACAGCGCGGCTTCCTGCTGCGCCTGCGCAATCTGTGTGGTGGTGCGGTTGAAGCGCAGCAGGTCGCGCAGCATGCCCAGGAAGCGCGGGTTCAGCAGGTTGCGGCGCTGCGCGAACACGGTGTCGAGGTTGCAGCCGCTCCATTCCAGCCCGGGGCTGCCGTCGTCCCGGGGTACCTGCACCGAGAACGACATCTCCGACGCTGCAGTGTCCACGCCCAATTCGGCAAACAACTGCCGCAGATGGGGGTAGGTGGCGTGGTTGAAGACCAGGAAGCCGGTGTCGACGCCGTGGGTGTGGCCGTCCAGCGTGACATCCACCGTGTGGGCGTGGCCGCCAAAGTGGCCGTCGGCTTCGAACAGGGTGACTTGGGCCGCGTCGGCCAGGTGCCAGGCCGTGGCCAGGCCCGAAATGCCTGACCCGACAACGGCGACGCGCCGTGCCTGCTGGTTGCTGCTCATGCAGCGCCCCGGCTTGCGGGGGGAAGAGAAAGCGCCGTGCAGCGCCCGGAGGCCAACGAGGGAGGGAGGGAGGAGGAGGAGATGTGCCTCAGGATTTCACTTCTGGAACCTGAAGGTCTGCACGGCACGAAAACAGTTGCAGGTCTTATCGGCCTGCGCACCCGGACATTGAGGCCGGCATGCCATGAAGGTTCCGCTGCACGGCGGTGCTTTGCACGCCAGCAAAGAATCAGGTCGGACATGATCTGCAAAGTTTTCATTTGAACTGGTGAGTTCAAGTATGACTGCGCAGTTTTACTTTGCCTTCAGTAGTTTCTCCAAGTCCTTCAAAAAGTTTGGGTCTTTGGGATCGACAGCCGATGCGTGGCTGATGACCACGTCGCCCTGGCGGCTCACCAGGTATTTATGGAAGTTCCACTTCGGCGCGGCACCGGTGCGCTGGGCCAGCGCCACGAACAGCGGATTGACCGAACGCCCGACGTTCGGCGCCACATGCGACTTGGCGAACATCGGAAACTTCACGCCGAAGGTGTTTTCGCAGAAGTCGGCGATCTCCTTGGCGCTGCCGGGCTCCTGCTGGCCGAAGTCATTGCTCGGGAAGCCCAGCACCACCAGGCCGCGGCTGGCGTACTGGGCGTGCAGGGCCTCCAGGCTTTTGTACTGGCCGGTGAAGCCGCAGAAGCTGGCCGTGTTGACCACCAACACCACCTTGCCGGCATGGCTGCACAGGTTGACGGGCTTTTCGTCCTGCAGCCGCAATTGGGTGTGCTGCAACACCGCAGGGCAGGCAGCCGCTGCGGTGGCAGGCGGGGCCGATGGCTGGCTGTGCGCACCTGGCGGCAGCAGCAGGGCGAGCAGGAACGGGGCAATCAGGGCATGGCGCATGGGTGGGCTCGCAAAGGACTCCAGAGTGGTACGGTGGCGCAATCCTGCCCGGTGCAGGTGTGCGCAGTCGCCCCCCTGAGCCCCGTGGTTGCTGCGCCGCGGTTGGCCGATCTCGGGGGTGGCACCCTAGAATCATGCCCTTGCTTCGGAAAGACCCCCATGCTCTATCCTGAACTCTTCAAGCAGCTCGAAGCCGTGCGGTGGAACATGGACACCGACATCGCCTGGGCCCAGTTCGACGCCAGCCGCCTGACCGAAGCCCAGGCGCAGACCATCAAGATGAATGCCATCACCGAGTGGGCGGCGTTGCCGGCCACCGAGATGTTCCTGCGTGACAACCGCGACGACAGCGATTTCTCCGCCTTCATGAGCGTCTGGTTCTTCGAGGAGCAGAAGCACAGCCTGGTGCTGATGGAGTACCTGCGCCGCTTCCGGCCCGACCTGGTGCCCACCGAGGCCGAGTTGCATGCGGTGCGCTTCGAGTTCGACCCTGCGCCGGCGCTCGAGACCCTGATGCTGCATTTTTGCGGCGAGATCCGCCTGAACCACTGGTACCGCCGCGCTGCCGAATGGCACTCCGAGCCGGTGATCAAGCAGATCTATGAAACCCTGGCCAAGGACGAAGCCCGCCACGGCGGCGCTTACCTGCGCTACATGAAGCGGGCGCTGAACAAGTTCGGCGACGAGGCGCGGTCGGCCTTTGCCAAGGTGGGTGTGCTGATGGCCAGCGCCCGCCGCACCGCCCAGGCACTGCACCCCACCAACCTGCATGTCAACGAGGCGCTGTTCCCGCGCGACACCATCCAGAGCCGCCTGCCCGACCCGGCCTGGCTGGAACACTGGCTCGACAAGCAGATCCAGTTCGACAGCGTGTGGGAGAACAAGGTCGTCGACCGCATCCTGCACAACATGGGCCTGCTGATGGAGCGCAGCTTCGCCAGCGTGCAAGAGCTCAACCGCTACCGCAAGGAAGTGACAGCCCGGGTGGCGGCTGCAGCGGCGGCGGCGCAGGCCAAGCGCGGCATCCAGCCGGCCTGACGCAACCGCTGCGTTGCAGGCATGAAAAAACCGGCCCGAGGGCCGGTTTTGTCGTTCCGGGCTGGCAGTTTGCTCAGCCGGCCTTGGCCGCAGCGGCCATGCGGGCTGCGTCGGCCTTTTTGTCGGTGTCTACCTTCTGGGCGCTGGGGCGCTGGGCGATCAGGCCGGCGTAGGCCTTCCAATCGATGCAAGCAGCCGCCAGCAGGTCTTCACCCAGCACCTTTTTGCTGGCCAGGGCCACCAGCGGCAGGCTCACATAGGCGGCGCAGTCGGCCAGGGTGAAGCTGTCGCCTGCCACGTAGGGGCCGAACTTCGCCAGGCGCTGGAAGGCGGCGATGTTCTTGGTCAGCTGCTTGCGCACCCGGTCCTGCACGTCTTGGGCCACCGTGCCACCGAAGAAGGCCTGGGCATACAGCTCGCGGGCCACCAGCTCCAGGTGCAGGTCGATGAAGGTGCACAGCTCGCGCACCTTGGCGGCGGCCAGCGCGTCGGCGGGCACCAGCGGATGGGCGGGGTAGGCGGCTTCCAGGTAGTCCACCATCACCTGGCTTTCGCACAGCGTGCCGCTGTCAGTACGCAAAAAAGGCACCTTGCCCAGCGGCGTGGCGGCCAGCACGGCGTCGTCCTTGCTGCCGGTCATCACCAGTTCCTCGTTGAACGGGATGCCTTTCTCGATCAGGGCCAGCTTGACCTTGTTGTAGTAGTTCGAGACTGAAAAGCCGCAGAGCGTGAGCATGGGAAATCTCCTGTGGGGGTGCGGGGCGCAGTCTAGGTGCGGCGTGCGCCGGCCGTGCGCCCCGCAGGTGACACCCGGGCCGGCGCCCGGCTGACCAGGGCGATGCCCAGCGCCACCGTGCCGCAGGCCACCGCCAGGCGCAGCGTCAGCGGCTCGTGCAGCAGCGCCACGCCGGCCAGCATGCCGAACAGCGGCGTCAGCAGGGTGAAGGCCGTGACCTGGGTGGCCTGGTGGCGCTGCAGCAGCCAGAACCACAGCAGGTAACTGATGAAGCTGACCACCACCGTCTGGAAACCCATCATCGCCCAGGCCTGGCCGCTGAGCTGCCACGGCGCCGGCCAGGCTTCGCCCATCAGCCAGGAGCCCGCCAGCAGCAGCGGCCCCGAAATCGCCAGCTGGTAGAACAGCGCCTGCACCGGCGTGGCGGTGGCCAGCCGGCTGCCGCGCAGCACCAGGGTGTTGGCACCCCACAGCACGGCGGCCAGCACGCCCAGGGCATCGCCCAGCCAGCGTTTTTCCTGCCCGGGCGCGGGGTTGCCGGTCAGGCCTTCGGCAAAGGCCCAGGCCACGCCGCTGAAGGCCACCGCCAGCCCGGCCAGCTGGGCAGCACTGGGCCGCTCGCTGCGCACCACCAGCGGCATGCCCAGCGCCACCACGAACGGCGCCAGGTAGATGAAGATGATCATCCGCGACGCCTCGGTGTATTGCAGGCCCCAGTAGATGCAGGCGAACTCGGCCGCGAAGGTGGCGCCCGCCAGCAGGCCCCCGGGCAAGGTGCCGTTGCGCAGGTTCAATGAGATGCCTTGTGCGCGGGCCCACAACGCCACCAGCACCGCCGCACCCACCGACCGCAGACCCGCCTGCAGCAACGGCGGGATCTCGGCCAGCGTAGCCTTGGTGATCACATGGTTCAGCCCCCACAGTGCACAGCACCCCAGCAATGTGAACAGGGCCAGGCTGTCGAGCTTGAGGCGGCGGTCGGTCATCAGGAGGATGCTACGTGCTGGGCTGCGGTGGCCGGTCTGCAGCGCTGCCCACGCCGCAGGCCAGGGCGCACAGCCAGCCTGCCAGGGCACCGCTGGCATGGGCCGCCGGGGCGATGGCGATGTCCCAGCCCGGCACCTGGCGCAGCGGGCTCTGCCAGGGCGCTTCCAGCAGCAGCTTGGCCACCAGGCCGATCGCCACGGCCGCCCCGATGGCCCGGCGCTGGCCGGCAGCGCCGCGCAGCAGCTGCCAGGCCGCCACCGCCACCGCCGCATGCAGCACGCCCGACAGGCCGCCATAGGCCGTGAGCGCCGGCTGCACCAGCAGCCCCAGCTGGGTGAGCGGCCAGGCCAGCGC
>JARXAJ010000253.1 GCA_029865965.1 Aquabacterium sp.
CTGCACTGCATTGGCGCCACCACGCTGAACGAGTACCGCAAATACGTGGAGAAAGACGCCGCGCTGGAGCGCCGTTTCCAGAAGGTGCTGGTCGACGAACCCACGGTGGAGGCCACGGTGGCCATCCTGCGCGGGCTGCAAGAGAAGTACGAGGTGCACCACGGCGTGGAGATCACCGACCCGGCCATCGTGGCCGCGGCCGAGTTGAGCCACCGCTACATCACCGACCGCTTCCTGCCCGACAAGGCCATCGACCTGATCGACGAGGCCGCGGCCAAGATCAAGATCGAGATCGACAGCAAGCCCGAGGTGATGGACAAGCTCGACCGCCGGCTGATCCAGCTGAAGATCGAGCGCGAGGCGATGAAGAAAGAGCAGGACGAAGGCTCGCAGCGCCGCCTGGGTCTGATCGAGGACGAGCTGATCAAGCTGCAGCGCGAGTACAACGACCTCGACGAGATCTGGAAGGCCGAAAAGGCCGCCAACCTGGGCACCGAGCAGGTGCGGGTGGAGATCGAGAAGATGAAGTTCCAGATCGAGGAGCTCAAGCGCAAGGGTGAGTTCAACAAAGTGGCCGAGCTGCAATACGGCAAGCTGCCCGAGCTGGAAAAGCGCCTGAAGGACGCGCTGGCCAAGGAAGTGGCCAAGTCCAAGGGCGAAGGCGGCGCGCCGCAGTTGCTGCGCACCCAGGTCGGCGCCGAAGAGATCGCCGAGGTGGTGAGCCGCGCCACCGGCATCCCGGTGAGCAAGCTGATGCAGGGCGAGCGCGACAAGCTGCTGCAGATGGAAGCGGCGCTGCACAAGCGCGTGGTGGGGCAGGAAGAGGCCATCGTGGCCGTGTCCGACGCCATCCGCCGCAGCCGTGCCGGCCTGTCAGACCCAAACCGGCCGCTGGGATCGTTCTTGTTCCTGGGCCCCACCGGCGTGGGCAAGACCGAGTTGTGCAAGGCGCTGGCGGGCTTCCTGTTCGACAGCGAGGACCACATGATCCGCGTCGACATGAGCGAGTTGATGGAAAAGCACAGCGTCAGCCGCCTGATCGGCGCGCCCCCCGGCTACGTGGGTTATGACGAGGGTGGCACGCTGACCGAAGCCGTGCGCCGCAAGCCCTACTGCGTGCTGCTGCTCGACGAGGTGGAAAAGGCCCACCCCGATGTGTTCAACGTGCTGCTGCAGGTGCTCGACGACGGCCGCCTGACCGACGGCCAGGGCCGCACGGTGGACTTCAAGAACACCGTGATCGTGATGACCAGCAACCTGGGCAGCCATCTGATCATGCAGATGCAGGGGCAGGATTCAGAGCTGATCCGCGAGGCGGTGTGGGGCGAGGTGAAGGCGCATTTTCGGCCTGAATTCTTGAACCGCATCGACGAGACGGTGGTGTTCCATGCGCTGGATGAAGCCAACATCCAGGCCATCGCCCGCATCCAGCTCAAGCTGCTGGAGGCCCGGCTCGAGAAGATGGAGATGAAGCTGGAAGTGTCGGAAGACGCGGTGGCCGAGATCGCCAAGGTCGGCTTCGACCCGGTGTTCGGTGCCCGGCCGCTCAAGCGTGCCATCCAGCAGCGCATCGAGAACCCGGTGGCCAAGCTGATCCTGCAGGGCCGCTTTGGCCCGAAGGATGTGGTGCCGGTGGATGTGCGCGACGGCGCCTTCGAGTTCGGCCGCGTGGTGCACTGACGGCACCGGCCGCGCTGCGCCGCCTGTCGAGGCAGCACAGCGCAGTGGCTGTGCTCAGGCGCGCAGCAGGTTGAATTCAGCGCGCAGCAGCGGTGCGTCTGCGCTGCCGGCGGGGTCCAGCTGGACCAGCATGCTGCGACCGTCGGCGGCCTGCAGCCGGTGCAGGCCACCGGCCGGCACTTGGCCGTCGGCACAGCGGAAAGCCAGCGTGAACTGCTCGGTGCGCGCGCCCTGGGGCACACCTGTTGCCTGCGGCAGCGGTTGCACCGATTGCAGCGTCGCCGTCCAGTGGCGCTGGCCGTCGCTCAGCGCAAACGGCTGGGCCAGCAGGGCCTGCCAGCCCGCCATGTCCAGCGGCGCATGTGCCCGGCGTGTTGCGGCAGCGGCCAGCACCTGGGGCGCTGCCACCGCGCTGGCTGCGCCCAGCAAGAAACCACGTTTGTCGATCATTGCATCACTCCTGGTGTTCCGGCTGGCGCGCCCTGGCGGGATGCCAGGCCACGCGCTGGTACAGGCCCTGCACCGGGCCGTCCGGCGTGAAGCCCAGCCGGTCGTAGAGCCGGCGGGCCGGGTTGTGGGTTTCGACTGAAATCGTCAGCGGCAGGCCTGCCGCTGACGCCTCGGCCATCAGGTCTTGCAGGCAGGCACTGCCCAGGCCCTGGCCGCGTGCTGCGGGCAGCAGCGCGATGTCGAGCACGTGCAGCGTGTCGGCACGGCGGTCCACCCACAGCCGGCCGGCCACGCGCGTGCCGTGTGCGGCGTCGGGCACCAGCACCATCTGGCACAGGGCATCTGGCCAGTGGCGGGTGTAGTGGGCCTGCTGGGCGTCGTACTGCATGGCGCAAAAGGCTTGGCGCTGTGCCGCATCCCAACCGGTGGCGGCCAACTCGTCGGCCCGGGTGCTGGCGTAGACCGCGCGCAGCACGGGTGCGTCTGCAGCCACGGCCGGGCGCAGGGTGTAGGCCGCAGCCATGGGCAGTGGCGCCATGCCGATCAGGACCGGGGCGGAAAGATGCCTCGCAGCGCAATGCAGAAGTTCAGGCCCAGCAATGGCTGGCGGTTTTCATGCGCCTGGCCGGTGCCGGCCGAGCCGATGCTGGAAGCCGCCATTTGCGCATTGGCCGCACCGCTGCGGTAAACCACCGTGCCGTTGGCCGTGGGCGCCAGCGCAGCACCGGCGGGCGCGGCGGTGGTGGGTGAGACAGCGGCCTGCAAGGCATGGCTGTGTGCCGGCATCTGGCTGGCCAGCAGGCTGACGCTGGCCTGGCCGCCCGTTTCGCCGACGATGCGGTCCGACAGCCCCGGGCCCTGGCCCTGGTGCAGGGCGAAGCGCCCGCGCAGGTCCGGCAGGCCAAAGGTGGAGCGGCCATCACCCCCATAGTTGGTGCCCAGCAGGCTGAACAAGGCGGTGTTCTGCGCGATCGGCAGGAGCTGGCCATCGCAGAACGCCCAGCCCCGGGGGGCGAAGTTGAAACCGAAGATGCGGATCTCGGCGACGAAGGCTTCAGCCATGGTGGACCTCAGTTTTGCTGCGGGAAGATGCCGAACAGGGAAATGATGTAACTCACCGTCAGGAACGGCGCCATGTTCTCGTGCGGCTGATTGCCGCCCTGGGCCGCCAGCGCGCCGGCGGCCATCGCCTGACTGGGGGTGCCGCTGCCGTAGCTGTTGACGGCGCCGGTGTCTGCCAGCACGGCGCCGCCGGGGGCTGAGCCAGTGGCTGCCGCACTGCTGGCGCGCAGGGCATGGGTGTGGGCCGGCATCTGCTGGGTGGTCAGAGCCACGGTCTCCGTGCCGCCGGGCTCGCCCATCGTGCGGGTGCTCAGCCCGTTGCCTGTGCCTTGGTGCACCGGCACCCGGCCGCGCAGGTCGGGCATGGCGAAGGTGCTCTGGCCGTCACCGCCGTAGGTGGTGCCGATCAATGCGAACAGCGCCTCGGCCTCGCTGATCGCATAGAGCGAACCGTCGCAGAACGACCAGCCAGCAGGCGCAAAGTTCCCGGCGAACAGACGGACTTCGCCAACGAAAGGTTGGGACATGGTGGCTCCTCGATCAGTCGCGCGACGGGAAGATGCCGGACAGGGCGATGACGTAATTCATCGTCAGGAACGGCTGCATGTTGCTGTGCGGCTGGCTGCTGCCGGCCGGGGCGATGGAGCCGGCGGCCAGGGACACATCGGCAGTGGGCGCATAGCGGTTGATGCCGCCGCGCGGCTTGGCCGCCGGCAGCGCGCCGCCGGGCACGCTGGCGTTGGCGGTGTCGCCGCTGGCTGCCAGCGCGTGGCTGTGCGCCGGCAGGTGTGCCTGGGTCAGGGCCACGTTTTCAGCGCCCATCGGGAGCCCTTGCTGCACATCGCTGAGGTTGCGGTGCATGGGCGCCCGGCTGCGCAGGTCGGGCAGGGCGAAGGTGGTCTGCCCGTTGCCGCCATACGTGGTGCCCAGCAGCGAGAACAGGGCCTGGTTCTGCTGGATGGAGAGCGTCTGCCCGTTGCACAGCGCCCAGAATCTGGGGGCAAAGCTGAATGCGACGAGCCGGATCTCGCCGATGAATGCTTCAGACATGGTCGGCCATTTCAGTTGAAGACGGCTTGGTACCGCACCCCGGCGGGGCTGCGCCCCACCGGCACCAGGAACAGCTCCAGCACACCCAGCGCGGGGTGGTGGAGCAACTGCATGCCTTGCGGCAGCACGTCGCTGCCGGGGCACTCGAACATCAGGGAAAAGGGCTCGCGGCCCCGAAACGCTGGCGTGCCGGCGGCCGTGGCTTCGACCAGCGTGGCCGGTAGCGCCGTGGCGTCGGCGGGCTGCAGGCTGAAAGCCGTGCCGACCAGCGGCGCGAATTGCGCCAGGTGCAGCAGGGCCGGGGCCGCGTCAACCACGTCCGGTTGCTTGCCTGCGCCGGGTCAGCGCCAGGCCCAGACCAGCCACAGCAACCAGCGCCAGCATGCCGGGTTCTGGCACTGCGTTTGGAGGGGGTGGCGGCGGGGGAGGGGGCGGCGGCGGCGGGGGTGGCGTGACCGGCCTGCTCAGCAGGTCGATGCGGAATTCAGCGAAGTTGTTGCTGCCGCCCAAGCCGCGCTCGACGAAGGCCATCGTGTTCGACAGGTCGAGCGACAGCGTGCTGAAACCGGGGTTCATCTGCACCAGGCTGATGGGCCCTCCGGGAGTTGCCAAACCGGTGAATCCGCTGTTGGCAAAGCCGTCGAACGCGGAGACATTGAAGCCGGTGATCAGCGCGCCGATCACGCTGAGGCCGCTGATCTCATAGCGCGCGTCAGCCCCGTAGCCGGGGTTCAATCCGTTGACCGAACCGGCGCCGACGCGGATGCGGATCGAGTCGCCACTGAAGCTGATCTGCTCGTTGTTGAGCATGAAGCCGCCGATGGGACCGCCGTCGCCCGCCAGGATGCCGGTGGCCAGCGGCGCTGGCTGCGTCAGGGTGGCGTTGTCGCTGGCATCCTGTTCCACCCCGTTGGGTTTGAACAGGCTGACACTGATCGAATTGACCAATGCCGCCTGTGCCGAAAAGCTCAACAGCAAGGCTGTCAAGGTGGCCGCCACTGGCGCCGGGGCCGGGCGGGTGATCCTGAAGGGACTCGCAAGCATGGGGAATCCTGGGCTCTGCTGGTGAACGTTGGTGCTTCGGGCGGAACTGCCGCGAGAACGCAATGTTTTGTAGCAGGTACAGGCTGCGTTGTCCTGTCTTTGACGCGCGTAGCCGGCCAAAACCCCCGTGATCAGGGTGTCTGCAAGGCAGAGGTTTCCCGCGGCAGCTTGCGTGCCGCAGGCTTCAACGCCGCGCCGCCATCACATGCCGTGCCTGCACATAGCCAAAGGCGAAGTCCACCGACTCGGCCACGTTGCGCTGCGTGGCCAGGCGTTCCTTCTCGGTGGTGAAGAAGGCCAGGTCGGCGCTGTGGCGGATGTAGTGCGGCGGCATGCGGTTCAGTGCCACGCAGGCCACGTCGGCCAGCAGGCCGGGGTCGTCGGCGATGCCCGGGTAGCGCGGCGCGGCAGCGCTCACCGCCTCAAAGATCGTCTTTTCATGGGTGTTGTAGACCGAAGAGAAATCCATGGCGTGCGCTCCTGGCGGACAAGACGGCTGAACCCGTCTTATCGGCAGCAGCAGCGGCCGGCTTGAGCGCTGGGTTGCTGCGTCGGGGGGCGCCCAGGCCAGCAGCCGCTCTGCATCCAGTAGCCAGGTCGGTGGCGGGCTCGTCGCGCTGCTGGGTGGCCAGCAAGTCGCCGGTGTGCAGGTCGACGATGCCGCAGGCCAGCAGGCTTTCGCTGCGCGCCAGGGGCAGCAGCAGGCGGTTCAGCAACACGGCCGGCAACTGCATACCGGGCACGGCCTGCTGCATGGTGGTGGCCGCGCCGGGCCCGGGCGTCGCCACAGGCACCGCGGCCGGCGCTGGTGCAACGGCAGCCTGGGTTGCTTCCCAGGCTGCCAGCACGCAGTTCCACACGCTGGCCGCACTGCCCAGCGGCTTGGCCAGCGCATGGGCCTGCAAGCCGGGCGGCCAGGCCTGCGCCAGGATGCGCCGGCGCAGCGCGGCCGCGCCGGGCGGCAGGTTCAGCCGCTGCACCGGTTGGCCGCTGGCGTCGGCCAGTGCATGCAGCACCAGCGATGCCCACAGCCGCGGCGGGTCGAGCAGGGTGGCCATCTGGCTGGCGCGCTGCAGGTTTTGCCGGCGGGCCGCAAAGTGCGCGCAGATGGCTTCGGTGGGCGAATCGTCGATCACCATGTCCAGGCTGCTGGTGGCGTTTGCCACGGCCACATCGGCGGCGGTGTCAGCGTCGGCGCTGCGGGCGGCCGGCTGGGGGCGGGGTGCCTGCGGCAGCGGGCATGGCTGTCGCCCAGGAGGCGGGTGCCGGGCCGGCCTATATCTGCTCACACAGGCGCAGGGCTGCGGGGCTTGTCCCGGCGGCGCCAGGGCCCCTGCTGTGGCCGGGTCTACCATGCAGCGGGATGACAACCGCCACCCTCCCGACGGCCACCCCCGCACCGCCCTGGCAACAGGATGCCGGCATGATCGGCCTGGTCGGGCTGGCGCATGCCGTCAGCCACTTCAGCCAGCTGGTGCTGGCACCGCTGTTCCCGTGGCTCAAGACCGAGTTCAACGTCAGCTACACCGAGCTGGGCCTGTTGCTGACGATCTTCTTCGTCGTCTCCAGCGCGGTGCAGACGGCCTCGGGCTTTGTCGTTGACCGCCTCGGCCCCAGGCCGGTGCTGCTGGGCGGTCTGGCGCTGCTGGGGCTGGCGGCGCTGGGGTATGCGTCGGCCACCAGCTACGCCATGCTGGCCGCCAGCGCGGTAGTGGCCGGTCTGGGCAATGGGGTGTTCCACCCCGCCGACTACACCCTGCTCAACCGCAAGGTGCACGCCAGCCGGCTGGGCCATGCCTACAGTGCCCACGGCATCACCGGCACGCTGGGCTGGGCGCTGGCGCCGGCCTTGATGGTGCCGGTGGCGCTGGCCGCCGGCTGGCGCACCGCTATGCTGGCGGCAGCGGCGGTGGCCTTCGGGGTGCTGGGGGTGCTGTGGTGGCACCGCCGCCAGCTGGTGCTGGGC
>JARXAJ010000279.1 GCA_029865965.1 Aquabacterium sp.
CGCCGCGCAGGCGCCGCCAGCTCGGGTCGGGTGGCACGCCCGGCAGGTACAGGCGCACGCTGAAGGTGCTGCCCTGGCCCGGTGTGCTGGCCAGCACCAGCTCGCCGCCCATGAGCTGGGTCAGCAGGTGGGTGATGGTCAGGCCCAGCCCGGTGCCGGCGTCGCCACTGCGACGGCCGGCGCTGCCGCGCTCGAACGGCATGAAGATGCGCTCCAGGTCCTGCTCGGCGATGCCGATGCCGGTGTCGATGACCTGCAGCCGGGCCACCTCGCGACTGAAGTCGATGCGCAGGGTGACGCTGCCGGCGTCGGTGAAGCGGATGGCATTGCCCAGCAGGTTGATCAGGATC
Organism: Aquabacterium sp.; assembly: GCA_029865965.1. Taxonomy (GTDB): domain Bacteria; phylum Pseudomonadota; class Gammaproteobacteria; order Burkholderiales; family Burkholderiaceae_C; genus Pseudaquabacterium. Next base: position 351 of record JARXAJ010000279.1, read on the forward strand.
TGCCGCAGCCGCTTGGCATCGGCGCGGATGTAGGCCGGCACCCGCCCTTCGGTCTGCAGCTGGAAGGCCAGGTGGCGGGCAGCCGCCTGCGGCGCCACCATGCGCACCAAGTCATCGAGGAACTCGCGCACCGGCAGCGGCGCCGGGTCCAGCCGCAGGCGGCCGGCCTCGATGCGGGCCAGGTCGAGCAGGCCGTCGATCAGGCCGTGCAAGTGCTCGCCGCTGCGGTGGATGGTGGACACCGCACGGCGCGGCTCGGGTGTCAGCCGATCGTCTTTCAGCAGGATCTGCGCATAGCCCAGGATGCTATTGAGCGGCGTGCGCAGCTCATGGGTGATGCCGGCCACATAGCGGGTCTTGGCCTGGTTGGCGGCGTCGGCCAGGTCTTTGGCAGCCTGCAGCGCGGCATCGGTGCGGCCGTGGGCCTCGATCTCGCGGGTCAGCAGCTGGTTCTGGCGGTTGCTTTCGTCCTCGGCGCGGTGGCGGCTTTCGCTGGCCAGCACCATCCACCAGGCGCCCACGGCCAGGGCCAGCGCCAGCAGCGCAAATGCCTGCAGAAACGGCGCCCGCAGCGCCGTGGGGTCGAGCACCTGCAGCCCGCTGGCGGCGTTGATGCCGGTCTGCTGCTCATAAACCACGCCCAGGATCACCGCCAGCAGGCCGATGAGCGACACCACCACCACCATGTAATGCGCCACGCGGAAGTTGATGCGTGCGGCCAACCGCGCCGGCAGCAGCTGGGCCAGTGCCGCACGCACCTGCTCGGCCGTGCGGCTCTCGGTCTTGCAGCGGTCGTGGCAGCGCGATTCCAGCGTGCAGCACAGGCTGCAGATCGGCGCGCCATAAGCCGGGCACCAGGCCATGTCGTCGGATTCGAACGGGTTCTCGCAGACCGAGCATTGCACCGATTCACCCGGCTTCCAGCGCGGCGGATCGGTGCGCGCCAGGTACCAGCGGCCCTTCGTCCACCAGGCCAGCAACGGTGAGATCACCAGACTGGCGCCCAGGGATATGAAGGGCGCATAGGCCTGCGCCACCGGCCCGAAGGCGCCGGCATAGGCCACCACCGCCAACGTGGCCGCTGCCAGCATGGCGCCCAGCCCCACCGGGTTGATGTCATACAGGTAGGCGCGGCGGAACTCGATGTGCCTGGGGCTCCAGCCCATCGGCTTGTTGATGACCAGGTCGGCCACCAGCGCGCCCACCCAGGCGATGGCCACGTTGCTGTAGAGGCCCAGCACGCGTTCCAGCGCCTCGAACACGCCCAGCATCATCAGCAGCACGGCGATCAGCACGTTGAACACCAGCCACACCACGCGGCCGGGGTGGCTGTGGGTCAGGCGGGCGAAGAAGTTGCTCCAGGCCAGGCTGCCGGCATAGGCATTGGTGAGGTTGATCTTGACTTGCGAGACCACGACGAACAGCACCGTGGCCGCCAGCACCCAGGCCGGGTTGCTGAACACATAGGCAAAGCCGGCCAGGTACATCTGGTTGGGGTCGACCGCCTTGCTGGTGGGCATCTGCTGCTGCAGCACCAGAAAGGCCAGGAATGCACCACCCAGCATCTTCAGCATGCCCGGCACGATCCAGCCCGGCCCGGCCACCAGCACCGCTGTCCACCAGCGGCGGGCGTTCTGCGGTGTCTTCTCGGGCAGGAAGCGCAGGTAGTCCACCTGCTCGCCGATCTGCACCACCAGCGAGAAGGCCACGGTGGCGGCAGCGCCGAACATCACCGCGTCAAAGGCGGCGCTGCCCGAGACCTTGCCGGCCAGGCTGGTGAACTCGGCAAACCGCTCGGGCTCCTTCCAGGCGACGAAGATGTAGGGCAGCACGATCAGCACCAGCCAGATCGGCTGCGACCACAGCTGCAGCCGGCTGATCAGCGTGATGCCGTGCATCACCAGCGGCACCACGCCCAATGACGCCACCAAGTAGCACAGCCACAGCGGCCAATCCAGCGCCATCTGCAGCGCCAGCGCCAGGATGGCTGCCTCCAGCGCGAAAAAGATGAAGGTGAAGCTGGCATACACCAGCGAGGTGAGCGTGCTGCCCAGGTAGCCGAAGCCGGCACCGCGGGTCAGCAGGTCCATGTCGAGCCCGTGCTTGGCCGCGTAATAGCTGATGGGCAGGCCGGTCAGGAAGGTGATCAGCCCCACCACCAGGATGGCCCAGACCGCATTGCTGAACCCGTAGCTCAGCGCAATGGCGCCGCCGATGGCTTCCAGCGCCAGGAAGCTGGTGGCGCCGAAGGCGGTGTGGGCCACACGCGCCTCGCTCCACTTGCGGAAGTGGCGCGGCGTGTAGCGCAGGGCGTAGTCCTCCAGCGTCTCGTCGTTGACCCAGCTGTTGTAGTCACGGCGGATGCGAAAGATCTTCTGCGGGGCAAGCGCCAAACCACACCTCCTGGGGCTTCAAGTCAGCAAAACCTGCAAGCAAGAAGCGATCCCGCCGCAGCCCCGGGTGCCGAGCGCGCGCCTGCCAGGAGGCTGCGCAGTCTGGCGCCATGCCCCGCCAGCGGCACTGCGTTGAATGACGTATTCGGCTTGCGCAAGGCTTCTCCTACCGTCATGGCCATGGCGGCAACCACCGCCAACACCGCAGCGGCCAGCGACGCGCCACGCCCTGCACGGCCCTGACCTGACTGCCATTCACCCTGGAGAACCCCGCATGTCGAACCCGCAAGACCATGATCTGAAGTCGGCCCAGCGCCGTCGCCTGCTGCAAGGCGCTGCTGCGGTGCCGCTGGCCGGCATCCCCGCCTGGGCTGCTGCCCAGCAGTTCCCCACGGCCAAGGTCAACACCACCGGCAAGGCCATCACCGACACCGAGGTGACGGTGGGCCAGCTGCATTCGGCCACCGGCACCATGGCCATCAGCGAGACCGGATCGATCCAGGCCGAGCAACTGGCCATCGACGAGATCAACGCCATGGGCGGCATCCTGGGCCGCAAGATCAAGGTCATCAAGGAAGACGGCGCCAGCGACTGGCCCACCTTTGCCGAGAAGAGCAAGAAGCTGCTGGTCAACGACAAGGTGGCCGCCGTGTTCGGCTGCTGGACCAGCGCCTCGCGCAAGGCGGTGCTGCCGGTGTTCGAGAAGGAAAACGGCATCCTGTACTACCCCACCTTCTATGAAGGCCTGGAGCAGAGCAAGAACGTGATCTACACCGGCCAGGAGGCCACGCAGCAGATCCTGTTCGGCCTGGACTGGGCACAGAAGGAGAAGAAGGCCAAGACCTTCTTCCTGGTCGGCAGCGACTACATCTGGCCGCGCACGTCGATGAAGATCGCACGCAAGCACATCGAGAACTTCCAGAAGGGCAAGGTGGCCGGCGAAGAGTACTACCCGCTGGGCAGCACCAACTTCGGCAGCCTGATGAACAAGATCAAGGTGCAGAAGCCCGACTGCATCTTCACCGCCGTGGTGGGCGGCAGCAACGTGGCCTTCTACAAGGCACTGAAGGCCGCCGGCATCACCGGCGACAAGCAGCTGCTGCTGACGCTGAGCGTCACCGAAGACGAGATGACCGGCGTGGGCGGTGAGAACTTCCAGGGCTTCTACTCGTCGATGAAGTACTTCCAGAGCCTGGACAACGAGAACAACAAGAAGTTCGTGGCTGCCTTCAAGGCCAAGTACGGCAAAGATGCGGTGATCGGCGACGTGACCCAGGCCGCCTACCTGGGCCCCTGGCTGTGGAAGGCCGCTGTCGAGATGGCCGGCAGCTTCGACGTGGACAAGGTGGTGGCCGCGTCGCGCAGCGGCAAGATCGAGTTGAAGACTGCGCCCGAAGGCTACGTCAAGCTCGACCCCAACCACCACCTGTGGAGCAAGTCGCGCATTGCCATGGGCATGCCCGACGCCACCTTCAAGGTGGTGGCCGAGAGCCCGCAGCTGATCAAGCCCGATCCTTTCCCCAAGGGATATCAATAACCCCCCCTCGAAGCGGCCAAGGCCGCTCCCCCCAGGGGGGGCCACCCCAGCGGCCCGGCAAAGCCGGTTCCGCGGGGTGCGCTTGACGGGGCCTCGCCTGCGGCGTTGGCCGTTTGGCTGCCATTTGCCAGGTGTGTACACGGTTGGGGTGCGCAGATGACTTTCTCTGAGATGCTGAACATCGGCCTGATGCAGGGCTTTGCGGGCCTGAGCCTGTTCGCGGTGCTGCTGCTGATGGGCCTGGGGCTGGCCATCATCTTCGGGCAGATGGGCGTCATCAACATGGCGCATGGCGAGTTCATGACCATCGGCGCCTACACCATCTACCTGGGCAGCACGGTGGCGGAGAAGTTTGCGCCGCAGCTGATGAGCGTTTACTTCCCGTTCGCCATCGTGCTGGCCTTCTGCTTTGCCTTTGCACTGGGCTGGCTGGTGGAATGGGGGCTGATCCGCCATCTGTACAAGCGCCCGCTCGACACCCTGCTGGCCACCTGGGGCATCAGCCTGGCGCTGCAGCAATCCTTCCGCAGCTTCATCGGCCCCAAGGAAGTCAGCCCCACCCTGCCCGACTGGCTGCTGGGCTCCTGGGCACCTGCCGAAGGGCTGGACATCCCGATCAACGGCATGTTCGTGCTGGGGCTCACCACGCTGGTGACCTGCGCGGTGCTGCTGGCCCTGGCCAAGAGCCGCTGGGGCCTGCGGGTGCGTGCCACTGTCAGCAACCGCAGCATGGCCAACGCCATCGGCATCAACACCCAGAAGACCGACCGCCTGACATTCGCCATCGGCTGCGGCATTGCCGGCGTGGCCGGCGCAGCCTTCACCACCATCGGCTCGACCGGGCCAACCTCGGGGTCGCTCTACATCGTCGACAGCTTCCTGGTGGTGACCTTCGGCGGCGCGGCCAGCCTGCTGGGCACGGTGGTGTCGGCCTTCGGCATCGCCCAGACCCAGTCGATCACCGAGTTCTTCCTGTCGGGGTCGATGGCCAAGGTGATCACGCTGTCGCTGATCGTGCTGATCCTGATGGTGCGGCCGCAGGGGTTGTTCGCATCCAAGGTTCGTCGATGACTTCTTGCACCCTTCTCTGGAGCACCGCCGCATGACTGCGCTCAAGGACCTCATCAAGCGCTACCAGCTCGCCAGCCTGCTGGTGCTGACCCTGCTGCTGGCGGTGGTGCTGCCGCTGTCGCTCGACATCTTCCGCCTCAACCTGGTGGGCAAATATCTGACCTATGCCTTCGTCGCCATCGGCCTGGTGATGGTGTGGGGCTACGGCGGCGTGCTCAGCCTGGGCCAGGGCGTGTTCTTCGGCCTGGGCGGTTATGCGATGGCGATGTTCCTGAAGCTCGAAGCCAGCGACCCGGTCAGCACCAAGATCCAGAGCACGCCCGGCATCCCCGACTTCATGGACTGGAACCAGCTGACCGAGCTGCCGCTGTTCTGGGAGCCGTTCCGCTACCTCAGCTTCACGCTGTTTGCGGTGGTGGCCGTGCCGATGCTGCTGGCCTGGATCGTCAGCTACGCGATGTTCAAGCGCCGGGTGGGCGGGGTGTACTTCGCCATCATCACGCAGGCGGTGGCGCTGATCCTCACCGTGCTGATCATCGGCCAGCAGGGCTACACCGGTGGTGTGAACGGCATGACCGACCTGAAGACGGTGCTGGGTTGGGACACCCGCACCGACAGCGCCAAGTACATCCTGTACTACGTGTGCGTGGCGCTGCTGGTGGCGTCCATCGTG
>JARXAJ010000315.1 GCA_029865965.1 Aquabacterium sp.
GTAGCGTCGGCCGCGGGCGTGGAAGCGGGCATGGAAGTCGTCGGCCACCGGGCGGCACCACTGCAGCGCAATGTCGGCAGGCAGATGGCGGTTGGTGCCCCGCAGCCAGGAAAACGGCTCGCGCTCGACCGGGCTGTCGAGATGCACGACCTGGTTGAAGGCATGCACGCCCGCGTCGGTGCGGCCGGCGCAGACCGTCGTCACCGGCTGGTCGACGAAGGTGGAAAGCGCGGCCTCCAGCACGTCCTGCACCGTCTGCCCGCCCACCTGGCTCTGCCAGCCGCGGTAGGCGCCACCACGGTAGCTGACCCCCAACGCAATGCGCCCCCCTGCAGGCACTGCGCAGATCAAGGCAAGCAGGCGCCGTGGAACCGGCTTGGCCGGGCCACCGGGGCCGCCCCCCCTGGGGGCTGAGGCCGGACACAAACGGCTGGCCGTTTGTGCCTGCCGAAGGGCTGGGCCGCTGGCCCAGCGCGGCCTGCAAGGCGCGCCGCAGGCGCTTCGGGGGGGATCAATACCTGTAGGTGTCCAGCTTGAACGGGCCTTGCTTGGGCACGCCGATGTAGGCGGCCTGCTCGTCGGTCAGCTCGCTCAGCTGCGCGTTCAGGGTCACCAGCTGCAGGCGCGCCACCTTCTCGTCCAGGTGCTTGGGCAGCACATAGACCTTGCCGATGTCGTAGGCGTCCTGGTGGGCGTACAGCTCGATCTGGGCGATCGTCTGGTTGGCGAACGAGGTGCTCATCACTTAGCTGGGGTGGCCGGTGCCGCAGCCCAGGTTCACCAGGCGGCCCTTGGCCAGCATGATGATGCGCTTGCCGTCGGGGAAGATCACATGGTCGACCTGGGGCTTGATCTCTTCCCACTGCAGGTCTTCGATCGAGACGATGTCGATCTCGTTGTCGAAGTGGCCGATGTTGCAGACGATGGCGTTGTTCTTCATCGCGGCCATGTGGGCGCGGGTGATCACGCTCTTGTTGCCGGTGGCGGTGACGAAGATGTCGGCCTTGTCGGCGGCATATTCCATCGTGACGATGCGGTAGCCTTCCATCGCGGCCTGCAGCGCGTTGATCGGGTCGATCTCGGTCACCCACACCTGGGCGCTCAGGGCGCGCAGGGCCTGGGCGCTGCCCTTGCCCACGTCGCCATAACCGGCCACCACGGCGATCTTGCCGGCGATCATCACGTCGGTGGCGCGCTTGATGGCGTCCACCAGGCTCTCGCGGCAGCCGTACAGGTTGTCGAACTTGCTCTTGGTGACCGAGTCGTTCACGTTGATGGCACGGAACATCAGCGTGCCCGTGGCGCTCATCTCGTTGAGGCGGTGCACACCGGTGGTGGTTTCCTCGGTCACGCCGATGATTTCGGCGCTCTTGCGGCTGTACCAGTTGCCGTCGACAGCCAGCTTGGCCTTGATGGCGGCGAACAGCTCGCGCTCTTCCTCGCTGCCGGGGTTGGCGATCAGGCTGGCGTCCTTCTCGGCACGCTTGCCCAGGTGCATCAGCAGCGTGGCATCACCGCCGTCGTCCAGGATCATGTTCGGGCCTTCGCCCTGTGCACCCTTGGGGCCGAATTCGAAGATGCGGTGGGTGTAGTCCCAGTAGTCCTTCAGCGTTTCGCCCTTGTAGGCGAACACCGGCGTGCCGCGCTCGACCAGGGCAGCGGCGGCGTGGTCTTGCGTGCTGAAGATGTTGCAGCTGGCCCAGCGCACTTCGGCGCCCAAAGCCTGCAGCGTTTCCACCAGCACAGCGGTCTAGATGGTCATGTGCAGGCTGCCGGTGACGCGTGCGCCCTTCAGCGGCTGGCTGGCGGCGTATTCGCTGCGGATGGCCATCAGTGCGGGCATCTCGACTTCAGCGATGTTCAGCTCCTTGCGGCCCCAGGCGGCAAGGGAGATGTCGGCGATGGCGTACTGGTTGATGTGGATCGGCTTCAAGACGGCGTTCATGGATGGTTGCTCCGGAGTCAGGTGGCCCGAACAGCCTTGCGGCAGGTGGTGACAGGGGGAAGGAAAAAGACACGCACCCGCGGCAAGAACTGGGGGTGAGCGACGTTGCACTGGAAGTGGTTTCGAGCCTGGGGCCGGGGGCTGGCCTTGCAACGCTCCTCGAAACAGGTGCGCATTCTAAGCACGCTCTGCCGATCGCGTGCAGCGGCCGCCCGTGACCGACTGCACGCCAGGCGCACCCCCTTGTTTGCGGGGGGCGTCGCGGTGTGGATCGCTGGCTTGGCCGGCCCCGGCGAGTTGGCCGTCATTCGCGCCGTGGGAGACTCCGGGCATGACGCTGCCCGGCGCACCGGCCGCCAACGCCCTGCCAACCGCCGCCGCTGCCGCGCGCCTGCGCCCACTTTGCGCGCTGCCCGCCGCGCATCTGGCACCGCTGCACGGCGTGCTCACCGACATCGACGACACCCTGACCGCCGGCGGCGCCATCATGCCTGCCGCCCTGGCTGCGTTGCACCGGCTGGCCGCGGCCGGTGTGCCGGTGGTGGCCATCACGGGCCGGCCGGCCGGCTGGAGCGAGACCTTTGCATTGACCTGGCCGGTGGCGGCCATCGTCGCCGAGAACGGCGCGGTGATGCTGCGCGGCGAGGGCGGCCGGCTGCAGGTCGATTTTGTGGCCGATGCCGCCACCCGGGCCGCGCACCAGCAGCGCCTGCAGGCCTGTGCCCGCGCCGTGCTGGCCGCGGTGCCGGGCGCCACGCTGGCGCAGGACAGCGCCGGCCGCCTGACCGACATCGCCATCGACCACAGCGAGTTCAGCCACCTGGGCAGCGACCAGATCGCCCAGGTGGTGGCGTTGATGCGGGCGCATGGGCTCACCGCCACCGTCAGCTCCATCCACATCAACGGCTGGATCGGTGCGCACGACAAGCCCAGCGGTGCGCGCTGGGCGGTGCAGCAGGCGCTGGGCCGGCCGTGGCGGCCCGCTGAATGGGTGTACGTCGGCGACAGCACCAACGACCAGGCGATGTTCCAGGCCCTGCCGCTGACGGTGGGTGTAGCCAACATCGCCCGCTTCCTGCCGCAGCTGCAGGCGTTTCCGGGCTACATCACCCGCGCCGAGCGGGGCGACGGCTTTGCCGAGTTGGCCGCCGCGCTGCTGGCGGCGAAAGCCGGCGCATGACCGCAGCCGTTGTGTTGCGCCCGCAAGCGCTGGCGGTGTTCGGTTCGGGCGCGCAGTTCGGCACGGTGTTCCCGTCGGTGGTGGCCGGCACCACCGCGCCGGTGCGGCACGGCCTGCCGGCAGCGGCCTGATCGCGCGGCATCAGCGGCTTCACCACCGTGTTGGCGATCGGCCGGAGCATCGCGCCCCGCGTGGTGGAGCGCGTCACCGGTGGCCCCGGCGGGTTGGCGCGCTGATGCTGGCCGGCTGCGTCAGCCCATGCCCAGGAAGCTGGCCATGCGCTGCAGTTCAGCGTCCAGCGCGGCGGCGAAGCCTGCGTCGGCTGGCGCATGGCCACTGACGAAGCCGATGTCGGGCACCAGCACACCGCCTTGCACCGCCAGGTTGGCCCAGCCAATCACCGCATCTCGCCACAGCAGCGGCAGTGCGTAGTAGCCGCGCACCCGCCTGGGCGCCGGGGTGTAGGCCTCGAAGCGGTAGTCCCAGCCCCACAGCAGGGCAAAGCGGCGCCGGTCCCACACGATGGGGTCGAACGGCGCCAGCAGCCGCACGGCATCGGCCTGCGCCCGGGTGGCATGGCGGCGCGAGGCCGGTTGTTCGCCGTCGGGCCACAGCCAGGGCACGCCGTCGATCACCACCTGCGGCAGGCGCTGCCGGGCACGCTGCACCGTGGCCCTGCACAGGTGCTGCCACTGCGGCGCGCCGTGTCCCGCCCGGTGCACCAGCATGCTGAAGCTGGGCAGGGGCAGCGGCGCATAGCTGGCCAGCACCACATCGGCCAGCGCATCCATCGCGGCCTGGGGGTCGGGCGCGGTGCCGCTGTCGGTGCGCGGCGCATACAGCCGCACGCCACCCTCGCGCCGGGCGATGCGCAGCAGGCCGCCGAAGTGCATCGCATCCAGCAGCTGGGTGCTGGCGTTGCTGTTGCCCCCGAACCAGTTCTTCGCCTTGCCATGCTGGAACTGGGCGTCCACCTCACGCGGGTGCACCACGCCGCGGTCGCGCACGAAGTCAAGCACCGCGGCCGCCTGCCGCTGGCGGGTGGCCGGCCAGGCGCTGTGCAGGTTGCGCGGGTGCATCAGCGCCTGCACCGGGCGCGGCAGGAAGCCGTAATTGACGAAGAAGTCTTCCTCGACGGCCAGGCGCGGGTAGCGCGCTTCCAGGTCGCCGGCGCGGTAGCCCTGCACCCGGTGGCGCAGCGTCAGGTCCTGCGCGCGGGCCGGCGCGCGGATCGGGTCGGCCTGCACGAAGCCCAGGCGGTTGATGGCCTGCGGCAGCGTGGTGGGCGCAAACAGCGTGCGCGCCACGGCATGGTGGCGCAGGTGGTCCAGGGTGATCGCAGGCATGCGCCCAGCCTAGCAGTGGCGGTGACAATCCGCACCTGTCGCCACCCGCCCCCGCCGCCCGCCATGACCACCATCGGTACCCCGCTGTCCCCGTCCGCCACCCGCGTGCTGCTGCTGGGCAGCGGTGAGCTGGGCAAGGAGGTGCTGATCGCGCTGCAGCGCCTGGGTGTGGAGACCATCGCGGTCGACCGCTACGACAACGCGCCCGGCCAGCAGGTGGCCCACCATGCGCGCACCATCACGATGAGCGACCCGGCCCAGTTGCGTGCGCTGCTGGAAGCCGAGCGCCCGCATCTGGTGGTGCCCGAGATCGAGGCCATCGCCACCCCGGTGCTGGAGGCGATGGAAGCCGCCGGCCAGATCCGCTGCATCCCCACCGCCCGCGCCGCCCGGTTGACGATGGACCGCGAGGGCATCCGCCGCCTGGCCGCCGAGACGCTGGGCCTGCCGACCAGCCCCTACAAGTTCTGTGATTCGCTGGCTGAACTGCAGGCCGCCATCGAAGGAACTGACGAGGGCGGCGTGCGCCGCCCGGGCATCGGCTACCCCTGCATCGTCAAGCCGGTGATGAGCAGCAGCGGCAAGGGCCAGAGCAAGATCGACGGGCCCGCCGATGTGCAGACGGCCTGGGACCACGCCATGGCCGGCGGCCGTGTCGGCCCGGGCCGGGTGATCGTGGAAGGCTTCATCGCCTTCGACTACGAAATCACCCTGCTCACCGTGCGCGCGCTGGGGGCCGATGGCCAGGTCGCGACCCATTTCTGCGACCCCATCGGCCATGTGCAGGTCAGCGGCGACTATGTGGAAAGCTGGCAGCCGCACCCGATGCGCCCGGTGGCGCTGGCGCGTGCCCGCCAGGTCGCCCAGGCCGTGACCGACAACCTGGGCCAGGGGCTTGACGGGCAGCCCGCCGGGCTGGGCCTGTTCGGTGTGGAGCTGTTCGTGCAGGGCGACACCGTGTGGTTCAGCGAGGTCAGCCCGCGCCCGCACGACACCGGCATGGTGACCATGGTCACCCAGTGGCAGAACGAGTTTGAGCTGCATGCCCGCGCCATTCTGGGCCTGCCGGTGGACACCACGCTGAAGAGCCCCGGCGCCAGCGCCGTCATCTACGGCGGTGTGGACGCCACCGGCATCGCCTTCGACGGCGTGGCCGATGCGCTGCGTGTGCCCAACAGCGAGATCCGCCTGTTCGGCAAGCCCGAGAGCTTCGTCAAGCGCCGCATGGGCGTGGCCCTGGTGCACGATGCCGATGTGCAGCATGCCCGCGTGCAGGCCAAGCTGTCGGCGGCCAGGGTGAAGCCGCGGCGCGCCTGAAGCCCGGGGCATCAGCGCCAGCGCCCTCAAGTGCCGGCTGGCGCGGCCGATATGCAAGGTTCGCGGTGTCGGCTTCGGCCGGAACCACCCGTCCCCCTGACTTTGCGCGCCACGACCATGACTGAAGCCACCACGCTGGCAGCCAAGGTGCTGCTGCTTGAGCACGACCCCCGCCACTACCAGGCGCTGTGGGACTTTGCCCAGTCGCTGGGCCTGGTGGCCTTGCCGCGCAGCGCCACCGACGCCCTGTCCACGCTGGCCCAGCACAAGGACCTGGGCGGCGTGCTGCTGGCCGAAGACCTGCCCTGCGAGAACGGCGATGCGCTGACCCTGGCCTGCGCCATCCACCGCCAGCGGCCCGAGCTGCCGATCTTCCTGCGCCGCAGCGCTGCCGCGCCCTTGTCGGGTGACGTGGCTGCGGCCGTGGCCCATGCCTGGACAGGCCTGGACTCGCTGCACCAGGCGGTCGAAAAAAGCCTGTTCAGCCTGCGCTACCCCGCCGAGCTGGTCAACGGCATCGTCGTGCTGACCACGGGTGCGATGCGCTCGATGTTTCCGCATGCCAAGGTCGACAACGAAGCGCCCTACGTGGTGCATGACCGCATCATCTTCGGCCAGGTGTCCACGCTGATCCCGCTGGAGAGCACCTGGTGCCGCGGCTACATGATGCTGCAGACCGAGGAAAGCGCGCTGCGCCAGGGCATGTTGCAGGGCTTCGGCTACGAGGGCGTGGGCGGCGACCTGAACTTCCGCGAGCTCAACCACCTGCTGGGCGAGACCACCAACCTGATCTGGGGCGCGTTCAAGAACCGCTACATCCCGCCCGAGGCATTCGCCACGCAGCAGACCCAGGTGCCGATCGTCATCAACCATGAGCAGAAGTACATCTCCTTCGGCTCGCAAGACCCGCAGCTGTGCATCCGCTACCAGCTGTCCGACCCGCGCCGGCCGGGGCTGCCGCCGCTGGTCATCGTGCAGCGGCTGATCTTCAACCTGCTGTGGTCGCCCGAGCGCTTCACCGAGTTCTCGCGGCCACACGAAGCCTCTGCGGCCACCGGCGAGCTCGAACTGTTCTGACGCAGCCATCTGCGGCTGTCTTCCCCCCATTGCCCAAGCGAGGAACTCCCCCATGGCCCAGGTTCTGGTCGTCGACGACTCCAGCACGATGCGCGAGATCGTCTCCACCTTCTTGAGCAAGAACGGCTTCGACGTGGCCGTGGCCAGCGACGGCCGCGATGGCCTGGCCCACCTGCGCCAGGACCCCGACATCCGCCTGGTCGTCAGCGACATCAACATGCCCAACATGGACGGGCTGACGATGGCGCAGACCATCCGCACCGAGATGGGCGACCGCGATGTGCGCATCGTGATGCTGACCACCGAGGACAACAGCGCCATCCGTGCGCGCGGGCGTGAGGTGGGTGTCACCGGCTGGATCGTCAAGCCCTTCCGGGGCGACGCCGTGCTGGGGCCGTTCCGCAGGTTCTGCGGCATGGCCTGAACGGCGGCCGGCACGCGCATGAGAAAGGGCGGCCCTTGGGCCGCCCTTTGTGTTGCCAGGCCCGCGTCTGCGGGCGCCAGTTCTTACAGCCCGGCTGCGTCCCGCAGCGCCTGGGCCTTGTCCCGCTTTTCCCAGGTGAACTCGGGCTCCTCGCGGCCGAAGTGGCCATAGGCGGCGGTCTTCTGGTAGATCGGGCGCAGCAGGTCCAGCATCTGGATGATGCCCTTGGGCCGCAGGTCGAACACCTCGGCCACGATGGCCGACAACTTGTCGTCCGCCATCACGCCCGTGCCTTCGGTGTAGACGGTGATGTTCATCGGCCGGGCCACGCCGATGGCGTAGGCCACCTGCACCTGGCACTGGCGCGCCAGGCCGGCGGCCACCACGTTCTTGGCCACGTAGCGTGCGGCATAGGCGGCGCTGCGGTCCACCTTGCTCGGGTCTTTGCCCGAGAACGCGCCACCGCCGTGCGGGCAGGCGCCGCCATAGGTGTCGACGATGATCTTGCGTCCGGTCAGGCCGCAGTCACCCTGGGGGCCGCCCACCACGAAGCGGCCGGTCGGGTTGATCAGGTACTTGGTGTCCTTGGTCAGCCATGCCGCCGGCAGCACCGGCTTGATGATCTCTTCGCGCACTGCCTCGTAGAAGGCGTCGGTCATGCGGTCGCCCAGGCTGTACTCGGGCGCATGCTGGCTGCTCAGCACCACGGTGTCCACGCTCACCGGCTTGCCGTCCAGGTAACGCAGGGTCACCTGGCTCTTGGCATCGGGGCGCAGGAAGGGCAGCTTGCCGCTCTTGCGCAGCTCGGCCTGGCGCTCCACCAGGCGGTGGGCATAGTGGATGGCCGCGGGCATCAGCTCGGGCGTTTCATCACAGGCGTAGCCGAACATCAGGCCCTGGTCGCCGGCACCGGTGTTCAGGTGGTCGTCGCTGGCGTGGTTCACGCCCTGGGCGATGTCGTTGCTCTGCTTGTCGTAGCAGACCATCACCGCGCAGCCCTTGTAGTCGATGCCGTACTCGGTGTTGTCGTAGCCGATGCGCTTGATGGTGTCGCGCGCCACCTGGATGTAGTCCACATGCGCGTTGGTGGTGATCTCGCCCGCCAGCACCACCAGGCCGGTGTTGGTCAGGGTTTCGGCCGCCACCCGACTGCGCGGGTCCTGCGCGAAGATCGCGTCGAGGATGGCGTCGGAGATCTGGTCTGCCACCTTGTCGGGGTGGCCTTCGGAAACAGATTCAGATGTGAAGAGATAGTCGTTCGCCACTTGCATACACTCCAGGTTGGTTGAAAAGCCGCATCGCCGTTTCAACCGCAACTTCAACATCTGGAATGGCGGCGAACGCTTTAGCGGTATTTGGTGCGCACGGTGCCGCAGCACCACCCACACGGCGAGGTTGCCCCCGCATCGCCCCGCAAGTTGTCCTTTAACTCGGCGATGGCGCCAGTATACGAAACATGCTTTCGCTGATTCGCTGGCTGTCGCGCTGCGGTTTGCCTAATTTGCACGCCCTGGGCGCCGTGCTCGGCTGGCTGGCCTGGCTGGGCTCATCCGCCTACCGCCGGCAGTTGCAGGTCCACCTAACCCAGGCCGGGATGGGTGCCGGCGTGCGCCGCCAGGCCGTGGCCGAGGCGGGCCGCATGGTGGCCGAGCTGCCCTGGTTGTGGCTGCGCCCGGTTGACCGGCCGCTGGGCACGGCGGTGCAGTGGCAGGGCGATGGCCTGATCAGCCGCGCGCTCGACGACGGCCGCGGCCTGGTGCTGCTGACGCCGCACCTGGGCAGCTTCGAGGTGTGCGCCCAGGCGATTGCCGAGCGCTTCGGCCACCGCAGCCGGCTCACCGCGATGTACCGGCCGGCGCGCCAGCCCTGGCTGCGCAGCCTGGAAGAAACCGCCCGCGCCCGCCCTGGCCTGGCCACCGCACCGGCGGCGCTGGCCGGGGTGCGGCAGATGATCCGCGCCTTGCGCAAAGGCGAGGCCGTGGGCCTGCTGCCTGACCAGGTGCCGCCTGACGGCATGGGCGTGTGGGCGCCGTTCTACGGCCGTCCGGCCTACACCATGACCCTGGCCGCCCGCCTGGTGCAGCAAACGGGTGCCGCGCTGCTGCTGATCTGGGCCGAGCGCCTGCCCGCCGGCCGTGGCTGGGTGCTGCGGGTCAGCCCGGCCGCAGCGCTGCCGGCCAGCGCTGCGGATGACGCGGCGCTGCAGGTCGCCTGTGCCACCACCGTCAACCAGCAGATGGAGCAGCTCATCGCCCAGTGCCCTGGCCAGTACCTGTGGGGCTACAACCGCTACAAGCAGCCGCGCCGCGCCCACCGCAGCACCGGCGAGGAGGCTCCCGCATGATGGGCGAGTTGCTGGCCCGTGCCGTGCTGGGCGGGCTGTGGCTGTTGCAGCTGCTGCCGCTGGGCGTGCAGGCGGCGCTGGGCCGCGGCCTGGGCGCGGTGCTGTACCGGCTGGCCGGCGCGCGCCGGCGCGTCGCGCTGCGCAATGTGGCGCTGTGCCTGCCCGAGCTGGACCCCGCCGCCCGCCAGCGCCTGGTGCGTGACCACTTCGGCTGGCTGGCCCGCAGCCTGCTGGAGCGCGGCCTGCTCTGGCACGCAGCGCCCGAGCGGCTGAGGTCGCTGATCCAGGTCGAAGGCGATGTCGACCTGGCCGACCGCAGCAGCCAGCCGGTGATGTGGCTGGTGCCGCACTTTCTGGCGCTGGACGTGGCTGGTGCTGCGGTGCAGTTGTTCCAGCATCGGCACACGGTGTCGATCTACCAGCCGCAGAGCAGTGCGGTGTTCGACGCCGCGATGCGTGCCGGCCGCCTGCGTTTCGGCAATGCCACCATCTTTGCGCGCAGCGAGCGGGCCCTGCCGCTGGTGCGGGCCATCCGCCGCGGCAGCGCCTTCTTCAACCTGCCCGACATGGACTTCGGCATGAAGGACGCTGCCTTCGTGCCCTTTTTCGGTGTGCCGGCGGCCACGCTGCTGGCACCGGCGCGCATGGCGCGCAGCCTGGGGCAGCTGGTGCAGCCGGTGGTGGCCGAGATGCTGCCCGGGGGCGCCGGCTACCGGGTGCGCTTCCTGCCGCCGATCGACGGCTTCCCCGGCGACGACGACGAAGCCGCCGCCCTGGCGATGAACCGCTGGATCGAGTCGGAGATCCGCCGCAACCCGGCGCAGTACCTGTGGGTGCACAAGCGCTTCAAGACCCGGCCCGCCGGCGAGCCGTCGCTCTACCGCCCCGGGGCCGGATAATCGCGCGATGTTGTTGAAGTTCACCAAGATGCAGGGCGCGGGCAATGATTTCGTCGTGCTCGACGCCACGCGCCAACCCCTGCAGCTCAGCCGGCAGCAACTGCGCCATCTGGGCGACCGTCGCTTTGGCGTGGGCGCCGACCAGATCCTGGTGGTGGAGCCGCCGCGCAGCGCCGACGCCGACTTCGGCTACCGCATCTTCAACAACACCGGCGACGAGGTCGAGCACTGCGGCAATGGCGCGCGCTGCTTCGTGCGCTTCGTGCATGACCGCGGGCTGACCACCAAGCCCACCGTCATCGTCGACACCGTCAACAACCGGCTGCAGCTGCACCTGCAGCCCGATGGCCGGGTGACGGTGGACATGAACACGCCGGTGTTCGATCTGGCGCGTGTGCCCTTCGACGCCACCGGCCTGCAGCCGCAGCATGAAGGCGGCTTCGCACTCTGGCCACTGGACATCGCCGAAGGCCGCCGGGTGCAGGTGGCCGTGCTGTCCATGGGCAACCCGCATGCGGTGCAGCGCGTGGCTGACGTGCGTGAGGCGCCGGTGGCCGCGCTGGGCCCGTTGGTGGAGCAGCACGCACGCTTTGCGCGCAAGGTCAATGCCGGCTTCATGCAAGTGGTCGAACGCGGACAGATCGCGTTGCGGGTATTCGAGCGTGATGCCGGCGAGACCCTGGCCTGCGGCACCGGTGCCTGTGCGGCAGTGGTGGCCGGCATCCGTCTGGGCTGGCTCGATCACAAGGTGGACGTGCAGGCCCGCGGCGGCCTGCTCACCGTGGAATGGGCCGGCGGTGACGCCCATGTGCTGATGACGGGGCCGGCCGAAACGGTTTACCAGGGAGAGATCGAACTGTGATGACTGCGACAGCCATGCCTTGCCGGGCCCGAGCGCCGGACCGCCCCGAGCCGGGCCCGACCCTCCTGCAGGGTCGCCTGGCGTACCCGCCAAGCGGGGTGCGGACATGACGATTCAAGGTGCCATCACCGAAGGCGACATCGCCAACTACCTGGCCAACACGCCGGGCTTCTTCGAGCGCCAGGCCGAGCTGCTGGCCAGCATCCAGCTGACCAGCCCGCATGGCCAGCGCGCCGTGTCGCTGCAGGAGCGGCAGATGGAAATGCTGCGCGAGAAGATCAAGCTGCTCGAACGTCAGCGCATGGCGATGATCCGCAACAGCCATGAAAACGAGGCCATCGCCGACCGGCTGCACCGCTTCATCCGCGCCATCCTGCTGGCGCGCACGCCGGGCGGGCTGCCGGTGGATCTGGTCCGGTCGCTGCAGCATGAGTTCATGATCCCGCAGGCGGCGATCCGCCTGTGGGGTTTGTCGGATGAATTCGACGGCCTGCCCTTTGCTGCCGACGTGGGCGACGAGGTGCGCAAGCTCGCTGGCAGCCTGCAGCTGCCGTTCTGCGGGTTGAATGCCGGCTTCGATCCGGCGGCCTGGCTGGACGATGCGTCGACCGTGATGTCCATCGCGCTGATCCCGCTGCGCACCTTGGCTGACGGCCCGGCCTTCGGGCTGCTGGTGCTGGGATCGCCCGACCCCACCCGTTACAGCGTCGACATGGGCACTGAATTCCTGATGCGGGTGGGCGAAGTCGCCAGCGCGGCCTTGTCGCGTTTGCTGCCGGCAGCCTGACGGCTTGACCCCCCCCCGAAGCGCCTTCGGCGCTCCCCCCCAAGGGCGCGCCCCCGGTGGCCCGGCAGAGCCGGACCCACGGCGGCCGCTTGGTGTTCACCACGATCCGGGCATTGCGGCCTTTCTGCAGCACCTGCGGGTGGAGCGGCGGCTGGCGCCACGCACGCTGGCGATGTATGGCGACGCCCTGGGCTGGCTGCAGCAGTTGGCCGCCGACGACGGCCAGGCCCTGGCGCAAGCCCAGGCCCACCACATCCGCGGCTGGGCCGCCCGCCTGCGTGAGCGCGGCCTGGGCCCGCGCAGCATCGCCATTGCGCTGGCGGCGTGGCGCGGCCTGTTCAAGCACTGGGGGCGCGAGCGGCTCGTCACCCACAACCCGGTGGACGGCATCCGGGCGCCCAAGGCACCCAAGCCCCTGCCCAAGGCGCTGGGCGTGGACGACGCGGTGGCGCTGGCGCAGCAGATGCCCGCCACCGACAACCCGGCGCTGCGCGCGCGTGACCACGCCATCGTCGAGCTGCTCTACAGCAGCGGCCTGCGGGTGGGCGAGCTGACCGGGCTGGATACCGACGCCAGCACCACCGCCGCCGGCTGGGTGGACGCCGCCGATGCCACTGCCCATGTGCTGGGCAAGGGCAGCAAGCGGCGCAGCGTGCCGGTGGGCGGCCCGGCCCTGGTGGCGCTGGCGGCCTGGTTGCCGTTGCGCGCCACGCTGGCGCGGCCCGGCGAGGCGGCGCTGTTTGTCAGCAACCGGGGCACCCGCCTGTCTGACAGCCAGGTGCGCACCCGGCTGCAAAGCCTGGCGCGCGACGCCGGCCTGGCCACCGGCGTGCACCCGCACATGCTGCGCCACAGCTACGCCAGCCACCTGCTGCAAAGCAGCGGCGACCTGCGCGGCGTGCAAGAGCTGCTGGGCCACGCCAGCATCGCCAGCACGCAGATCTACAC
>JARXAJ010000021.1 GCA_029865965.1 Aquabacterium sp.
CGCTGGCGGCCGACCTGACCTGGCCTCGTGGGCTGCCCGCGCCCACCTCACCCGATCACACGCGGTGGCCGCACCATTCGCCGGCCAGCATGCTGGCCATGCGCGCCGGCACCGTTAAGGTGGTAGCGCCGGACGCTCACCACAGTCGCGCCCCAGAGAACGATGGGCCTGCTGACATCGGCCGCGGTGTCGGCCCCCTCGGCAAGGCGGCCTGGGCCGAGATGTCCAAGAATGCGAGCCATCGCAACATGCGCTGCTGCGTGCATGCTGAGGCCCAGAAACTATGCGTAGGTATCTGCCGGGGGATGGCGAGGTGACGCCGGCTGAAGCCAAGCCACTGACACACAACGGGGGGGAACTGCCCGGTCCGTCGGTCCGCCGGGGGCCGTGACCAGCGAACGCCAGCCCGTTTCCCCGGCGGTCAGTTCAGCGTGCGCGACGACGGCGAGCGAGCGCCAGTCCGGCGGCGGCCATGCCCACGAGGCCCAGCGTGCCAGGCTCGGGGATGGTGCCGCCGGTGCCACTGTTCCCGATGGAGATGGTGATGAACTCGCCTGTGGTGGCATCGGTAATCGTGTAGTTCCCGACGATGAGCCCAATGTCGGCGAGGGTCGTGTTGGCAGCGAACCAGTTGTTATCGGGCGTCCAGACAGACCCGACCAAATCACCAGAGTTGAGGGCGATGCCGGGCACGTAGTCGCCGTTGCTGTCTTCCGCGTATGTGGCGAACGCGGTGGTTCCGGAATCGACGAAATCGAAGAACTCTGTGTCATTCACGAACGAGCCCGCGTTCCAAGCCGACAATTCGGTCCCTGCGGAGAAGACAAAGACTCTGTCGGCCTCATCCCCAGAGCCCATCATGTCGACCGCATCGAAAGTGCCGAACCCTGTACCGTCCCAACCGCCATACTGCCCGCCCACGAGCAGGCTGGTGTCTAGCGAACCCGACGCCGTCATCGTGACACCGCCGGCCGTGTTCTGGAACGAAAACACGACACCGGCGTGCGAGATCACCGGCACCATGACCACGGTCGCGGCCACTGCCAAAGCGCGCAGCGAGCGCGAGCCGACGCGTTTGATGAAGTGCTTAAATTTCATTGGATCCTCCTTAGACGGGCGAATTTGCCCGGCGGGTCCTGAACGCAAGTTGTGCATCAAGCCTTGGAATCAAGGACTTAGGGCGTGCTGCAGGACTGCATGTAAAAACCATCGACATGCCGAGGCTGCACTGATCGCTGGTCGATGACTCGCTCCCGCGGCCTCTTCTTGCGTCGCCTTGCGAGCCGGTTGAGCGACTGCTTATCGGCGGTCTATCTGGTCAGCCCTAAGCCCGAACTGGGTCGTGAAGAGAACTTCAAGGCGCTGCCCGACAGCAGTCAGCCGGCCTCGCAGGTGACCGTTGCGCGTGTCGGAGGACAAGGACAGTGCAGCGCGGCACACCACATCAGCGACTGCAGCGCCGGGTAGGTGCCGGCTCAGCGCCAGGTCGCCCGGCCGCGCTGGTGTTTGGCCAGGAACAACTCACGCAGGTTCACCTCACGCGGGCCGGGCACCACGCTGAAGGTCTCGCCCGCCTGCAGCGTGCCCGGATGCAGCACCGCCAGGTAGGCGCCGCAATAGCCGCTCTGGTTCATCAGGCTGCTGGCCTGCGGGAAGCCCATCACCGCATTGAACTTGAAGCAGGGGTTGCGCGGCTCGCTCACCACCAGGGTGCAGCCGGGGCCCTGCAGCTGGTCGCCGATCCACAGCTTGGATTCATCCAGCCCGTCCACGGTGAGGTTCTCGCCAAACAGGCCTGGTGGCAGGGGCGCATCGGCCGCCGCCACGCCGGCCTGGGCGCGCACCGTCTGCCAGAACGGGTGGTGGGCCACCGGGTACAGGTAGACCGCCTTGCTCTGGCCGCCGTGCACGCTCTGGTCGGCCTGCTCGTCGCCGGCCAGGCCCAGCGGGCCCACGGCCACCGGGCCGGCCACCGCCTGCTTGCCGATGGCGGTGGTGATGCTGCGGCCCTGGATCAGCCGCGGTGCGGCGCTGGCGGTGTTGACGCTGAGGATCTTCATGGCGTGGCGTGTGCGGCTGGCGATAGCGATGCCGGATTCTCGGCGCCACCGGGCGCCAGCGGTTCGTCGCGTTCCACCCGGCCGTCCACCAGCGCGATCACCCGGTCGCAGCGTGCGGCCAGGCGCGGGTCGTGCGTCACGATCAGGAAGGCGGTGTTCAGCGTGGCGTGCATGTGGCGCATCAGCTTGAACACCTCGTCGGACGACGCGGTGTCGAGGTTGCCGGTGGGCTCGTCGGCCAGCACCAGCGGCGGCTGCAGCACCAGGGCGCGGGCGATGGCCACGCGCTGCTGCATGCCGCCCGACAGCTCGCCCGGCCGCTTGGCGGCGGCCTGTTCCAGCCCCACGGCCTGCAGCATGGCCATGGCCTGGGCGCGCTGCGCGGTGCTGACGGCGCCGTCGCGCATCAGCGCCGGCAGGGTCACGTTCTCCAGCGCGCTGAAGGCCGGCAGCAGATGGTGGAACTGGAACACGAAGCCCAGCGTGTTGCGGCGCCGCCGTGTCAGGTCGGCGTCGTCCAGCCCGGCCACCTCGTCGCCTTGCAGCCGGTAGCTGCCGGTGGTCAGCGGCTCCAGCAGGCCGATGATGTTGAGCAGCGTGCTCTTGCCCGAGCCCGACGGCCCGATCAGCGCAACGAACTCGCCCGGCTGCAGCGTGAACGACACGCCGCGCAGCACCTCGGCCTCGTTGGGCCGGCCGATGTTGTAGCGCTTGCGCACATCGGCCAGTTGCAGCAGCGGCGCGGTCATAACCTGATGGCCTGCGCGGGGTCGAGCGCCGCCGCGCGGCGTGCCGGCGCCACCGCGGCCAGCACGCCGCACAGCGTGGCGATGGCGGCGATGCGCAGTGCCAGCCCCGCCGCCAGCGTGATGTTGAACAGCGGCAGGCCGTCGGACCCGCGCACGAAGGTGGTGAAGGCCCAGATCAGGCCGATGGCCAGCAGCAAGCCCAGCGCCGACCCCAGCGCGCCGACGATAGCGCCCTGCAGCAAGAAGATGCGCAGCACCTGGCCCCGGGTGGCACCCATGGCCCGCAGGATGCCGATCTCACGCTGTTTCTGCACCACGCTGACCACCAGCACACTGGCGATGCCCAGCACCACCACCACCATCACCACCGCGCGGATCAGGCTGGTGCTGACCGACTGGGCGTTCAGCGCCGACACCAGCGGCGCGTTGGTGTCCTGCCAGCTTTCCACCTTGTAGGGCCAGCGCTGGGCCAGGCTGGTGGCGATGGCCGGTGCGGCCCACACATCGGTCAGCACCAGGTCGAGGTTGGTGGCGCCCCCGGGCAGGCCGACCAGGCTTTGTGCCGCGCGCAGCGGCACGATGACGGTGCGGCGGTTCAGCTCGCGCACGCCCAGATCGACCAGGGCGGTGACGCGCACGGCATCGCGTGTTGTGACGGTGGTGGTGCCGCCGGTGCTGCTGCTGGTGACCACCGTCACCCGGTCGCCCACCCGCACGCCCAGGTCGGCGGCCAGGTCGCGGCCCAGGATGGCCTCGCCCGGCCCCAGCCGCGCACTGCCGGCCACCACCTTGCGGCGCAGGTTGACGATGCGGTCATAGCGGTCCAAGTCCACGCCCACCAGGGCGATCGACTTGCTGGCCTCGCCGCGCTGCGCCAGCCCGGCGCCAGCCACCATCGGCGACACGGCGGCCACGCCGGGCAGGGCTTCGAGCACCGGCACCAGCGTGGCCCAGTTGGCCACCGAGCGCGGGCGCTGCGCGCGCGGCTGGGCCTGCTGCAGCGCGGTGGTGCCCGCGGGCGGGGTGGCGGCGGCGACCACGTCGTCCAGCGGGCTCAGCGTGACATGGGCCTGCGCGCCCAGGGTCTTCTCCAGCGTGTTGGCCTGCAGGCCGGCGATCAGCGCCGAGATGTAGGCCACCACCGCCACGCCTGCGGCCACGCCCACGATGATCAGCAGGCTCTGCATGCGGCCTTCGCGCAGGAAGCGCAGCGCCACGCGGCGTTCGAAGCCCAGCCAGATTCCCATGGTGGCGGCGTTGTTGCGGGCGCTGCTGCGGGCGTCGGTGCGCGCGTTGCTGCTGATGCTCAGCGGCCCGTGGCGTTGCCCGGCGCCGCGCCGGAGCCGCCGCTGGCCTTGCCGCCGGCTGTCGCTGCGGTGTCGGCCTCGGCGCGTTGTCCTGGCGCCGGGCTGCCGCCCAGCAGCACGACGTCTCCGGCGGCCAGGCCGCTGAGCACCTCGGCGCCGTCCAGCGTGCGCAGGCCCAGGCGCAGCGTGCGCGCCTCGACGCGGCCGTCGCGCAGCACATGCACCCGGGCGCTGTCGCCGGTGGACGCACCTACCAGCGTAGCGGTGGGCACCACCAGCGCGCGTTCACGCCGGCCGGTCTCCACTTCCACCGACAGCGTCATGTCCTCGCGCAGAAACGCTGGCGGTGCCTGTGGCAGGGCCAGCTTGACCTCGACGGCGCCGCGCTGGGTGTCGACCAGCGGGGCGATCAGCAGCACCTGGGCGGCAAAGCGCTGGCCCGGGTAGGCGTCGGCCACCACGCTGGCCGGCTGGCCGGGTTGCAACTGGCCCAGGTAACGCTCGTCCACCTGGCCGACCAGCTGCACCGGCCCCTGCAAGGCCAGCGCCAGCAGTGCGCGGCCGGGCTGCACGATCTGGCCTGGCTCCACCAGGCGCTGCAGCACGCGGCCGTCTGCCGGCGCCAGCAGCCGGGCCTGGGCCAGGCGTGCGGTGGCGGCGTCCACCGCCGCCTGTGCCAGTGCCAGTTGGGCTTCGGCCTGGGCCACGTCGCTGCCCTGGTCGCCCAGGGCGGTGCGCTGGGCGCTGGCGCCGGCCTGCTGGGCCTGCGCCACGGCCACGGCGCGCTGGGCGTCGTCGAGTCGGGCCTGGCTGAGAAAACCCTGCGCCACCAGATCACGGGTGCGGTGCAGGTCGGCCTGGGCCGCCAGCAGGGTGGAATCGGTCTGCGCCACCGTGGCCTGGGCGGCGCTGCGGCCGGTGCTGCGCAGGCCCGCCAGTCGGGCGGCGGCCTGGCGGGCGGTGGCCTGGGCCTGGGACAGCGTGGCGCGCAGCTCGGCGTCTTCCAGCTGCACCAGGGGCTGGCCGGCATGCAGGCTGGCGCCTTCGGCCACAAGCACGGCCGTCACCCGGCCGGTGACGGTGGCACCCAGCTCCACCCGCTGCGGTGCCGCCACCCGGGCTGCGAACAACAGCGTACGCACCAGCGGTGCGGTTTGCACCACCACCGCCGGCACCCGCGGCGCGCGGGTGGCCCACCATGCAGCCGCCCCGGCCAGCAGCGCTGACCCGACCAGCAGCGCGATCAGCAGGCGGCGTGACATGCGGCCATTGTTCCACCTTGCCGCGCCGGCCCCGGCGACCGCAGACCGTGCATCACTTCATACCGAATCTGCATGACCCCCATGGACCCGGTGGTTACGGGCCTATTACACTCATTTGACAATGCATCAGCCGCGTACCACGCGGTGCGGTTGCCCGGCAGCGAAGTAACCGCTTCGTGACTGTCAGTGGCGGCCTCCGGCACCTTATTTGGCCCCGACCGCCCGCAGGGAACACCCCCTCCCCCTCAATCCAGACGCGGCATTGCAAGAGCCTCGGTGGCAGCGCCCACGGCGAGGCTCCTGCAATTCCGTCTTTCAAACCTCAGCCTGATTGGAGCTTTCGATGAACCAGCCCGCGATGGAAGGCCTGCGCCTGAACGTCCCAGCCTATGTGAAGCATGCCCGCCTGGTGGCGTGGGTGGCCGAGATGGCCGCCCTCACACAGGCCAGCGACGTCTATTGGTGCGACGGCAGCCAGGCAGAGTACGACCGCCTCTGCCAGCAACTGGTCGACGCCGGCACCTTCCGCAAGCTGAACCCTGCCAAGCGGCCCAACAGCTTCCTGGCGCTCAGCGACCCGAGCGACGTGGCCCGGGTCGAAGACCGCACCTTCATCTGCAGCGCCAACCAGGACGACGCCGGCCCGACCAACAACTGGATGGCCCCCGCCGAGATGCGCGCACTGCTGCAGACCGGTGACAAGGCGCTGTTCAAGGGCTGCATGCGGGGCCGCACGATGTTCGTCGTGCCGTTCTCCATGGGCCCGCTGGGCTCGCCCATCGCCCACATCGGCGTGGAGCTGAGCGACAGCCCGTATGTGGCGGTGAACATGCGCATCATGACCCGCATGGGCCGCGCAGTGTTCGACGTGCTGGGCGACGACGGCACCTTCGTGCCCTGCATGCACACCGTGGGCGCGCCGCTGCAAGCCGGCGAGGCCAGCGCCGCCTGGCCCTGCAACAAGACCAAGTACATCGTGCACTACCCCGAGACCAGCGAGATCTGGTCCTACGGCTCGGGTTATGGCGGCAATGCGCTGCTGGGCAAGAAGTGCTTTGCGCTGCGCATCGCCAGCACCATGGGCCGTGATCAAGGCTGGCTGGCCGAGCACATGCTGATCCTGGGCGTCACCAGCCCGGCTGGCAAGAAGTACCACGTCGCCGCCGCCTTCCCCAGCGCCTGCGGCAAGACCAATTTCGCGATGCTGGTGCCGCCCCAGGGCCTGGCCGGCTGGCAGGTCACCACCATCGGTGACGACATCGCCTGGATCAAGCCCGACGCCCAGGGCCGCCTGCAGGCCATCAACCCCGAGGCCGGCTACTTCGGCGTGGCCCCGGGCACCAACTACCAGACGAACCCGAACTGCATGGATTCGCTACAACGCGACGTGATCTTCACCAACGTTGCGCTGACGGATGATGGCGACGTGTGGTGGGAAGGCATGGACGGCGACACGCCCGTCCACCTGATCGACTGGCAGGGCAAGGACTGGACGCCGCAGATCGCCAAGGAGACCGGCGCCAAGGCCGCGCACCCGAATTCACGCTTCACCGTGGCCGCCACCAACAACCCGGCGCTGGACGCCGAGTGGGACAACGCTGCCGGTGTGCCGATCGACGCCTTCATCTTCGGCGGCCGCCGCAGCACCACCGTGCCGCTGGTGACCGAAGCCCGCAGCTGGGCCGAGGGTGTCTACATGGCCGCCACCATGGGCAGCGAGACCACCGCCGCCGCTGCCGGCCAGCAAGGCGTGGTGCGCCGCGACCCGTTTGCGATGCTGCCCTTCATGGGCTACCACATGGGCGATTACTTCGGCCACTGGCTCAAGCTGGGCGAGCAGGTGGCCGCCACCGGCGCCAGGCTGCCCAGGATCTATTGCGTCAACTGGTTCCGCAAGGGCGACGACGGCAAGTTCGTGTGGCCCGGCTACGGTGACAACATGCGCGTGCTGAAGTGGATGCTCGAGCGCGTGGACGGCACGGCCAGCGGCGACGAGAGCTTCTTCGGCACCAGCCCGCGCTACAGCGACCTGAGCTGGACCGGCCTCGACTTCAGCCAGGCACAGTACCAGTCGGTGATCTCGGTCGACCGCGCCGCCTGGGCCACCGAGATCGGCTTGCACGGCGCGCTGTTCCAGCAGCTGGCCAGCCGCCTGCCGGCCCAGCTGCTGGCGGTCAAGGCCAGCTTCGAGGCCAAGCTGGCGGCCTGACCCTGAACGGGGCTGCGGCGGCAGCACCACCTAAACTGCAGCCGCTCATGCGGCTGCAACTGTTTTCAGACCTCCACCTCGAATCCGAGGACTTCGACCCCCGGCCCCTGTCAGGTGCGGAGCTGCTGGTGCTGGCCGGCGACATCGACAGCGGCTGGGATGCGCTGGCCCGGTTTGCCGGGTGGCCCGTCCCGGTGCTGATGGTCGCCGGCAACCATGAGTTCGACCACCGCGACCTGCGCCACAGCTGGGCTGACCTGCGTGCCTTTGCGGCCAGCCACGGCATCCGCCTGATCGAGCGCGAAAGCGTGGTGCTCACCAGCACTGCCGGCCTGCGGGTGCGTTTTGTCGGCACGGTGCGCTGGTCCGATTTCGACCTGTTCGGCGCCGCCGCACGCGACCGGGCGCAACGCGCTGCGGCCTATTTCCTGCAGCTGATGGGCTCCACCATCGATGGTGTACCGCTCACGCCCGAGTTGCTGCGCGATGAATCCCTGGCCTGCCGCGCCTGGTTGTCCGCCGAGCTGCAGCAGCCCAACCCTGGCGCCGCACCCGGCGGCTGGGATGCCACCGTGGCCATCACCCACTTCGCGCCCAGCCTGCGCAGTGCCGACCCGCGTTTCGGCAAGCAGCCCGGCACCGCCAGCTTCTGCAATGCCGACGATGACCTGATCCCGCTGGCCGACCTGTGGCTGCACGGCCACCTGCACTGCCGACACGACTACACCGTGCCCCGCCCGGGGCGTGCGCCCTCCCGCGTGGTCAGCCAGGCCATGGGCCTGGTGCGCAAGGGCGAAGCGGCGGGGTTCGACCCGCTCAAACCCATCGACGTATTGCCGCCAGCTTGACCGAGGGCAAGGTCGCGCCCCGCCGCACTGCCACACTGGCCGCACAACATGCATCCACCAGGAGCCGGTCATGAAGATCCTTGTCCCCGTCGATGGCAGCCCATTCACCAAGCGCATGCTGGCCTACCTGGCTGCCCATGATGAATGGCTGGGTGATGCCCACCGCTACACCCTGCTGCATGTGAGCCCTGCCGTGCCGCCCCGCGCCGCCGCCGCGCTGGACAAGTCGTTGCTGCAGGATCACTACGCTGAGCAGAGCGACAAGGTCTTCAAGCCGATCCGCAGCTTCTTCGGCAAGCAGAAGATCAACGCCGAGTACATGGCCAAGGTGGGCCCGGCGGCAGACAATATTGCCGCCACGGCCACCAAGGGCAAGTTCGATCTGCTGATGATGGGCTCGCACGGCCACGGCCTGCTGGGCAACCTGGTGTTGGGCTCGGTCACCACCAAGGTGATGGCCCTGTGCGGCGTGCCGCTGCTGATCGTCAGGTAGCGGCGGGGCGGCCGCTCAGGCCGTCGAAGCAAGTCAGCATCACCCAGTCGACGATCTGTTCGTCGCTGTGGCTGCCGCCGGCCTTCAGGAAGCCCAGCACCGGGTCGCAGGCGCGGGCGAACACGGTGTACAGCACCGCCTCGGGCGGCAGGCTGCGGTTGACGGTGCCGTCGGTCTGGGCCTGCACGATCCAGGCGCCGAGCTGGTCGCTCAGCTGCATCAGGCCGTCCATGTAGCACTTGTGCGCGATCAATGCGTTGCGCAGCGACGAGTTTTCAGCCGGCAGCGTGGGCATCTCGCCGGCCAGCTGGGTCTGCAGCGTCCAGCGGGTCATGCCTTTGAGTTTGTCGATGGCGCTGGCGCCCGGCTGGGCGTCCTGCGCCTGGGCCTGCTGCAGCGCCAGGTCCATCATCTGCACCATGGCGGCAGCGGCCAGGGCTTCTTTCGACGCAAAGTGTTTGTACAGGCTGGCCTTGGCGATGCCGACCTCGGCCGCCACCTCGTCGACCGTCATCAGGTCGAAGCCTTTTTCAGCCAGCAGCCGCTTGACGGTGCCGACGATGGCGTCCTCTCGGGCGAGATGGACTTTTTGGCGGAAGCTCAGGCGAGACACGCCTGGATTCTAGACGCCCGGTACAAGACGTGACTGGCGAGGTCAAGCGGCGACTCAGCGGTGTGCTGAATCTGCCACAACAGGACGAGTGGGCGTCAGCGCGGGCTGTTGGCCTGCAGCCAACGCGGCAGCCAGGACCGTCGCGCCGGTGGGCTGCCGGCCGGCAGGCCGCCGTGGTCGCGCTCATCGAGCCACTGTTCCATGCCGAACGCCGTGCCCATGTCGGCCGGCTCGGGCTGGCGCAGCGTGCGCGGGCGGCGCCGTGTCAGGCGGGCGATCAGGCTGGGCGAGGCAGTGGAAGGCATGGACGTCTCTCGGCTGTGGACGCTGGGGAACCCGTGGCGGGCGAGTGGAGACAATTGGATACGTTGTCACCCGGTGTTGTGTGGGCAATATTCACAGTTGCACACGCAACGCACATCCCGCAGATCGACGACGCACGACCGTCGGTGGCCACGACGGGCCACTTGAGCGCCGAGTTTGTGAACAAGGTCACAGGCTCTGTGCACACAGCGACACAGCCCGCCGCGTGCACTGCAGCCTACGCTGGCGGCATGCGCCAACACCCAACCGCCCTCCAGTCCGCCCCACAGGCGGTGCCCCTGCTGTCTGCCGAAGCCGGCAGCACCTCGGCGCCGCGCCGGCTGGCCAGCTTCCACACCCAGCGCCCGCCCGAGCCGGCGCTGCGTGACTGGCTGCAGCCCAGCCGCGATGCGTTGTTCCGCTGGACCATGGGCATGGCCGCCAGCGACGAAGGCCGCCGCGCCATTGCCGGGATGGCGGTGGCCATCCAGCGGCTGCGCGGGCCCGAGGCCTTCGGCGTGTGGTTGTATGGCGCGGCGCTGCAGGCGGCGCAGCACCAGGGTGGCCGGCTGCCGGAAGAGTCGCTGGTCGGCCTGCCGCCCGAACTGCGCGGCCTGCTGCGCCTGGTGGCCCGCGGCGACCTGCGCCGTGAGGAAGCGACGGCCCTGCTGGCACAGCGCATGGATTTCGTGCGCAGCCGCGTGGTCCACACCAGGCTGGCCAGTTACGGCGCACACATGCTGCTGGATGGCGCGGTCAGCAGCTTTCAAGAATCAGTTTGACTGATGATTACTGAATAACATGAATGAAGCTTCATGACTGGGGCCTGACTGCCGACAATCATTGGCAGGGCGACGTGCCCGCAGGAGCTTTCCATGAAGGTCATCGTTCTCGGCGCCGGCATCATCGGCGTGTCCACTGCCTGGCATCTGCTGAACGAAGGCCATGAAGTCACCGTGGTCGACCGCCAGCCCGCCGCCGCGCTGGAGACCAGCTTCGCCAACGGCGCCCAGATCTCGGTGAGCTTCTGCGAGCCCTGGGCCAACGCCGGCGCACCATTCAAGGTGGCGAAGTGGCTGCTGCGCGACGACGCACCGCTGTTGTTCCGCCCCAAGCTCGACCCGCACCAGTGGCGCTGGGGCCTGTCCTTCCTGACCCAGTGCAACGACGCCGCCTTCGAGCGCAATGTGCGCCAGCTGGTGGCGCTGGGCCGCTACAGCCATGAATCATTGAAAGGCGTGGTGGCCGCCACCGGCATCCAGTACGACCGGCTGGAACGCGGCATCCTGCACTTCTTCTCGTCGCAGGCCGATTTCGAGGCCGGCGCCGCCGGGGCCGAGCTGATGCGCAAGTATGGCGTCGACCGCCGGGTGATGGACCGCGCGGCGGTGCTGCAGGTCGAGCCCGCGCTGGCCACCTTCGGCCCCCACATCCACGGCGGCACCTTCACGCCCAGCGATGAATCAGGTGATGCCCAGGTGTTCACCCAGAAGCTGGCGGCGTTGTGCCAGGCACGGGGCGCCACCTTCCTGCACAGCACCGCCATCGAGCGCATCGACACCCAGGGCGGCCAGGTCAGCGGCGTGCGCGTGCGCAGCCTGCAAGATGGCCCCAAGGCGCCGCTGCGCAACCTGGTGGCCGACCAGTACGTGGCGGCGATGGGCAGCTACACCGCGCCGATGCTGCGGCAGCTGGGCCTCTGGCTGAACATCTACCCGGCCAAGGGCTACTCGGCCACGCTGAAGCTCAAGCGCCCGCAAGATGCCAGCACCGTCAGCCTGCTCGACGACACCCGCAAGATCGCGATCAGCCGGCTGGGCGACCAGATCCGCATCGCCGGCACGGCCGAGCTGGCGGGCTACGACACCAGCCTGGACGGCGCCACCGCGCAAAAGCGCTGCGCGGCGCTGGTGCAGCGCTACGACGAATTGTTCCCCGGCGTGGCCGACCTGAGCGAGCCCAACTACTGGACCGGCCTGCGCCCCAGCACGCCGACCAACATCCCCTACATCGGCCGCAGCAGCCTGCCCAACCTGTGGTTGAACGCTGGCCATGGCACGCTGGGCTGGACCCACGGCGCCGGCTCGGGCCAGGCCCTGGCCGAGCTGATCAGCGGCAAGCGGCCAGCGCTCAGCTTCGGCTTCTGCGGCAATGCGCTGCCGGCGGCGCGGCCGTTCGTGCCGGTCAAGCAGAGCAGCGCTGCCCGGTTTTGATCCCAAGGCGCTTCCGGGGGTGGGTCAATGCAATAGCGGCGCGCCGGCCCGCAGCGCGGCCGCCACCCCCGGCTTGGCGGGCGCCCTGGCCTGCCAGCGCGCCACCCAGTCGCAGAACGCGTCCACCGGCAGCGGCTTGCTCATGTGGTGGCCCTGGCCTTCGTCGCACTGCAGTGCATGCAGCAGGGCCAGCACGGCGGCGTTCTCCACGCCTTCGGCCACCACGGTCAGGCCCAGGTTGTGGGCCAGGTCAATGGTGCTGCGCACGATCTTGGCATCACCGGCGTCCTGCTCCATCGCCATCACGAAGCGCTTGTCGATCTTCAGCTCGTGGACCGGCAGCTTCTTCAGGTAAGCCAGTGACGAATAGCCGGTGCCGAAGTCGTCGATCGACAGCTTGTAGCCGCGCTCGGCCAGCCGGTTGAGGGTGGATTCGGCGCGCTGCGGGTCGTCCATGATCGCGCGCTCGGTGATCTCCAGGCAGAAGCCGTCGGCCAGCGCCCGGTGGCGGCGCAGGATGGCGTCCAGCTTCGCGGGCAGTTCAACGTCCAGCAGGTCGCGGGTCGACAGGTTCACCGACACCCGGCGCACGCCCAGCAGCGCCAGCGCCACCTGCTCGGCGGCGGCGCGCTCGAAGATCCACAGCGTCAGGTGGCGGATGAAGCCGGCCTGCTCGGCAAACGGGATGAACTGCATCGGCGGCACCAGGCCGCGGGTAGGGTGCTGCCAGCGCACCAGCGCCTCGGCACCGCAGACATTGCCGTCGCGGATGGCGATCTTGGGCTGCAGGAACAGCCGCAGCTCGTCGTGACCGACCGCGTGCCGCAACTCGCTCAGCAGCGACAGGTTCAGCGCGCTGGCGGTGTCGACCGCCGGGTCGTAGACCTGGGCGCCGGCGGTGTGGCGCTTGGCGGCGTCCATCGCCACCTCGGCGCGGCTGAGCAGGGCGTCGGCATCGGTGGCGTGGGTGGGCCAGGTGGCAATGCCCAGGCCGGCGCTCAGGTTCACCGTGTGGTCGTCCAGCAGCAGCGGCTGCTCGAAGGTGGCGGTGATGCGCTGGGCCACGGCCACCGCCAGGTCGGTGTCGGCGTCGTGCATCAGCAGGGCGAATTCATCGCCGCCCAGGCGCGCCACCACGTCGCCGTCACGCACCATCTGTTGCAGCCGTGCGGCCACGCCTTCCAGCAGCCGGTCGCCCGAGGCATGGCCCAGCACGTCGTTGACATGCTTGAAGCGGTCGAGGTCGAGCATCACCACGGCGATGTGGTCGCGCCCCGGGTCGGCGCGGGCGATGGCGCGCTGGATGTCGTCGCGGAACTGCAGGCGGTTGGGCAGGCCGGTCAGGCGGTCGCGGTAGGCCAGGGCGCGGATCTGCGCGCCCTGCGCACCCACGTTGACGCGCATCTGGTCGAAGGCGCGGGCCAGCTCGCCGATCTCGTCGCTGCGCCTGTCTTGTGCCACCGGCTCGTCGTCGTCGCCCCGGCCCAGGCGCTCGCTGGCGCGCACCAGGCGGCGCAGTGGCTGGGTCACGTGGCGGGCCGTCCACATGCTGCCGGCGCCGAACAGCGCCACGCCCAGCAGCGTGATGATGGCCAGCATCCATTGCAGGCTGCGGTAAGGCGCCATGGCCGCCGCGATCGGGCCGGCCAGGCGCAGGGTGATGCGGCCTTCGGGCCCGCTGGCCACGTCCGAGGTGGCCACCAGGTGCTGCTGCGCGTCCAGCGCCAGGTCGCCGTCGGCCAGGTGCGTGGCCAGCGGGCTGGCGTCGGCCGGCGGCTTCAGGCTGTGCACCAGCACCAGCGGGGCACCGCGCACCGGCTGCGCCACCAGCGCCGCATGCACGCCCGACACCGCATGCATGTCGTTGACCAGGGCCTGGTCGAGCGGAAAGCCCATCACCACCCAGCCGATCAGGGCCGGCGCACGCAGCGGCACCATCACGAACTGGTAGGGCCGCCCGGCCAGCAGTGCCACCACGCCGCTGCCCGGGCGCTGCGCCAGCTGCGGCGCCAGCCGGGCCAGGGCCGGGGCGATGCCGGGGTCGCTCTGCTGGCCCACCGCCTGCACCGCCAGGTCGGTGCCCAGCAGGGCGGTCACGCGCGCGCCGATGCGCGCGCCATGGTTGTCCAGTGCCGACCGCACCGTGCCCAGGTCGCCGGTGCCCACGGCTTCGCGCATGCCGTCGTCGGCTGCCAGCAGCGCCGCGCCCTGGTTCAGCGTGGCCGCACGCTGGTCGAGCAGGCGCTGCCACACGCGGGCGGCCACCGACAGATGGGCGCCCAGCTGGGCATGGGCATTGCGGTCGATGCTGTGGCGGATGACCACGAACACGGCTGCCTGCACCACCAGCAGCAGGGCCAGCGACACCAGCACGATGCGGCCCGACAGGCGCAGCGCCGGCCATCGCCAGCGCTGCAGCGCACGCCACAGCCGTGCTGGCATGGTGGCGGGTGTGTCGGGTGACATCACGGCGCCACCCCGGTCAGCTTCACGGCCACCGCCTGCATGCCGGTGGCGGGCACCTGCAGCGCCAGGTCCAAACCCACCGCCGTGCCCACCGTCACCACCGACACCTTCGGCTGGAACTGGCGGTCGATCTGCACCACCTCCACCACCGGCTCGGGTCGGGCGGCGGCGCGGGCGTCCTTCGACGCCAGGAAGACGGCGGCGCCGGCCAGCGGCGTGCCGGTGGCGTCGGCCACCTGCACCTCGACCGCAGCGGCGCGGTCGCTGGGCAGCGCGCAGCCTGCGGCGGCAGCAAGGCAGATGGATGGCAGCAGGCGTGGCATCGGTCGGGGCGTCCAGAACCGGACGGCCGCGCGCGGGGGCGCCATCCCTGCAAGGCTATCGGCCGCAGCGTTGCCAGACTTGAGCGCTGCGGGCTGTGCTTCTCACCCACGGCCTCGCAGAGCTCGCCCGCTTCACCTGAGCACAAAGCGCCCGCCGCCAGAGGCGCCGGGCCTTCGCCAGCCATGCACCACCCGCAGGGGTGTTGCATGCGCGGGCTCAGTCTCAGGAGGCTTTGTGTCCGGGCTCAGTCCAGGCTGCTGGACGAGGCGATGACACCCCCGCCCAGGCACACCTCGCCCGCATACAGCACCGCCGACTGCCCGGGCGTGACGGCCCATTGCGGGCTGCTGAACTGCAGCGCGAAGCGGCCGGCGCCCTGTGTGGCCAGGCCGCAGTCGGCGTCGGCCTGGCGGTAGCGGGTCTTGGCGGCCAGGGCGCCATCGGCCGGCGGTGTGCCGGCCACCCAGCTGGCGTCGTCGAACACCAGGGCCGGCGACTGCAGCCAGGTATGGACATGCCCCTGCACGGCGACCAGGGATTTGCGCGCCAGGTCGTTGCGGGCCACTAACGTGGGCGGGTGGTCGCCGGCGCCGCGCGCGGCGCCCCGTTCCTTCAACCCGCCGATTCCCAGCCCCTGGCGCTGGCCCAGGGTGTAGAAGCTCAGGCCCAGGTGCTGGCCGATGGTGCGCCCGCGGTCATCGACGATGGCGCCGGGCTGGTGCTTCAGGTAGCGGTTGAGGAAGTCGCGGAACGGCCGTTCGCCGATGAAGCAGATGCCGGTGGAGTCCTTCTTCTTTGCGTTCGGCAGGCCGGCCTCGGCGGCGATGCGGCGCACTTCGGTCTTGGGCAGCTCGCCCACCGGGAACAGCGTCTTGGCCAGCTGCGCCTGGGTGAGGCGGTGCAGGAAGTAGCTCTGGTCCTTCAGCGGGTCCAGGCCCTTGAGCAGCTCGAAACGGGCAGCCCCCACGTCGCTTCGCTCCTGCCCCCCAAGGGGGCTCCGGCCGCCTTGGGGCGGCCCGGCGGCGGCCGGGCCGTGCGTCTGCCGCACCCGCGCATAGTGGCCGGTGGCGATCTTCTCGGCGCCCAGGCGCATCGCGTGGTCGAGAAAGGCCTTGAACTTGATCTCCGCATTGCACAGCACGTCGGGGTTGGGTGTGCGGCCGGCTTCGTATTCACGCAGGAACTCGGCAAACACCCGGTCCTTGTAGTCGGCGGCGAAGTTGACATGCTCGATCTCGATGCCGATCACATCGGCCACGGCGGCGGCATCGACGAAGTCGATGTTCGATGCACAGAATTCACTGTCGTCGTCGTCTTCCCAGTTCTTCATGAAGATGCCGACGACCTCATGCCCCTGCTGCTTGAGCAGCCAGGCGGTGACGGCCGAATCGACGCCGCCGGACAGACCGACGACCACGCGTTGGGGTTTCATGGGCGGCGATTGTCCGCAGTTCGTCCGCAGTTCGTCCGCACAATGCCGCCGATGCATCTGACCCACCGCCCCGCCGTGCCCGCCGACGCGCCCGCCTGCATCGACCTGCGTGGCCGCACGCGCCAGAACGCGGTGCCCGCCGACCGGCTGGCCGCTTACGGCATCACCGCCACCAGCTGGGCCGCCGGCATCCGCAGCGGCGCCACGCCCGGCCATGTGGCCCTGCAGGGCGATGCGCTGGTGGGCTACTGCTTCGGCGACCGTGATACCGGTGAGGTGGTGGTGCTGGCCCTGCTGCCCGCCTATGAAGGCCAGGGCCTGGGCCGCGACCTGCTGGCGCGGGTGGTGGCGCAGCTGGCCGGGCAGGGCTGGCGGCGGCTGTTCCTGGGCTGCAGCACCGACCCGGCCAGCCGGTCCCACGGCTTCTACCGCCACCTGGGCTGGCAGCCCACCGGCCGGCTGGACGGGCATGGCGACGAGATCCTGGAACTGCATCTGCCCGCAGCGGGCTGACCAGCGGCGGCAGGCCGCGCAGGATTCAACCCAGCCTGAAGGTGGCGCTGGCGCGCGCCGCCAGTTCACCGTCGGCCAGCACATGGCATTCGGTGAAGGCCAGCGTGCGGCCGTGGCGCAGCACCACTGGGCGGAATTCCAGCCACTGGCCGATGCTGGCGCTGGCCATGAAGTCCAGCACCAGGCTGACCGTCACCGCGCCGGCCGTCGTCGCCTGCCCCTGGGCGGCCGCCGCCGCGCGGGCTGCGGCCACTGCCGACAGGCCCATGGCGTTGTCGGCCAGCGCGCTGATCAGGCCGCCGTGGGCAAAGCCGCGGCCATTGCAATGGGCGTCGGCCACGCGGATGGCCAGGGCCACCGCAGGGACGCGCCCGTCTGTTGCGGCCAGCACCTGAGTGAAGATCGGCTCCCACGGGCGTGTCAGCGGGCTGCTGCGGGTGTGCAGGGCCCAGCCGGTTGGTGCGCCAGCAGGTGCAGGCGATAAGTCGGTCGGTGTCGGCGGGGGCGTTGCCATGGCGGGGTCCTCAGGCGGCGTGGTTGGTGCGCGCGTGCTGCGCGGCGGTGAGCAGCGTGGCGCACCTGCTGTCAGGGGCGTGGTGCGGGTGGGTCATGGGCTTGTGCTGTCGGGTCGCCTGGAGGATGGGCTGCGCGTGTCGCCGGCGGCGGCGCGGGTCTTGCGGTGGGCCTTGGCCAACGCGCCAGGTGGCGGTGCGGCCCGGGGCGCCACCGTGGGCCAGGGCGGCTGCTGCGCCTGGGCGGCAGACGCCGCCTGGCTGGCCGCAGCACGGCGGGCCTCGGCCTGGCGGTCCCGTGCCCAGACGATGTGGTCGGCCGTGCGCTTGCGCAAGTGTTGCAGGCGGGCGATGTCGCAGTCGGGCCTCGTCCAGGCGGATCGCACGGGCCGAGACGCCGGCGCGGCGGGTGAGTTCACTGATGCGCATGCCGTGCAGGCTCACCGGCTTGACGCTGCGTCAGGGTTGGTGGCCCCATCCTGGTGGCACCGTGCGGGGCCGGTTCAGGTCAGGGCAAATCGCTCGTCGTCCTGCTGTTGCACCCGGCCGTCGGCCAGCAGTTCGTCCAGGTGCATCTGGATGCTGCGGCGCTCGACAAAGCCGACCCACAGCGCGTCGTGCTCGGGCGGGTACAGCAGGCGCTGGCGCACCAGGTCGCTGATGTCTTGTGGGCCAACCGCCAGCATCGCCAGCAGCCGGGCCTCACGCTCGTCGAGCTTGGCGGTGAAGGCGGCCAGCTGGTCGAGGAAGGCGGCCCGGTCGGTGATGACGGCGCGGTGGTGCGAGGTCACCCACACCCGGGCATCGAGCGTAGCCACTGCTGCCAGGCTGCGGCGGAAGTCGGCCAGGTTGGATGTGGCGTCGCCGTAGTAGGGCCCGAAGCCCGACAGGTCGATGTCGCCGATGAAGGCCACGCCGTGGCTTTGCTCGATCAGGGCACAGTGGCCGGCGGTGTGGCCGGGCAGGTGCTGGGCGCGCACGCTGACGCCACCGCCCAGCTGCCACACCGCGCCGTCTCCATAGCCGGTGGCGTCGGGCCGCGGGTGGTAGAAGAATTCGGCGCGCAGCTTGTCGTGCATCGGCCCCAGCACCTCGGCCGGGTAGCCGAAATGGGCCGACAGGCCGGCCCAGCTTTGCGCCGCAGCCAGGTCGGCGTGGTGCACCCGCACGGCGGCATGCGGCACGCGGTGCAGGCCGGTCATGTGGTCTTCATGCACATGGCCCAGCAGCACCATGTCGACGGTGTCGAAGTCGGCACCGATGCGGTTGGCCACCAGCGGCGTGTCGAAGGCCACGCGCTGGTCGGCGCCCTGCACGATCACCTGGTTCCCGTCAGGGTATTTGCCGGACTTTTCGCCCAGGTGAACCGCCACCGGGCCGAATCGCAACACATCATTCATGGCTTGTTCCTTCAGGCCCACAGCGAGGGGTCGGCGCCCACCACACCCAACGGGTGGCGCATGCCGGCCAGGTGGTCTTCGATGCAGCGCAGCACCAGCGGGCTGCGGTGGCGCGCGGCGCTGGCGCGCACTTCGGCCGGCGTGAGCCACAAGGTGCGCACCACCGGTGCGTCCAGCGGGCGGCCGGGGTCGGGCGCGCCGACACTGCCGCCATAGGCAAAGCGCAGGTAGGTGATGTCTTCATCCGGCTGGCCGGCGGCGCCTGGCCGCTGCAGCCGGGCCAGGTACACGCCCACCAACCACTGGGGCGTGAAGGCGCAGGCGGTTTCTTCCAGGCATTCACGCGCGGCGCCTTGTTCCGGCGTTTCTCCGAGGTCGAGGTGGCCGGCGGGGTTGTTGAGCTTCAGGCCGTCGGGCGTCTGTTCCTCGACCAGCAGAAAGCGCCCGCCCTGCTCGACCACGGCAGCCACGGTGACACTGGGTTTCCAACGCATATCGACCATCTGTCAAATGGTACGGGTGGCCTGGCCGTGTGCTGGGTCACGGTGGCGACGGCCGACTTCGTGGTGTCGGGTAAGCTTCTTGCAGTGGCTTCGGCCCACCCGCTGGCTGTACCAACTGCGGCGCGGTGCTCAATACAACTGAGGAGTTCATTCCATGGGTTTGCTGATTGGTGTGCCGGCAGAGACAGCGGCCGGCGAGAAGCGGGTTGCCACCGTGCCCGATGTGGTCGAAAAGCT
Source organism: Aquabacterium sp. (assembly GCA_029865965.1). Lineage (GTDB taxonomy): Bacteria > Pseudomonadota > Gammaproteobacteria > Burkholderiales > Burkholderiaceae_C > Pseudaquabacterium. The sequence continues at coordinate 19,445 of JARXAJ010000021.1, forward strand.
CATCAAGCTGGGCTTTTCGGTGGCAGTGCAAAGCGGCGCCGGCGATGCGGCCAACTTTGCCGACGACACCTACCGCGCCGCCGGCGCGCAAGTGCTGCCCACGGCAGCCGACGTGTGGGCCCAGGCCGACATCATCTTCAAGGCCCGCGTGCCCAGCCCCGACGAAGCCGCCCAGCTGCGCGAAGGTGCCACGCTGATCGGCTTCATCTGGCCGGCGCAGAACCCGGCGCTGATGGAGCAGCTGGCCGCGCGCAAGGTGACGGTGCTGGCCATCGACGCGCTGCCGCGCCAGCTGAGCCGGGCGCAGAAGATGGACGCGCTCACCTCCATGGCCGGCATCACCGGCTACCGCGCCGTGATCGAGGCCGCCAATGCCTTTGGCCGTTTCTTCAACGGCCAGATCACCGCCGCGGGCAAGATCCCGCCGGCCAAGGTGTTCATCGCCGGTGCCGGCGTGGCTGGCCTGGCGGCCATCGGCACGGCGGCCAACCTGGGCGCCATCGTGCGGGCGAACGACACCCGCGCCGAGGTGGCCGACCAGGTGGTGTCGCTGGGCGGTGAATTCGTCAAGGTCGACTACGAAGAAGAAGGCTCGGGCGGCGGCGGCTATGCCAAGGTGATGAGCGAGGGCTTCCAGGCCGCCCAGCGCGCGATGTATGCGCAGCAGGCCAGGGAAGTCGACATCATCATCACCACCGCGCTGATCCCCGGCAAGCCCGCGCCCCGGTTGATCACCGCCGAGATGGTGCAGAGCATGAAGCCCGGCAGCGTGATCGTCGATATGGCGGCCGAGCAGGGCGGCAACTGCGAGCTGACGGTGCCGGGTGAGGCTGTCGTCCGGCATGGGGTCACCATCGTCGGCTACACCGACCTGGTCAGCCGCCTGGCCAGGCAGGCGTCAACGCTGTATTCCAACAACCTGCTGCGCCTGACCGAAGAGCTGTGCAAGACCAAGGACGGCGTCATCAACGTCAACATGGACGATGACGCGATCCGCGGCCTCACCGTCATCAAGGATGGCGCCGTCACCTGGCCGGCGCCGCCGATCAAGATGCCCGCCGCGCCGCCCAAGCCCGCTGCAACTGCAGCCGCTGCGCCGGCGGCCAAGAAGGGCCATGGCCACGGCGCGCCCAGCGCGCCGATGTCGGCCCAGAGCCTGGCCACGGTGTTCGGCGTGGGTGCGGTGCTGTTCCTGCTGGTGGGCATGTATGCGCCGGCCAGCTTCCTGTCGCACTTCACCGTGTTCGTGCTGGCCTGCTTCATCGGCTACATGGTGGTGTGGAACGTCACGCCGTCGCTGCACACGCCGCTGATGAGCGTCACCAACGCCATCTCGTCGATCATCGCCATCGGCGCACTGGTGCAGGTGGCGCCACCGTTGACCGGCGGGGTGACGGACCGGCCCAATGCGCTGATCCTCGGCCTGGCGGTGTTTGCGCTGGCGCTGACCGCGGTCAACATGGTCGGCGGCTTCGCGGTCACGCGGCGCATGCTGGCGATGTTCCGCAAGTAAGCACAAGAACAAGAACGACAGCAAGGACGCGAGCATGACTTCCAGCATGGCCACCATGGCCTACATCGGCGCCACCATCCTTTTCATCCTCAGCCTGGGCGGGCTGGCCAACCCCGAGACCGCGCGCCGCGGCAACCTGTTCGGCATGGTCGGCATGGCGCTCGCCGTGCTGGCCACGGTGCTGGGCCCGCGGGTCACGGCCGCGGGCATCCCGTGGATCGTCGGCGCCCTGGTGGTGGGCGGGGCCATCGGTCTCGTTGCCGCCAAGAAGGTGCAGATGACGCAGATGCCCGAACTGGTGGCACTGATGCACAGCCTGGTCGGCCTGGCCGCCTGCCTGGTGGGCTTTGCCAGCTATGTGGACACGTCCACCGTGTTCCCCACGCCGGCCGAGAAGTCCATCCACGAGGTGGAGATCTACATCGGCATCCTCATCGGCGCGGTCACCTTCTCGGGGTCGCTGGTGGCCTTTGGCAAGCTGTCGGGCAAGATCGGCGGCAAGCCGCTGCTGCTGCCCGGCCGGCACCTGCTGAACCTGGCGGGCCTGCTGGTGGTGGTGTACTTCGGCTGGGCCTTCGTGCAGGCCCACGACATCCCCGCCGGCATGCTGCCGTTGCTGGTGATGACGGTGATCGCGCTGCTGTTCGGCATCCACATGGTGATGGCCATCGGCGGCGCCGACATGCCGGTGGTGGTGTCGATGCTCAACAGCTATTCGGGCTGGGCGGCGGCGGCCACCGGCTTCATGCTCAGCAATGACCTGCTGATCGTGGTGGGTGCGCTGGTGGGCTCGTCGGGCGCCATCCTGTCCTACATCATGTGCCGGGCGATGAACCGCAACTTCATCAGCGTGATCGCCGGCGGCTTTGGCGGTGGCGCGCCTGCCCCGGCGGCGGGCGGCGGCGCGGCCCAGCCGCAAGGCGAGGTGTCGCCGATCCTGGCCGCCGAGACCGCCGAGCTGCTGCGCGAATCCAAGAACGTGGTCATCGTGCCCGGCTACGGCATGGCGGTGGCCCAGGCCCAGCACACCGTGTTCGAGATCACCAAGCTGCTGCGCGAGAAGGGCGTGAACGTGCGCTTCGGCATCCACCCGGTGGCCGGCCGCATGCCCGGCCACATGAACGTGCTGCTGGCCGAGGCCAAGGTGCCCTACGACATCGTGCTGGAAATGGACGAGATCAACGACGACTTCCCGACCACCGATGTGGCCATGGTGATCGGCGCCAACGACATCGTGAACCCCGCCGCGCAGGACGACCCCACCAGCCCGATTGCCGGCATGCCGGTGCTGGAGGTGTGGAAGGCCAAGACCAGCATCGTGATGAAGCGCAGCATGGCCAGCGGCTATGCCGGCGTGGACAACCCGCTGTTCTACAAAGAGAACAACCGCATGCTGTTCGGCGATGCGAAGAAGATGCTCGATGAGGTGCTGATGGCGTTGAAGGCCTGAGACATTCGTCCAGGGCAAAGGTAAAGGTCAAGGCAAAGGGCCGGCATTGCCGGCCCTTTGTTTTGGCGCATGCCACAGGGTCAGGCGCTGCGCTGCTGTGCCATCCAGCCCAGCGCCGTCAGGCGCCGGAGGGTGGAGGGCTGGCGCGTGGTGGCGGCCGGCCGTGCGCCCATCGTTGGCAAAGCGCTGGTGTTGCGCTGCGGTGCACCCCCCGGCAGGTGCGGGGGCGCGGGGGTCATTGGCTGGGTGCCGGCACCGCCCAGCGCTTGGTGATCGCGCCCTTGGCATTGGCGCTTTCCAGCTGCACGCCGAAGCCCCACAGCCGCGCCACATGCTTGAGCACCTCTTGCCCGCTGTCGTCCAGCGGCCGGTCGTTGTGCTGGAAGTGGCGCAGCGTCAGGCTGCGGTCGCCGCGCAGGTTGACGTTCCACACCTGGATGTCGGGCTCGCGGCTGCCCAGGTCGTACTGCCGGCTCAAGGCCTCGCGCACACGGCGGTAGCCGTTGTCGTCATGGATGGCGGCCACTTCCAGCTCGGGCTGCTTCTCGTCGTCGTGGATGGCGAACAGGCGGAAGTCGCGCATCAGCTTGGGGCTGAGGTATTGGCCGATGAAGCTCTCGTCCTTGAAGTTGCGCATCGCCGCATCCAGCGTGGGCACCCAGTCGCTGCCGGCGATGTCGGGGAACCACTGGCGGTCTTCGTCGGTGGGCGCCTCGCAGATGCGCTTGATGTCGGTGTACATCGCAAAACCCAGCGCGTACGGGTTGAAGCCCGAGTAGCCCTTGTCGGTCACCTTGGGCTGGTAGACCACGTTGGTGTGGCTCTTCAACCATTCGATCATCACGCCGTCGGCCAGGTAGCCGTCGTCGTACATCTGGTTGAGCAGGCGGTGGTGCCAGAAGGTGGCCCAGCCCTCGTTCATCACCTGGGTCTGGCGCTGCGGGTAGAAGTACTGCGCCACCTTGCGCACAATGCGCACGATCTCCCGCTGCCAGGGTTCCAGCAACGGCGCGTTCTTCTCGATGAAGTAAAGCAGGTTCTCCTGCGGCTCATCCGGGAAGCGCTTGGCCTCGATGGCAGCGCCCGCCTTCTCCACCGCCTTGGGCAGGGTGCGCCACAGGTCGTTGACCTGCTGCTGCGCGTGAGCCTCGCGGTCCTTGCGCTCGGCCAGCTCCTGCGCCAGGGTCTTGCGCGCCGGGCGGCGGTAGCGGTCGACGCCGTGGTTCTGCAGCGCGTGGCAGCTGTCGATGAACTCTTCGACCACCTCCATGCCATGGCGCTCTTCGCATTCGGCCACATAGTGCTTGGCATAGACCAGGTAATCGATGATCGACGACGCATCGGTCCACATGCGGAACAGGTAGTTGCCCTTGAAGAAGCTGTTGTGGCCGTAGGCCGCATGCGCAATCACCAGGGCCTGCATCGGCATGGTGTTCTCCTCCATCAGGTAGCTGATGCAGGGGTTGCTGTTGATCACGATCTCGTAGGCCAGGCCCATGTGGCCGCGCTTGTAGTTCTTCTCGGTGCTGATGAACTCCTTGCCGTAGCTCCAGTGGCGGTAGTTCACCGGCATGCCCACGCTGGCGTAGGCGTCCATCATCTGCTCGGCAGTGATGATCTCCAGCTGGTTGGGGTAGGTGTCCAGGCCGTAGCGCTGCGCGGTGTCGCGGATGACGGCGTGGTACTGCTCGATCAGGTCGAAGGTCCAGTCGCTGGGCGCTGCCAGGCGTTGCGCGGTCTGGGTCAGCGGCAGCGGGCCACGCAGCGGGCGGGCAGGCACACCGGTCTGACCAGGCATGCGCTGCGGGCCCGGCAGCGCCTGGCCGCCGGGGTCGCCGCCTTCAGGGGCAGCGCCGAAGTCACTTTGGGGGTGGGCCATGGTCATGCCGCCTGGGCAGCACCCTCCTTCTTGAACAGGTCGCGGAAGACCGGGTAGATCTGGTCGGCTGTCGTGGCCTTGCGCATCGCGAAGTGCTTGCTGGCGCCGGCCAAGTGGGTGTATTCCTCCCAGAGGTTCTGCTCTTCCTCGGCCACCTGCACATAGGCAAAGTAGCGGCACAGCGGCAGGATCTTCTGGGCCAGCAGTTCGCGGCAGCGGCCGCTGTCGTGGTGCCAGTTGTCGCCGTCGCTGGCCTGGGCGCCGTAGATGTTCCACTCCGTCGGGCTGTAGCGCGCGCGGATGACTTCTTCCATCAGCACCAGGGCGCTGCTCACCACTGTGCCGCCGGTCTCGCGGGCGTGGAAGAAGTTTTCTTCATCCACCTCTTGCGCCTGGGTGTGGTGGCGGATGAAGACGATGTCGATCTTCTCGTAGTGCCGCGTCAGGAACAGGTAGAGCAGGATGAAGAAGCGCTTGGACAGATCCTTGCGGCCCTCGTCCATCGACCCCGACACGTCCATCAGGCAGAACATCACCGCCTTGCTGGTGGGCACCGGCGTCTTCACCCGGTTGCGGTAGCGCAGGTCGATCGGGTCGAGGTAGGGGATGCGGGCCAGTCGGGCGCGCAGGGCGGTCACCTGTTCTTCCAGCGCCGGCAGCTCCAGCCTGGCGCTCAGGTCACCGGCCTCGGCTGCCGCCTGCAGGATGGCGAGTTCGGCTTCCAGCTCGGCCAGCGCGCGCCGCGAGCCCGAGCCGATGGCCAGGCGCCGGCCGATGGCGCCGCGCAGGCTGCGCACCACATGCAGGTTGTTGGGCGTGCCGTCACTGCTGTAGCCGGCACGGTGGCTTTTCCACTCGGGCACCTCGGCCAGCTGGGTGCGCACCAGGTGGGGCAGGGCCAGGTCCTCGAAGAAGACCTGCATGAATTCTTCCTTGCTGAGCGCAAAACTGAAGTCGTCGTCGCCCTCGCCCTGGTCGGACGCCTGGCCCTTGCCGCTGCCACCGCCACCCCCGCCGCCCTGCGGGCGCTTGATGCGGTCGCCGCGCACATAGTCCTGGTTGCCGGGGTGCACCATGTCGCGTATACCGCCGTTGGCATGGTGGAACACCGGCTCGGACAAGTCCTTCTTCGGGATGCGCACCTCCTCGCCGCGTTCCAGGTCGCGGATGCCGCGGCCATCGACCGCGCGGCGCACGGCTTCCTTGATCTTGTCCTTGTAGCGGCGCATGAAGCGCTCTCGGTTGCCGATGGACTTGTTCTTGCCAGCCAGCCGCCGATCGATGATGGATTGGAGTGCCATGGGATGCAGTCAGCAGGTCGAACCAGGCGGCCAATGCGGAACCGGCTTTGCCGGGCCGCTGGCGGCGCCCCCTTGAGGGGGAGTGCCGCAGGCGCTACGGGGGTGGGTCATGAGCTCTTGCGAACGCGCAGGTACCACTCGCACAGCAGCCGCACCTGCTTGCCGGTGTAGCCCTTGGCCACCATGCGGGCGACGAAGTCCTCGTGCTTCTTGGCTTCGTCGGCGCTGGCCTTGGCGTTGAAGCTGATCACCGGCAGCAGCTCTTCGGTGTTGCTGAACATCTTCTTCTCGATCACCGAGCGCAGCTTCTCGTAGCTGGTCCACACCGGGTTGTTGCCCTGGTTGTTGGCGCGCGCGCGCAGCACGAAGTTGACGATCTCGTTGCGGAAATCCTTCGGGTTGGCAATGCCCGCAGGCTTCTCGATCTTCTCGAGTTCACCGTTCAGGCTGGCGCGGTCGAACACCTCGCCGGTGTCGGTGTCGCGGTATTCCTGGTCCTGGATCCAGTAGTCGGCATAGGTGACATAGCGGTCGAAGATGTTCTGGCCATACTCGGAGTAACTTTCCAGGTACGCGGTCTGGATCTCCTTGCCGATGAACTCGGCGTACTTTGGCGCCAGCTGCTCCTTGATGTAGCCGGTGTACTTCTGCTCCAGCTCGGCCGGGAACTGCTCGCGCTCGATCTGCTGCTCCAGCACATACATCAGGTGCACCGGGTTGGCGGCCACTTCGGCTGAGTCGAAGTTGAAGACCTTGCTGATGATCTTGTAGGCGAACCGGGTGCTGATGCCGCTCATGCCTTCGTCGACGCCGGCGTAGTCGCGGTACTCCTGGTAGCTCTTGGCGCGCGGGTCGGTGTCCTTCAGGTTCTCGCCGTCATAGACCTGCATCTTGGAGAACAGCGACGAATTCTCGGGCTCCTTCAGGCGCGTGAGGATGGCGAACTGGCTCATCATCTTCAGCGTGCCCGGGGCGCACTTGGCCTGGCCCAGGCTGCTGCCGTTGACCAGCTTCTCGTAGATCTTGATCTCTTCGCTCACCCGCAGGCAGTACGGCACCTTGACGATGTAGATGCGGTCGAGGAAGGCCTCGTTGTTCTTGTTGTTGCGGAAGGCCTTCCACTCGCTCTCGTTGCTGTGCGCCAGCACCACGCCGTCAAACGGGATGGCGCCAAAGCCTTCGGTGCCCTTGAAGTTGCCTTCCTGCGTGGCTGTCAGCAGCGGGTGCAGCACCTTGATGGGCGCCTTGAACATTTCCACGAACTCCAGCAGCCCCTGGTTGGCCAGGCACAGGCCACCGCTGAAGCTGTAGGCGTCGGGGTCGTCCTGGGCAAAGGTTTCCAGCTTGCGGATGTCGACCTTGCCCACCAGGCTGGAGATGTCCTGGTTGTTCTCGTCACCCGGCTCGGTCTTGGCGATGCCGACCTGCTTCAACACGCTGGGGTGGCGCTTGACGACCTTGAACTTGCGGATGTCGCCACCGTATTCTTCCAGCCGCTTCACCGCCCAGGGGCTCAGGATGCGGTTGAGGTAGCGGCGCGGGATGCCGTATTCCTGCTCCAGGATGGCGCCGTCCTCGGTGGGGTCGAACAGGCCCAGCGGGGATTCATTCACCGGGCTGCCCTTGATGGCGTAGAACGGCACTTCCTGCATCAGCGCCTTCAGCCGCTCGGCAATGCTGCTCTTGCCGCCGCCCACCGGGCCCAGCAGGTACAGGATCTGTTTCTTCTCTTCCAGCCCTTGCGCAGCGTGCCGGAAGTACGACACCACCTGCTCGATGGCGTCTTCCATGCCGTAGAACTCGGCAAACGCCGGGTAGCGCTTGATCACCTTGTTGGCGAACAGCCGCGACAGGCGCTGGTCGTTGCGGGTGTCCACCATCTGGGGCTCGCCGATGGCGCGCAACATGCGCTCGGCAGCGGTGGAATAGGCGATGGGGTTGCGCTTGCACTCGTCGAGGTAGTCCTCGAGGGACATTTCCTCCTCGCGGGTGCGTTCGTAGCGGGCGGCAAAGCTGCTGATCACGTCCATGGGGACCTCCTAAGTCGGACACAGCACCGATGCGGGGATCAACCCCATCGGTAGCGGGGAAGTTCTGATGAAGTCCCGGCTTCACAGGCCCAGGCTCCATCAGAGCTTTCCGGTCGTCTGGCGTACATCTAGCGTGTCATGTGTCTCCAGCTTCGTTCATCCTGCCGCAGCCCGGTCTGCTGAACAGGCCGGCCATCTGCCTTTTTCTTGCCAGTGCATCAGCAAGCGGCGCGCCAGCTTGCCCGGGCCTGCCATACCCAGCACAACGCACGGATCTGGCAGGGAGCTGACAAGCATGCACCCATCTTGCACATTTCACAGTGCATATGCCGCATGGCGGTGCCGGTTTGCTTGCGCTGTGTCGTTCTGCAGTGTGGATTGGTGCGTGCGCGCGCAGGCGCCGCACCAATGTCACCCTGATTCAAGTGGGGCCGGGGTACGTCACATCCCGCGCGCGCGGCGGCCGCCAAGCAAGACGGCCCACCGGTTCGCGGGGGGCCGTCGGCTTGCGGGCGGGCCGGCACCGGGGCCGGCCCGCCGTTTTGGGGGCTACTGGATCGCCAGCACGGTGCGCAGCGC
>JARXAJ010000049.1 GCA_029865965.1 Aquabacterium sp.
GTCCGAGCACACCGGCGCGCGCGCCACCGGCAGCCCCGGCGGCGAGACGGCTGCCGTGCATTGCCGCGATGGCCGGCTCAGCGGCCGGGCCCTGTTCGTCATCGACTTCGAGGCCGACGCCTACCTGGTGGCCGACAGCCAGGGCGGCCTGCACCTGGTGGCCGCCGATGCCGCCGGCCTGCAGCGGCTGCGCCTGCCCACGGTCGACCGCACCCGCCACATCGGCGAACTGCACTTCAACGCGGTGGCCGCCGACCGGCTGCCCGGCGCCAGCCCGGCGGTGCTGCGCCAGGTGCTGGCCATCGGCCGGGCGGTGCTGGCTGCCGACACGCTGGGTGCGGCCCAGAGCATGCTCGACCAGGCCGTGGCCTATGCCGGCCAGCGCCAGCAGTTCGGCCGGCTGATCGGATCGTTCCAGGCCGTCAAGCACCTGTGCGCCGAGATGGCAGCCACGCTGGAGCCCACGCGCGCCTTCGTCTGGTATGCCGGCCATGCCCTGGGCCAGGGTGCGGCCGATGCCGACTTGGCCGCATGCCTGCTGAAGGCCCACCTCAGCGAGGTGGGCCGCCAGGTGGCCAAGACCGCCACCGAGGTGCATGGCGGCATGGGCTTCACCGATCTGCTGGGCCTGCACTACTGGTTCAAGCGCATCGGCCTGAACCGCCAGCTGCTGGGCACGCCCGAGCGGCTGCGGCTGGAGGCCGCCCGCCTGCAAGGCCTGGCCGCATGACCAGGCACGGCCGGGGCGCGCCCGCATGACGGCGGCGCCCCGGCCCACCGTCAACAGCTTTGCCTGGGTGGGTGGCGCCGAGGCCATCGTGCGCGGCGTGCCCTTGTCGGTGTTTCCGCTGGCGCAGTACCGCGCCTGGGGCGACGCCGCCACCGTGTCGACCCTGTACTTTGCGGTGGGCCTGGTGTCGCTGGCCCTGGTGCTGCTGGTGCCGCAACTCACCCGCTGGCTGCCCCGGCGCTGGGCCCAGTCGCTGGCCATGGGCCTGTATCTGGTGTCGGCCGGCTTCGGCATCGCGGGCGGCCGCTGGGTGTCGCTGGCGCTGCTGTGTGCGTCGATGGCCACCGCCATCTCGTTCGTGTGCTTCAACGCCAATGTACTCGACCACATCGACCGGGCCGACTACGGCAGGCTGGAATCCAGGCGCCTGTTCTATGCCGGTGCCGGCTGGGCCGCCGGGCCGTTTGTCGGCGTGTGGCTGTTCGGCCTGTGGCATGGCGCGCCGTTCGTGCTGACGGCGTCGGCCACCGCCGTGACCCTGGTGCTGATCTGGCGCACCGGCATGGGCAGCACCAGCCGCCACACACAGATCGGCAGCGTGTCGTCCAACCCGCTGCGCTACCTGCCGCGCTTCATGGCCCAACCGCGCCTGGTGGCCGGCTGGTTCCTGGCGGTGATGCGTGGCTGCGGCTGGGCCGTCTACCTGATCTACGTGGGCATCTTCGCGCTCGAAAGCGGGCTGGACGAGCGGGTGGGCGGCATGGCCGCGTCGCTGGCGTCGATGGGCCTGTTCCTGGCGCCGCTGATGATGCGCTGGGTGCGCCAGCGCAGCCTGCGGTCGGCGGTGCGTGTCGGCTTCGGTGTGGCCGGCGGCTGCTTCCTGCTGGCTGCGCTGTGCGCGCCGCTGCCCTGGGTCAGCATCGCCCTGCTGCTGGCCGGGGCCTATGGCCTGATCCTGCTCGACCTGTGCGGCGGGCTGCCGTTCCTGATGGCGGTCAAGCCCAGCCAGCGCAGCGAGATGTCGGCCGTGTACGCCACCTTCCGCGACGTGGCGCAGATCCTCACGCCGGGCATGGTGTGGCTGGTGCTGCAGTGGGCCAGCCTGCCGGCGGTGTTTGCCGCGGGCGGCCTGGGCCTGCTGGCAGCTTGGTGGGTGGCCGGGCGGCTGCACCCGCAACTGGGCGTGCCCGGTGCGCAGCGGGTGCGCAGCCGTGTGGCGGCGCCTGGCAGGGCGGCTGACGCCTGAGGCTGTCAATCGCGGCGGCGGAACGCCAGCCAGCCTGCCACCACGGTGAAGGTCAGCACGATCAACGCAATGATCAGAAAGCCGTGCGGGCTGTCGGCCAACGGGATGCCGCCCACGTTCATGCCCAGCAGGCCGGCGATGATGTTGATCGGCAGCGCCAGCACCGTCACCACTGTCAGGGTGAACAGGCTGCGGTTGGTCTGCTCGCCCACCTGGGCGGTGATCTCTTCCTGTAGCAGCTTGATGCGCTCTTGCAGCGCCGCCAGGTCGCGCAGCACCAGCGAGAACTCCTCGGTCGACTGGCGCAGTTCGTCCAGGTCGTCGGCGGCCATCCAGGGCGGGGGCTGGCGCAGCAGGCGGAACAGCGCGCCTGGCTCGGGCGCCAGCAGGCGCTGCAGGCGCACCAGCACGCGCCGCAGCTTGCCCAGGGTGGTCCGCTGCGCGCGGAAGCGCCGGTGCTGCAGGTTGTCTTCCACCGCATCCACCTGCAGCGTGGCGTCCCGCACGATGCGCACCAGCACGTCGCCCTGGTCGTGCAGCAGGTGGTTCAGCAGCGCCATCGGCGAGCCGAAATGCGCGCCGTCCTTCACCGCCTGGCGCAGCCGGTCGACAGAGCGCAGCGGCTGGCTGCGGGCACTGACCACCAGGCGCGGGTGCACCGCCAGCCACAGTGACGCGATCTCGGTGGTCTCGAACGAGAATTCGAACGCCACGTCGTTGACCACCGCCACCAGGTGGTCTGCCGCGTCTTCGATGCGGGTGCTGCGCGAGCCCTCGTGCAGCGCGTCGAAGAACTCGGTGGGCAGCGGCAGATGGGCCTGCATCCAGGCTTCCGCTGACGCGTCGCTCAGGTTGAAGTGCAACCAGATGAAGTCGTCGGGCGCATCGGCGGCCTGGGCGGTTGCCAGGCAATCCAGCGCCTCGTGCAGTGCAAACGGCCGGCCTGCGTGTCGGGCCGAGAAGTGGAAACCGCAGACCAGGCCGTGGCGGTCGGACCCATAGGCACCGTCGGCAATGGACCAGGCTGGCAGCGGCTTGTCGGGCATGGCCGGATTGTGGCGCGGGCTGCTGTCACTGCCCGGTCATGCGGTGCCGCGACCATCCGGCCGCAACCTCTGGGTGACCACCATGCCGACTGTCGAGCTGATCTACTTCAATGCGGGCGGTGGCCACCGTGCGGCGGCGCAGGCACTGCAGGCCGTGCTGCTGGGGCAGGCGCAGCCGTGGCAGGTGCGTTGCACCAACCTGGTGGACCTGCTGGATCCGGCGGCCCGCTTTCGCGGCCTGACCGGCATGGCGCCCGAAGACCTGTACAACCTGCGCCTGGCCCGTGGCTGGACATTGGGGCTGGCCACCGAGCTGCGGCTGCTGCAGGGCATGATCCGCGCGGGCCACGGCAGCATGGTGGACCGGCTGGTGCCGCACTGGCGCCAGACGGCACCCGACATGGTGGTCTCGCTGATCCCCAACTTCAACCGGGCGATGCACGACGCACTGGCCCTGGCCTGCCCTGGCGTGCCCCTGGTCACGGTGATGACCGACCTGGCCGATCACCCGCCCGCGTTCTGGATCGAACCCGGCCTGGCCAACCAGCACCTGGTGTGCGGCACGGCGCATGCCGTGCAACAGGCGCTCGATGCCGGCTGCCAGCCGGCGCGGGTGCACCGCAGCTCGGGCATGGTGCTGCGGCCCGAGTTCTACCAACCGCTGCAGATCGACCGCACGGCCGAGCTGGTGCGCCTGGGGTTCGATGTCAGCCGGCCGGTGGGCGTGGTGATGTTCGGCGGCCAGGGCTCGATGGAGATGCTGACCATCGCCCGGCAGTTGCCCGACGTGCAGTTGCTGCTGCTGTGCGGCCACAACGCCACGTTGGCGCAGCGCCTGCAGAACCTGACGCCCATGGCGGCCCACTTGGTGGTGGGGTTCACGGCCGATGTGCGGCGCCACCTGATGCTGGGCGATTTCTTCATCGGCAAGCCCGGCCCGGGCAGCCTGAGCGAGGCCCTGCAGCAGGGCCTGCCGGTGCTGACGGTGCGCAATGCCTGGACCATGCCGCAGGAGCGCTACAACACCGACTGGGTGCTGGCCCAGGGCGTGGGCGTGGTGGGGACCTCTTGGCGGCGGGTGCGGCCTTTGGTGGATGAATTGCTGGCCACACTGCCGCAGCGCCGCGCGGCCGTGGCCCGGATCGACAACCGGGCGGTGTTCGAACTGCCGCAGATCCTGAACAACATTCTTGCGCTGGCCCAAGACTGCGGACGTGGTGCTGTCCGCGCCAGATTGGAGCGTGCAGAATGGTCCGGCAGCAGCAGCCTGACACCGGAGCCGACAACATGACTGCCTGGAAGACCCGCCCCGCTACCCGCACCGACACCGACCCCAACATCGTCACCGTCTTCAACTACCGGGTGTTCGACCCGCAATCGTGTGAGATGCAGGTGGCCACCCGCAAGGCCACCCTCGAGGCGATCGCCAAGATCGCCTTGGCTGAACCGCTGGCCGGCACCAGCGAAGAGGTGCCCCGCAGCGCGCTGGACGCACAGGGCTGCTACCGCCGTGTGGCAACAGCCTGGGGCGAGCTGGCCTGATCAGCCGGCCTTGCGCGGCCGGCCGCTCTTGAGCGCCGGCAGATCCTTCAGCAGCACCTGAAACCCCGCGTCGGGCAGGGCCGCCAGCGCATGCAGGCCGGCGCGCAGCAGCTCGCTCTTCTTCGGCGCGTGGCTGAAGGTCATGGCGCGGTCCTTCAACTGCTGGATCAGCGCGAAATCTGAACGCGGCATCGTGAAGCTGTCGCGCACCAGTTTCTCTTTGGCCTTGACGGGCTTGGCGGCCTCGGCCGTGGCCGGCTTGGCGGCGGGCGCTGGCGCGGCGGCCTTCTTGCGCGGTGCCGCCGGCTTGGCGGCCTTGACCACTGCCTTGGCGGCCTTGGCCGCTGCCTTGGCGGTTTTGGCAGGCGCTGGTGCGACGGCAGATTCGCCCGCAGGTGCAGCTGCAGCTGCAGGTGCGACGGCGGGGGCGGGTGCTTTGGTGTCAGACATCGGGGATCTCCGGTTTGGTGTAAATCATTTATACCTTAAATTCCGGCCGGGCAAACGGTGGATGGGCAGCCCATAGTCCGTTCAGACCATGCCGGGGCTTGCGGGCCAACAGCGCCGTCATGCGTCGTCCCTATCGTCATGGGTTTGTACCGACCTGCACCCCATGACCATGCCTGCGCCCCCTGTCATCTCCACGTTACGGCCCTGGCGTGCCGCTTGCGGGCGTGTGCTGGCGCTGCTGGCCCTGGCGGCCTTGCCGCTGTCGGCCCTGGCCTGGTGGGACGCCACCTACAAGCAGCGCACCGTGGTCACGCTCAACACCGGGCCGCAGGGCGTCACGCTGGCCGAGCCGATCAGCGGCGCGGCCGTGCCGGTGCGCCTGCACAGCGGCAACTTCGACTTCGTCGGCGCCAAGCCCGATGGCAGCGACCTGCGGGTGGTGGGCGGTGACGACAAGACGGCGCTGAAGTTCAGCGTCGAGCGTTTCGACGGCGCCAATGAACTGGCGGTGGTGTGGGTGCAGGTGCCCACGGTGGCGCCCGGCAGCGACAAGAACCTGGTGCATGTATATGCCGGCAATGCCCAGGCCGCTGCCCTGCCGGCCACGCCGGTGGTGGACGCCGGTGCGGTGGCGGGCAGGTCGGCCTGCGCCGCCTGGGCGCCGTTGACATACAGCGTGGCCTTGCCGCCGCCCAGCGTGGCGGCCAGGTGGGCCCAGGCGCCCGGCGGGATGGTGCCGCCTTCGACCCGCAGCGCACCCAGGCGCAGCACCAGCTTGCCGCCGTCCAGCGCCAGCGTCAGCTGGCCCTGGGCCAGCAAGGTGCCGGCAGCGGCCACCGGCTT
>JARXAJ010000125.1 GCA_029865965.1 Aquabacterium sp.
CATCCAGCCGGTCTGCTTGCCGGTGCCGGTGACCAGCGGCGCCTCGTAGATCATCACCGGGAAGCGCTCGCCGTCCTTGCGCATGAAGACCGTCTCGTAGCCTTCATGCGGCTGCTCGTCGTCGGCTGCGGCGGCCTGGCGTTCAGCCTGGCGGTTCTGGTAGTCGACCACGCGCTCGGGCGGCCAGTAAGGCGGCTGCGTGGCCTGCTGCAGCTCGTCGGCGCTGAAGCCCACCATGCGGCAGAACGCCGGGTTGACATAGACGATGCGGCCCTGCCGGTCCCGCGCGCGCAGGCCGGTCAGCAGGGAGTCTTCCATCGCCTTGCGAAACCCCAGCGACTCGGCCAGCGCCTCTTCCGCAGCGGCGCGGCGGCGGCCATCACGCACCAGCAGCAGCACGACAGCGAACAGCGCGATCGACAGCCCCAGCACCAGGGCCGTGGCCAGGTTGGGGATCAGGCTGGGCGCGCGCTCGGCAGCGTCCACCCGCAGCTGCAGCGGCGACCCCGGCAGATCGACCACCCGCTCGGCGATGTAGACGCCGGCGCCGCGCACCGCGCCGCTGCGCGCCAGGCGGGTACCGTCGCCCTCGATGAACGACAGCTCGTGGCGGCGGCCGCTCTCGCCGCCGCGCGCTTCGTCCAGCCATTGCGGCAGCAGCAGCGTGGCCACGGTGAAGCCGACCAGCTCGCCGGCCTGTTGCACCGGCACGCACACATCCACCACCTCGGCGCCCAGGCCGCCAGGCTGGGGCACGAACTGGCTGCGCGCAAATGCCGGCGTGGCCGCCCGCCGGGCAATGCCGCAGGCCACCTCGGCCTCCAGGCCCATCTCGGCGCGCGGCATGCGCTGGAACAGCGGGCCGTGGAACGGCGAATCGGCCACCTCCAGGATCTGCAGGCGCGCATCGCGCCGCTCGATGCGGCCGATCTCGCGCAGGCTGCGCTGCAGCGCCTCGGCATGGCGCTGCCAGACGGCGGCGTCGGTGTCGCGGGTCTGCAAGCCCTGCAAGCCCTGCAGCACCAGCTGGGCGCGGCGGCGGATCTCGCCTTGCGCGGCGGTGGCCAGGTCGTCGGTGCGCTCCTGGGCGCGGGCCTGCTCGTAACGCAGCGTCAGCAGCACCAGCAGCGATTGCGCCACGCCCAGCAGAACGACCAGCGCCACCCACAGCAACAGCCGCGGTGAGCGGCGGCCGTCCGGGGGTGGCGCGGGGGTGATGGCGGGAAGAGCGGCGGGCACGGTCATCGAGACCGGCAGTATTCCCCGCCCCAGGCCGGCCCCGCCTACGCAGTTCTGCGCATGGCCGGGCGGTGCAGGCTCAGGAGCTGGCCCGCGTCAGGCGCGTGCTGCTGGCCTGGGTGTTGCTGAAGACTTCGCTGTTGATCACCTTCAACCCGCCGCTCTGGATGGCCTGCAGCGTGCGGGCCTGCACTTCGGCGCGCAGGGCCGGGTTGCGCACCGGCTCGATGTAGCCGGCCGACCAGGCCCTGGTCAGGCCCGGCTGGCGGGCTGCCTGCAGGTCGGCGCTGACATCGGCACCGCTCGCCGTGCTCTTGGCGCTGTGCAGCCAGGTGTCGGGCGTGGCTTCCTGGGCGAAGGCCGAGCCGGCAGCGGCGGCGGCGGTCAGGGCGATGGCGGCAATCAGATCACGGGTGGCGGTCATGGTGGTGTCTTTCAGCAAAGGTGGATGTGGACGGACGTTCAGGTCGGTTGCTTGTGGCCTTGCAGTGCTGGCACAGCGCCGACCACGGAACGAACTTTGACCACCGCAACCGACGCACGCCGAACAGCCAGATGACAAAAACGTCATCCAGGGCGAGGGCCTGCGGTGGCACCATTTGCATCCATGCGACTCCTGGTGATCGAAGATGAGGTCAAGCTTGCCCAGTACCTGCACAAGGGCCTGGGCGATAACGGCCCTGGAGGCGCGCAACGGCGGCGAGCAAGCGGTGCTGCAGCGCCTGCGCAGCGATGCGCCGATGTGCGCCAAGTCGCACCTGGTGGTGCTGCGCGCCGACGGGTCGGTGCTGTCTGCCGACCCGCTGTCAGACATGCTGCAGCAGTCGCGCCACCAGCGCAGCCATGCTTTCCAGGTCAACACGCCCGGTGTGGCCAGTGGCATGCTGCAGGCCCGCTACACGATGGACTTCACCCGCAGTGCCGAACTGGGCAAGCGCTGGGCCCTGATCCTGATGGCGGTGTCGGTGGCCGCCGGTGTGGTGGTGGCCGTGGGCGCGGGCTGGTTCGTGCGCCGCAAACGGCGTGACCGAGGTGGTGCTGTCGCGCGCACGCAGCCCCAGGCCCTGCGCGAAACACTGCTGTCCAACCTGCTGGGCAATGCCACCCGCTTTGCCACGCCGGGGTCGACGGTGGTGATCGCCATCGCGCCGGCGGCCGACGCCGAGCAGGTGCAGGTGGTGGTGCAGAACCGCGGCGAGGTGATTGCCGCCGACCACCTGCCGCGGCTGTTTGACCGCTTCTTCCGGGTGGACAGCGCGCGCAACTGCGGTGACGCCCAGCACCACGGCCTGGGCCTGGCGATCGTGGCGGCCATCGCCCACATGCACGCCGGCCGCACCCTGGCCGAGAGCTCCAGCGGCACCACCCGCGTGGGTTTCACCTTGGCCACTTGACGCCGCAAGCGCCAGCGGCGCGTGGGGATACGCAGTTCCGCGCATGGACACATTCGTCGCGGGCGCGACACTGCAAGCATCCGCCATTTGCCCACAGGCCCCCCAGAACATGCCCAACCAGGAAGACAAGCGCGCCGAACTGCGCCGCGCCGCGCTCGAATACCACGAGTTCCCCACCCCCGGCAAGGTGGCGATCGCCGCCACCAAGCAGATGACCAACCAGCGCGACCTGGCGCTGGCCTATTCGCCCGGCGTGGCAGCTGCCTGCGAGGAGATCGTCGACGACCCGGCCAATGCCTGGCGCTACACCTCGCGCGGCAACCTGGTGGCGGTGGTGTCCAACGGCACGGCGGTGCTGGGCCTGGGCAACATCGGCCCGCTGGCGTCCAAGCCGGTGATGGAAGGCAAGGGCGTGCTGTTCAAGAAGTTCGCCGGCATCGACGTGTTCGACCTGGAGATCGCCGAAAACGATGTTGACAAGCTCGTCGACATCATCGCCGCGCTGGAGCCCACCTTCGGCGGCATCAACCTCGAGGACATCAAGGCGCCCGACTGCTTCTATGTCGAGCGCAAGCTGCGCGAGCGCATGAAGATCCCGGTCTTCCACGACGACCAGCACGGCACGGCCATCGTGGTGGGCGCGGCGCTGATGAACGGCCTGAAGGTGGTGGGCAAGCGCATCGACGAGATCAAGCTGGTCACCTCGGGCGCCGGCGCTGCGGCGCTGGCCTGCCTGAACCTGCTGTTGAAAATGGGCCTGCCGAAGAAGAACATCTTCGTCACCGACCTGGCCGGCGTGGTCTGGCAAGGCCGGCTGGAACTGATGGACCCGGACAAGGCCGAATTTGCCCAGGACACGCCGCACCGCACCCTGGCCCAGGTGATTGCCGGGGCCGATGTGTTTCTGGGCCTGTCGGCCGGCGGTGTGTTGAAGGCGCCGATGGTGGCCAGCATGGCGGCCAGGCCGGTGATCTTCGCCCTGGCCAACCCCAACCCGGAAATCATGCCCGAGGAGGTGGCTGCGGTGCGCAGCGACGCCATCATGGCCACCGGGCGCACCGACTACCCGAACCAGGTCAACAACGTCCTGTGCTTCCCCTACATCTTCCGCGGGGCGCTCGACTCCGGTGCGACCACCATCAACGACGAGATGGAGATCGCCGCGGTGCATGCCATCGCCGACCTGGCCCAGGCCGAGCAGAACGACGTGGTGGCCGCCGCCTATGCCGGCACCACGCTGGTCTTCGGGCCCGAGTACCTGATCCCCAAGCCGTTCGACCCTCGGCTGATGATGAAGATCGCCCCCGCCGTGGCGCGCGCCGCCGCTGCATCAGGCGTGGCCGCACGGCCTGTGACCGACTTTGCCGCCTACGAAGAAAAGCTGCAGAGCTTTGTCTATGCGTCGGGCAATGCGATGAAGCCGATCTTCAGCCAGGCCAAGCGGGCCAAACGCCGCAACGTGGCCTTTGCCGAGGGTGAAGACCGGCGCGTGCTGCGGGCGGTGCAGGTCGTCGTCGACGAAGGCCTGGCGCGGCCCTGGCTGGTGGGGCGCGCCAGCATCATCCACGCCCGCATCGCCAAGCTGGGCCTGCGCCTGCAGGCCGGGCGCGATTTCGAGATCGTCAACATCGACGACGACCCGCGCTACCGCGACTACTGGCAGACCTACCACCGCCTGACCGAGCGCAAGGGTGTCACCGAGCAGTTCGCCAAGATCGAGATGCGGCGCCGGCTGACGCTGATCGCTGCGATGCTGCTGCACAAGGGCGAGGTCGACGGCTTCATCTGCGGCACCTGGGGCAGCACCCAGCAGCACCTGGCCCACATCGACCAGGTCATCGGCCGACGTGCCGGGGTCAACACCTACGCCTGCATGAACGGGCTGATCCTGCCCGGGCGCCAGGTGTTCCTGGTCGATACCCACGTCAACTACGACCCGACGGCTGAGCAGCTGTGCGAGATCACCATCATGGCGGCCGAGGAAATGCTGCGCTTCGGCGTGGCGCCCAAGGCCGCGCTGCTGTCGCACAGCAGCTTCGGCAGCAGCAACCAGCCGTCAGCGGTGAAGATGCGCGACACGCTGGCGCTGGTGCAGCAGCGCGCGCCCTGGCTCGAGATCGACGGCGAAATGCACGGCGACGCCGCGCTGGATGTTGCCCACCGCGCCGAGCTGATGCCCAACAGCACCCTGCACGGCGAGGCCAACTTGCTGGTTCTGCCGAACATCGACGCTGCCAACATCAGCTACAACCTGCTGAAGACGGCCGCCGGCGGCGGCATCGCCATCGGCCCGGTGCTGCTGGGCGCGGCCCGGCCGGCACACATCCTGACGCCGTCGGCCACGGTGCGGCGCATCGTCAACATGACAGCGCTGACGGTGGCCGACGCCAACGCTGCCCGCTGACGAGTGGGGCCGCTTCCGCCACCTGAGACGGGCCCGCAGCTCGCGTGCACCAAGTTTGTGCAACTTGCATCCGGGTGTTCATCAAGCACCAAAGGCCCGATGTCAAGTCCTTGACAAGATCGTAAGTCCCTGATTCAAGGCGTGTTTCCGGATTGTGAGCGCACACTCAAAGACCCTGGTGCATGCCCAAATTTGAGGCAGCGGCTTGAGTTTTCGGGGGCGTTCCGGTAGCATCGGTACCTCAGTTTTCAGGGTCAACCCGTGGAATCCGTCAGCCAGGCCAACCGGTCACCGATGAAGCATCCCCTGCGTCGCTGGGGGGTCAGGTCGTCGGCGGTGGCGGGTCAGGTGATGGGGCTGCTGGTGGGGCTGGCGGCGGCCATGTTGGTCAGTTCACCCGTGCAGGCCAGGGGTCCGATGGACAACCTGGGCACGGTGGCATTGGCAGCATTGCCGCCAGAAGCCCGCACCACCCATAGCCTGATCCTCTCCGGCGGACCGTTCCCCTACCGCAAGGATGGCACGGTCTTCGGCAACCGCGAACGGCTGTTGCCGCGGGCGGAACGGGGGTTCTACCGGGAGTACACCGTGCGCACGCCGGGGTCGCGAGACCGAGGCGCCCGGCGCATTGTGTGCGGCGGCCTGCGTCCCATTGCACCTGAAGCTTGTTTTTACACCGCCGATCACTACGCCAGCTTCAAGCTGATCGCGCAGTGACCGGTTCTCGATCCGGATCCGATCATTCTTAGAGCCAGGAGGAACGTGACCATGCTGCTGCAGACTGTCCGTCCCAATATCGTGCAGGCCATCCGTGCCTACCGTGTCGAAGACCTGATGGCCGCCGCCGAAGGCGCTGGCCAACATTTTTTGTACGCCAACCTCACCGAGGCGCAGTCCAAGCAGGACGTGCTCGACAAGATCGCCGAGTCGTTCCTGTTCCCGGTGCATTTCGGCAAGAACCTGGATGCCCTGTTCGACTGCATGACCGACCTGGTGCACCGCGCAGGCAGCCAACCTGGCTTCGTGGTGGTGCTGGAGCAACTGCCAGACAACGCCCGCTTCGACCGCGAGGCGCGTGAGCAACTGCTCGACGTGTTCCGCGACGCGGCTGATTTCTGGAGCGAGCGGCGCATCCCGTTCCGCTGCTTCTATTCGTTTGCGGTGGCCCGCGCCAATGAGTCCAGCGCCTGGGAGCGGGTGAACGAGGCTGCGCAAGAGCCCGTCAAGCCCGCACCCAAGGCCGCACCGAAGAACGGCGCCAACCCCAACTTCGGCATGAACATGCCGATGATGAGCAGCGCCTTCGACACCGCCATGTGGTTGAACGCGGCGTAACAGGTCACCCCTGAAGCGCCCGCAGCGTCCTTGGCACGCCGCGCCGGGCCAGAGGCCCAGCCCTTCGGCGGGCACAAACGGCCCGCCGTTTGTGCTTTTGGCCCGAGCCCCCCAAGGGGGGCCGGCTCCTGCGGCCCCCCTTGGGGGGCCGGCTCCTGCGGCCCAGCAAAGCCGGTTCCGCAGCGCTTGTTTGGTTGGATCGGCGGCCTGCGGGCCGCCTTGTTCATGGCGCTGCGCCGACTGCCTGCGCCAGGGCCACGTACTCGGCCACGGGTACTTCTTCGGCGCGGCGCTGGGTGTCGAAGCTGCCGGCAAAGCCCTGCTCGTCGAGCCAGCGGCCCAGCGTGTGGCGCAGCAGCTTGCGGCGCTGCGAGAACGCCACCGTCACCAGGGCCGACAGGCGGGCTTCGTCCAGCTGTGGCGGCGTGGCCAGCGGCAGCATGCGCACGATGGCCGAATTCACCCGCGGTGGCGGCTCGAAGGCCTCGGGCGGCACGTCGAACAGCGCGTCGATGCGGTAGCGCCACTGCAGCATCACTGTCAGACGGCCGAAGTCCTTGCCGCCAGGGCTGGCGGCCATGCGGTCGACCACTTCCTTCTGCAGCATGAAGTGCTGGTCAACCACCCGGGGCGCCACCGCCAGCAGGTGGAACAGGATCGGTGTGGAGATGTTGTAGGGCAGGTTGCCCACCACCCGCAGCGGCGCGCCGGCAGCGTCGGCCAGGGCGGCGAAGTCGACCCGCAGCACATCGGATTCCACCACCGTCACGCCTGGCCGCTCGCGCCAGCGCGCTGCCAGGTCGCGGTCGAGCTCGATCACGGTCAGCGCGCCGCAGCGCTCAAGCAGCGGCTGGGTCAGCGCGCCCAGGCCGGGGCCGATCTCCACCAGCGGCTGCCCAGGGCGGGGTGCGACGGCCCGCACGATCTGGTCGATGGTGACCGCATCGACCAGGAAGTGCTGGCCGAAGCGCTTGCGGGCCGTGTGGCCGTGGGCGCTGCTCAAATCGGCGGCTCGCGCATCTCGACGTAGGCGCGCAGGCGCAGCTCCTTCGCCCATTCGAGGTAGGTGCTCTCGAACTTGGACTCGCGCAGCCGGCTGCGGACCTGCTCGCGCACTTCCTTGGGGTCGAGGGTGGCGCTGCGGCGCTCGACCACCTGAATCAGGTGCACACCAAAGCGCGATGCCACCGGCGGCGAGATGCCACCCAGCGGCAGGCGGTTCATCGCTTCTTCGAACTCGGGCACAAAGTTGCCGGGCGATGCCCAGCCCAGGTCGCCGCCGGCAGTTGCGCTGCCGTCCTCGGAGATCTCGCGTGCCGTGTCGTCGAACTTGCGCTCGCCGCGTTCGATCTGGGCGCGCACCGACTCGAGCCTGCGGCCCACCTGGGCGGCCTGCGCTGCATCGCTGGCGCGCACCAGGATGTGCCGGGCGCGGGTCTGGGTCACCTTGAAGGGGTCGTCGCTCTGGCGGTCCAGCACCTTCAGGATGTGAAAGCCCGCCGCACTGCGCAGCAGCGCTGGCGTGAACTGGCCGACCTGCAGCCCGGCGGTGGCGGTGGTGAACAGGTCGGGCAGCCGGTCAGCCGGCCGCATGCCGAGCTCGCCACCGGCTTCGCGGTTGGCGTCTTCGCTGAGCTCGCGCGCCACCTTGGTGAAGTCTTCGCCGGCGCGCAGGCGCGCCAGGGCCTGGTCGGCGCGCGCCTGGCGCTGCGCCACCACGCTGGCGGCCGCACCCTCGGGCACGGTCACCAGGATCTGGGCCAGGTTGATCTGGGCGCCAGCCGCCGCCTGCACCTGGCGTTCCGCCAGGCCGCGGTCGATGTCGGCGTCGGTGATGCGGATGCGCTGGTTGACTTCGCGCTCGCGCAACCGCTCGACCTGGATCTGCTCGCGCAGGTTGCTGCGAAAACGCGGCAAGTCCATGCCGTCGGCACGCAAGCGGTCCCGCAGCTGCGCCACGGTGATCTGGTTCTGCGCGGCGATGTTGGCAACCGCACGGTCGATGTCGCCGTCGTCGACCTTTTGGCCGATCTCGCGCGCATGGGTGATCTGCACCCGCTCATCGATCAGCACGTCCAGCACCTGCTGGCGCAGCGTGGGCTCGTCAGGCAGGCTGGTGTTGTCCCGGCGCGCGTCGGCCCGGATGCGGTCCAGCCGCTGCTGCAGCTCGACGGCGGTCACCAGCTCGGTATTGACCACCGCCACGATGAAGTCGCCACTGCGGCTGGGCGCACGGCCGGCCGACCCCGGCGTGGTTTGCGCCTGCACGCTGGCGCAGGCCAACAGCGCGGCCAGGGCCCAGGCCAGCGGTCGCCGGCCAGAAGAATAGGGGGTGTGGGTCATGGCTCGGGGTTGGGGAACGGAATGCTTCGCGGCTCGCGCAGCAGCCGGTAACCGGGGACATTGTCCTTCAAGGCCTGCAGCGGGTTGGAGCCCAGGCGTGACAGGCCGACCAGCTCCAGCTGCAGCTGCAGCCGGGTGGTGGCCTCGGCACGCCCGGTAGACAGGCGTTCTGAGACGATGCGGGCGATCCAGCAGCCGGTGTCGTACTCGGCGCCGATGAGGGCGTCGGTCATGCGGCTGTCCCGCAGGCTGTAGTTGATCCGGCCCACGGCATACAGCGTGCCGCCGCAGCCGCCGGCAGCGCCCACCGGCGCCGCCTTGCCGCGCCACAGCGGCCACTGCCAGCCCACCTCCACCTGCTCGGACAGGTCGCGCGCCAGGCGGTAACCGGCCGACAGGGTGCGAAACGGCCCCGGCTGGTAGCGCACGCCGAAGATCGAGCGCACGACGCGCTTGCTATCAGGGTTGTACTGCAGCGCGGCGTCGAGCTTCCAGGGGTTGAAGACCGAACTGCTGCCCTCGACCAGCACGTCTGAGAAGCGCTGGCTCAGCACCGGACCGGCCAGCACCACCTGCTGGTCACGCAGGCGGATGCGCTGGGCCAGGCCCAGACGCAGGGTCTCGGCACCGGTGCTGGTGTCGACCAGGCGGGTGGTGATGCCGGCGGTGACCTGGTGCGCGTCGCTGACCCGGTCGATGCCCGAGAACGCACTTTCGGCATAGATCGACACCGCGTTGAAGTCGCGCTCGGCGGCGTCGAAGTTGGGCAGGCCGGCCTGGTCGCGGAACGGCGTGTTGACGTAGAGCAGGCGGGGCTCCAGCGTCTGGCGCTGGGCACGGCCGAACCAGATCGTGTCGCGCTCGAGCACCATGCCGGCATCCACGCTGGTGGTGGGGATCACGCGTGTGCTGCGCTGGCGGTCCAGGCCGGGCATGTCGTAGCTGTAGCTGGCGGCGTTCAGCGTCAGCCGGGGCGTGAGCCAGGCGCCGGGCCAGGTGAAGTGCCGGGTGAGCTGGCCCAGCGCATGCCAGCGCCAGCCGTTGGGCGCACCGGGGTCGGCCGTGCGGCTGGTGCGGGTGAAGTGGTTGACCTCGGTTTCCAGCGTTGCCCGCAGGCCGGCCGGCAGCACCGGCGCCAGCCGCAGCCCCAGTTGCGGGCTGCGCTGGTAGGGGGCCACGATCAGGTCGCTGCCGCTGCCGGTCTGCAGCACCTGCCAGTGCTGCAACCGGGCATAGGCCTGCAGCGGGCCCAGTGCGGTGACCAGGTCACGCTGCAGTTGCACGTCCTGCCCCAGCAGACGGGGCGACGAGGCCGGCACGATCTGCGAGAAGTCCTTCCAATAGTTGTCGTCCGACACCCGCAGCAGCCTGGCGCTGTAGCGGGTGGACCGGCCCAGCCAGCCGGCGTTGTCGATCTCCCAGGCAAAGCGGGTGCGGCCGACAGTGCGGTCGTCGGGCAGCAGATGCAGGCGCAGGCGGCCGTTGTGGCGCGTCTCCAGGTAGCGGAACTCGCTGTCGAGCGCCAGGCCCCGGCGGGTCAACGCAGTGGGGGTGAAGGTGGCATCGCGGTCGGGGGCGATGTTCCAGTAGTACGGCACACCCAGCTCGAAACCGCTGCGGCTGTCCAGCCCCACCGTGGGCGGCAGCCAGCCGCTCTTGCGGTCGTCGGTCAGCGGAAAGCTCAGCACCGGCAGGCCGAGGATAGGCACGCCCAGGAACTGCAGCACCGCGCCTTCGGCCACGCCTTCATTGGTCTCGAAGTCCAGCTTCACCCGGTCGGTGCGCAGCAGCCAGTCGGGTTCGCCGCCGCCCTCGCGTGGGCAGCTGGTGTAGATAGCGTTGAGGGCGCGGGACCGGTCGCTGTCGATGAAGTCGATGCGCTCGGCACGGCCACCGGCGCCCAGGCGGTCGAACTCGAACTCGGGCTGCAGGAAGAAGCCTTCAAAGCGCTGCACCTGCAACTGCAGCTCGGTGCCGCGGTAGCGCACGCCGTTGCGGCCGATGAACACCTTGCCCTTGGCCAGCGCGGTGTCGCTGGCGCTGTCGTAGCGCATCTGGTCCGACCGGATCAACGTGCCGGCGCGGCGGAATTCGACCGCGCCCTCGGCCACGGCATCCAGGTCGGGCCGCACCTTCACCTCGTCGGCCAGCAGCAGGATCGGCAGTTGACGTGCTGCGTCGCCGCTGACCGGCGGCATGAGGCTGGTGCTGGGCTGCAACGGCGCAGGCTCGACCGCCCGGGCCGGGCCGTGGCAAAGCAGCACCACAGCCAGCGGGATCAGCGCGCGGCGGCAGGTGGGGCGGCGGGCAGCAACGAGGGCGGCGCGGGCAGGTTGCACGAAGGGGCGGGAAAGCAGGTGGGCCAGCCAAGGCGCCGCCGTGGCGTTGGCCTGTGACAAGGCCGCAGGCAGGCGGTTCGTAGAATCGGCGGATTATGTCGTCTGCTCCGTCTGATGTAGCGCCCCCGCAGCCCGCAGCTGCCACCGCCGTGGCCTGGCCCGACCCCGGCCGCGAGGCAGCGTTCTGGCACTGGTTCCACCCGCTGGCGGCCAGCCAGGGCCTGCATGCCGACACCTTGGCCCCGGCGTCGGCCGATGCCAGCTTCCGCCGCTATCTGCGGGTGCAGGCCGCCGACGGCAGCAGCCGCATCGTGATGGACGCGCCACCGCCGCAGGAGGACGTGCGGCCGTTCATCGACATCGCCGGGCGCATCACCCGCGCCGGCCTGCATGCGCCGGCGGTGCTGGCGGCCGATGCGGCGCAGGGCTTCCTGCTGTTGTCCGACCTGGGCAGCCAGCTGTTGCTGCCCGCGCTGCAGGGCGCCACAGCGCCCGAAGCCGACCGCCTGATGCGCGAGGCGGTGGCCGCCCTCGTGCACTGGCAGCGCCGCATGGACGGCGGCGGCCTGCCGGCCTACGACGACGCCCTGCTGCGGCGCGAGTTGGCGCTGTTCCCCGACTGGTGCGTGCAGCGGGAACACGGCATCACCTGGACGGCCAAGCAACAGGCCACCTGGGACAGGCTGTGCAACACCCTGGTGGCCAGTGCGCTGGACCAGCCCTCGGTGGTGGTGCACCGCGACTGGATGCCGCGCAACCTGATGATCACCAGCGAACGCCAGGCCGGGCACAGCCCGGTGCCCGGGGCGCCAGTGGTGCCCCATCCCGGCATCCTCGACTTTCAGGACGCGGTGGTCGGCCCCGTCACCTACGACATCGCCTCGCTGCTGCGCGACGCTTTCCACAGCTGGGACGAAGCCCAGGAGATCGACTGGGCCGCGCGCTGGTGGCAGCAGGCACGCGACGCCGGCGTGCTGGGCGACCACGCCATGGCCAGCGACTTTGGCGAGTGCTGGCGGGCGCTGGAATGGATGGGCCTGCAGCGCCACCTGAAGGTGGTGGGCATCTTCTGCCGCCTGAAGCACCGCGACGGCAAGCCGGCTTACGCCGCTGACCTGCCGCGCTTCTTTGCCTATGCCACCCGGGTGGCGCTGCGCTACCGCGAGCTCAAGCCGCTGATCGGGCTGATCGAGCCGATGACCGGCGCACTGACCACCACCGCGTTTTCACTGCGCTGACGGCGCATCAGGTGCGCGTTCCGGCGGGCGTTCCGGCTGCGGTTGCGCCCCGAACTGCGGTGCCGGTGCGGCTTGCGGCATGGGCGCGGCCGGTGGTGTCGGGGCGCGCAGCGGCGTGGCGCAGGCGGCGGCCATCAGCCAGGGGTCTTTGTCCTCGCCGCCGAACAGGTTGATCAGGAAGTCGAGAAACACCCGGGTGCGCGCCGGCAGGTGCTTGCGGCTGGGCATGGCCGCCCAGATGGTGATGGAGAACAGGCGCCAGTCGGGCAACACCCGCTCCAGTGCGTTTTCCAGCAAGGCGTCTTCCAGCACGAAGGACGGCAGCGCGGTGATGCCCAGGCCATGCAGCGCGCCGGCGTAGTTGGTGTCGATATGGCTGGATGACAGCACCGGGCGGTGCGGTATCAGCGTGACCGATTCGCCCGGGGCATCGTCGGGGCCCTCGCCCCCGGACAGGAAGGTGATGCCGCGCTGCACCTCGCTGATCGGCGGCAGCAGGGTGTCATGGTGGGCCAGCTCCTGCGGGTGGCTGGGACGGCCGCGCGTGTCCAGATAGTCGGGCGCGGCGCACAACACCACCTCGGTGCGGGCCAAGCGGCGGGCGATGAAATCACCGGCCAGCGGCTGGCGGGTGCTCAGGATCGTCAGGTCGTAGGCCTCGTCCATCGCCTCGACCGGGCCGGGCGAGTGCAGTTCCACCGTCACCTGCGGATACAGGCGGCGGAAGGCACCGAGATGCTTGACCACCTGGTGCACCGCCAGGGCGGGTGGCAGCAGCACCCGCAGATGGCCACGCGGCTCGACAGTGGCATTGCCCACCCGCACGGCAGCGTCATCCACGTCGGCCAGGATCTGGCGCACCCGCTGCAGATACTCGTCGCCCACCTCGGTGAAGTTCATGCGCCGGGTGGTGCGGTTCATCAGCCGGGCGCCCAGGTGCTCTTCCAGCTCGGCGATCACCCGGGTGACGACCGCCGGCGCCATGTCGAGCGCACGCGCCGCCGCAGCAAAGCTGCCCTCGTCGGCCACCTTGGCCAGCACCTGCATGGCGCGCAATTGATCCATGGCCAGATTCTAGATTGCAAAGATGCAATCAAAGCTGAAACGAGTCGCTTTGAAACTACTGTTGACCAATTTGGAATGAAGCATTGTCGATCTACTGGTTTTTCCCGTGCGGGTAAACACCTAAAGTTCAATGCATCGATGGGCCAGACGCAACACAGCGGCTCACCGAGACCGGAAGCACCACCGCCACAACAGGCACCGATGCACCGGCCTTCGCTTAACGCAACCACTGGAATCCACCATGACCCACACCCGCCAAATCATCACCATCGCTGCCATCGCCGCTGCCTCGCTGCTGAGCGCCGGCGCAGCCTTCGCCCAGGAAGCCACCTCTGACGCCTGGATGCAGACGACCAGCACCAAGAGCCGCGCCGATGTCAGCGCCGAACTGGCGGCTGCCCGCAAGAGCGGCCTGACCAAGTCGTGGTCGGCTGGCTATATGGAGCCGCTGCGCACCAGCGACCTGCGCTCCACGGTGCGGGCCCGCACGCTGCAAGCCGTGCAAAGCGGCGAGCTCGCGGCGATCAATGCCGAGGTCTACAACTTCACGCCGCATGCCGCGCAGAACCTGGCCGCCAAGTAAGCCGGCCAGTGCCGCCCGCAACCGACCCACAACCAATTGAACCGTCAGGACACACCATGACCATCTCCAAGATCCTCCTCGCCGCCTCGGCCATCACCCTGCTGAGCACCGGCGCCGCCTTCGCCCAGGAAGCCACCTCCGACGCCTGGCAGACGATTCACAGCACCCAGACCCGGGCCGACGTCAGCGCCGACCTGCTGGCCGCGCGCCAGAGCGGCCTGAGCAAGTCGTGGTCAGCCGGCTACATGGAGCCGCTGCGCGCCAGCGCCTTGCGCGCCACGGTGCGGGCCAGCACCCTGCAAGCGATGCAGAGCGGTGAACTCGCGGCGATCAACGCCCCGGTCTACAGCTTCGCGCCGCCTGCCTTGCAGAGCCTGGCTGCCAAATAAGCCGGTACAACGGTTTGCCAGCAGCCAGAACAACGGGCCCCTCGGGGCCCGTTTTTCTTGGGTCAGACCGGCAAGTCAGGGATGGGCAGCGATCACCTGCGCCACCGCAGCGGTGAGCTTCTGCGCATAGGGCACGTGCAGGAACTCATTGGGCCCATGGGCATTGCTCTTGGGGCCCAGCACGCCGCAGACCATCATCTGTGCCGCCGGGAAGCCCTGCTGCAGCATGCTCATCAACGGGATGGTGCCGCCCTGGCCGATGTAGGCCACCGGCGCGCCGAACTGGGCCTGGGACGCGGTGTCGAGCGCGGACTCCAGCCAGGGCGCCAGGCTGGGCGCATTCCAGCCATTGGCGCCCAGCGCGCCGGCGCGGCCGTCAGGGTGGAAAGTGACGCGGGCGTTGTAGGGCGCGTTGTCTTCCAGCAGCGCCTTGAGCTTGACCGACGCCTGGTGGCCGTCCACCAGCGGCGGCAGGCGCAGGCTGAGCTTGAAGGATGTGTGCGGCCGCAACACGTTGCCGGCGCTCTTCATCTCCGGGAAGCCGTCGACGCCGGTGACCGACAACGTGGGCCGCCAATGGCGGTTCAGCAAGGCCTCGGCCGGGTCGGTGGTGGTGGGCAGGGTGGCGCTGCCGTCGGCGCCACAAGCCCAGGGGAAGGTCTTCCAGGCCTGGTCGCCCAGGATGGCGGCGGCGTCCTGCACCTGGACGATGCGGTCGGCCGGGATCGGACAGTGGAAAAACTCCGGCAGCAGCCGCCCGGTGGCTGAATCCTCCAGCCGGTCGAGCACGTTGCGCAGGATGCGAAAGCTGCTGGGCACCACGCCCGAGCTGTCGCCCGAATGCACGCCCTCGGTGAGGATCTCCACCTTCAGCACACCCGACACCATGCCGCGCAGGCTGGTGGTGAGCCACAGCTGGTCGTAGTTGCCGGCGCCTGAATCCAGGCAGACCACCAGGCTGACATTGCCCAGCCGGGGGCGCAGCACGTCCAGGTAGGGCGGCAGGTCGTGCGAGCCGCTCTCTTCACAGGTTTCGACCAGGCCGACGATGCGCGGGTGCGGCAGGTTCTGGGCCTTCAAGGCCTCAACGGCGGTGATGGCGGCGTAGATGGCATAGCCGTCGTCGGCGCCGCCGCGGCCATACAGCAGGCCGTCCACGTACTTGGGTGTCCACGGGCCCAGGTCGTTGCGCCAGCCGGTGAACTCAGGCTGCTTGTCGAGGTGGCCGTAGACCACCACGGTGTCGGCACCGGTGGCGTTGGCACCGGGCCTGGTGCCGGCGATCTCGAAGAAGATCACCGGCGTGCGGCCGGGCAGGCGCACCACTTCCAGCGTCAGGCCGGGCAGCTTGCGACCTTCCACCCACTGCGCGGCATCGCGCACCACACGCTCGATGTGGCCGTGGGCGGCCCAGTCGGCGTCGAACATCGGGCTTTTGGCCGGGATGGCGATGTAGTCGGTCAGCGCGGGCACGATGGCCTCGTCCCAGCGGCGGCGGGAGAAGGCGCCCAGCGCGCTGGCTTCATCGGGTTGCACGGGCAGCTGCGGGTCGCGGGCGTTCATGGCTGGATCCTCGGTGGCGGTGGAAGCTTGCCCGGGCATCGTAGCGCTGTCTGGCCGGTCACCCCTAGACCGTTGGTTGCCGCCCCGGCCAGGCACTGCGAGCATGCAGCGATTGCCACTTCATCTGGACAGCACCATGCGATCGTCTCCGCGACTTGCCACTGCCGCCGTGCTGTGCAGCCTTGTCGGCTTGGGCGTTGCAGCCCCGGGCGACAGTGCCAGCGACCCGATCATCACGGGCTTCTCGAATCTCACCCCCTTCTTCACCGAGGTCTACAACGACCGCATCGGAAACAGCCGTCTGTTCAACGGGCCCAACACGGACCGCATCAGGGTCTCGACGCGGGTCTACCCATCGCCCGACACCGACGCGTTTGCTGTGCTGAATACCGGCAACGGTCTTTGGTACCAGAGCACCAACGGTGCGACGACCACGGTGGCGCTGGCGCATCCGTCGATGGGCACACTGCCAACACCGCAGCCGTTGATCTTCGTCGGCACCACATCCGGGTTGGGCGGTGGACGCAGCGAGTACACGTTCAGCTACAACCGCGCCAACGCTGCCGTTGCTGGTGTGCTGTCGGACTGGGACGCCACACCGTTCAGCCTGACCGCCAACAATCCCGCGCTGGCCGGTGGAGCCAAGAACGTCACCTATGCAGCGCCGGACTTCGACCCCACCGCGCTGCCGGTGTTCGTCACCGATGTCCGGCTCACTGGCGGTGGACTGCGGCCGCGGCTGGACTGGACGGTGCCTGCGAATGGTATGGCGCCGACGGCAGTGACCATCCAGGTGCGCCGCATCGAAGCCGAGTCGGCTGACCGAAGCCGCATCACCCGCTCCACGTTTCTGCATCAGCAGAATCTGAGCGCCAACGCCACGTCCTACATGTTCGACACCACGTTCAGCAATGCGTCTCTGGAGGGGTTTCCATCCGGGCTGGAGTTCGGTCAACGTTACGAAGTTGCCGTGCAGCTGGAGATAGCGTCGAACGGCATCCTGAAGGGCCGGTCGCGCACCTTCTTCGAACTGACGCCACTTGCCGACGGCGGCGACCAGGTGGCTGTATATCTGCCCAGCGTCGGGCCCGACGGCCGCTTCAAGTTCGACATCGCTGTGCAACGAGGCGAGAGCATTGCCATCGACCCGGAGATCGCGGTGGGCTACGACTACGCCATCGGCGCTGGCGACCCGCTGTTTCGCAGCGTCAAGCTGCCCGACCTGGGCGACGGGCAATACGGCCTGTGGCTGTGGAATGGCAGCGCCTACAGCTTCCAGAGCGGCCTGGCGGCAGGCGCCGAGTACTTCTTCGACGGCGCCGGCGTGGCACGCTTTCGCATCGACGGCATCGAGCCATCGGTGGGCTTGAACCCGTCCGACCCGACAGCCTTCGTCACCGGGGTCAGCTTCGCCGCCAGCGGCCGCTTCACCGGCACGATGACACCGATCACCGTCACCGTCACCGTGGTGCCCGAGCCGGCCACCCTGGCGCTGTGGGCGGGCGGCCTGCTGCTGCTGCTGGGCCGCCGGCTGCGGCAACGGGCCTGAAGCCCGGTTGGGGTTGCAGGGCCCGCACCGGGTGGCCAGCCACCAGCACCGCGCCAGCGGGCTTGCCCCGCGTCAGCCGCGCGCGATCTTGAACACCGCCACGCTGGCGCGCAGGTTGGGCCAGCGTCGCACCGACCGCCCGGCGTGGAAGCCGAAGCTGTCGAGGATCTGCAGGCCGTTGCGCCGCGCCAGCACCTCGAAGTCAGCGAAGGTGCCCACGCGGATGTTGGGCGTGTCATACCACTGGTAGGGCAGGATGCGGGTGACCGGCATGCGGCCTTGCGCCACGCTCAGGCGGTTGGGCCAGTGGGCGAAGTTGGGGAAGCTGACAATGCCGATGCGGCCCACGCGGGCGGTTTCCTGCAGCATCTTCTCGGTGTTGCGCAGGTGCTGCAGGGTCTGCAGCTGCAGCACCACATCGAAGCTGTGGTCGCCAAACAGCGCCAGGCCGTCTTCCAGGTTCAGCTGCACCACGTTGACGCCGCGCCGGGCACAGGCCAGCAGGTTGTCGTCAGCGATCTCCACGCCATAGCCACTGCAGCCCTTGGCCTGCTGCAGGTGGGCCAGCAGCGCGCCGTCGCCACAGCCCAGGTCGAGCACACGGCTGCCTGCGGGCACAAGGTCGGCGATCAACTGCATCTCGGTCGTCACGCTGCTCACTGGGGTACCTTCGTGCTGCGCACTGCGGAATTCGCCCTTCGGGCGGCCAGGCGGCTGGGCGGGCTCATGCGCCCACCTGCCGGGCAATGCGGTCGAAGGTGGCGCGCAGCAGCCCGTGGTAGCGCGGGTCTTCGAGCAGGAAGGCATCGTGGCCGTGCGGCGCGGCGATCTCGGCATAGCTGACATCGATGCGGTTGTCGACCAGGGCCTTGACGATCTCGCGGCTGCGCGCTGGTGAGAAGCGCCAGTCGGTGGTGAAGCTCACCACGGTGAAGCGCCGCCCCCGGGCGGCCGCAAAGGCGGCCGACAGGTCGCCGCCGTGCGCCGCTGCGGGGTCGAAGTAGTCCAGCGCGCGGGTGATCAGCAGGTAGGTGTTGGCGTCGAAATAGGTGCTGAACTTGTCGCCCTGGTAGCGCAGGTAGCTCTCGATCTGGAACTCGATGTCCTGGGTGGTGTAAGCCAGTTCGCCCGGGCGCCCCAAACCGGAGGCGTTCCTGAGACTGCGGCCGAACTTCTCTTCCATCGAGTCGTCGCTCAGGTAGGTGATGTGGCCAATCATGCGGGCCACCCGCAGGCCGCGCTGCGGCACCACGCCGTGCGCATAGAAGTGGCCACCGTGGAAGTCGGGGTCGGTGATGATCGCGCGGCGCGCCACCTCGTTGAAAGCGATGTTCTGCGCCGACAGGTTGGGCGCGGTGGCCACGGCGATGCATTCACCCACCCGCGCGCTGTAGCGCAGCGTCCAGCTCAGCGCCTGCATGCCGCCCAGGCTGCCGCCCAGCACCGCTGCCAGGCAGTCGATGCCCAGCACATCCAGCAGGCGCGCCTGGGCGTCGACCCAGTCTTCCACCGTCACCACCGGGAAGTCGGCACCCCAGGGGCGGCCCCCCTTGGCAGGATCGGGGTTCACCTGCATCGGCCCGGTGGAACCGAAGCACGAGCCCAGGTTGTTGATGCCGATGACGAAGAACCGGTCGGTGTCCAGCGGCTTGCCCGGGCCCACCAGGTTGTCCCACCAGCCTTCGCTCTTGTCTTGCCCCGCATAGGTGCCGGCCACATGGTGGCTGGCGTTGAGCGCATGGCACACCAGCACGGCGTTGCTGCGCGCGGCGTTCAGCGTGCCGTAGGTCTCATAGACCAGGCTGTAGCCGGCCAGTTGCGCCCCACTGCGCAGTGGCAGCGGCGCATCGAAGTGCCGGGTCTGGGGAGTGACGTGCCCGATGGCGCCCATGGTGGTTGGCGGGTGTGTGGATGACAAGCGTGTGTGGCGACAGCAAAGAAAAACCCGGTGCCGCCAAAAGCGGGCCACCGGGTCGGGCGTCACACTTTTAGCGGCATTTTTAAAGCGCCCGCAATCAGGACCAAATCGGCGCTGCGCCGGAGTCTATCAGCGCGCAATTGGCACCTGCAGGCCGCCTTGGATCCGCCCCGAGATCCGCCCCGAGATCCGCCAATACTTCCTGGCGAGCGACCGCGAGGCCGTGCCCTAGCCGGTCACAGCGCAGCCTGGTCGGCCAGCGCAGCAAGAACGACAGCGACAAGCGCCACTTCGGCACCCAGCTGGACGTGCATGGCGTGGGTTATGAATGGATCAACCACAGCCTGCCGCCCAGCAGCGTGGCCAGCCGTGACTTCCGCATGGCCATCGGCGGGGCGCGCTGCACGCGGCCGCATTCGGCCTGCCTGTTCAACATCCCGGCCATGCGCTTTGGCGCGCTGTCGGCCAACGCCATCCTGGCGTTGAACGGTGGTGCCAAGGCCGGTGGCTTTGCCCACGACACCGGCGAGGGCTCGATCAGCAGGCACCACCGGGTGCAGGGCGGCGACCTGATCTGACAGATCGGCACGGGCTACTTCGGCTGCCGCAACGGCGACGGCACATTCAACGCCGACAAGTTCAGCGCCCATGCGCGGGCCCCGCAGGTGCGCATGATCGAGGGCAAGCTCAACCAGGGCGCCAAGCCCGGCCGGCAAGCGCGACGCCGTGCCGGCTTGAGCAGGCCTGATCTGCCCTGCCGGCCGCGTCAGACAGGCGGCGCAGTGTCGATGAAGCTGGGCCGGGCGGCCAGCTTCTCGGCCAGCCTGGCCAGGTTGGGATGGTCAGCGCGCCAGTCGATGTGGGCGAAGCGGAAGTCCAGGTAAGCCAGGCTGCAGCCCACGGCCACATCGGCCAGGGTGAAGTGGTTGCCGTTGCACCAGGGCTTGTCGCCCAGGCCCAGGCTCATCGCATTCAACGCCGAGATGACGCGGCTCATTTGCCGGTCGATCCAGGCCTGGCTGCGGGCGCCTTCACGCGGGCCCCAGTTGGCTTCCACGCGCGCCAGCAGCGCGGCGTCGCACACACCGTCTGCCAGGGCTTCCCAGGTGCGCACTTCAACGCGTTCACGCCCGGACGGCGGAATCAGCTTGCCCACCGGCGACAAGGTGTCGACGTATTCGACGATCACCCGGCTGTCGAACACCGCCTCGCCGCCATCAAGCACCAGGCAGGGCACCTTGCCCAGCGGGTTCATCATCAGCATGGCGTCGCTGGCCCACACGTCCTCGATCACCAACTGGTAATCGAGCTTCTTCTCGGCCATCACCACGCGGACCTTGCGCACGTAGGGGCTGGTGATGGATCCGATGAGTTTCATGGTGGGGTCAAGACGCCGTTGGGGCGGTGAGAATTAAGTTACGCCTGATTCTAGCCAGGCCACCTGGGCTGGTTTGCCTGGGCTTCGACGTGTGGGGGGTCATTGGGGCAGGGTCCAGTCGATCTGCGGCGGCCGGCCCGGCAAGGCCAGCGTGGCGGTGGCGGGCGGTGTGCGCGCCAGCACCTGGCCGCGCCGCACCACCAGCAGCCGGGTGGCA
Organism: Aquabacterium sp.; assembly: GCA_029865965.1. Lineage (GTDB taxonomy): Bacteria > Pseudomonadota > Gammaproteobacteria > Burkholderiales > Burkholderiaceae_C > Pseudaquabacterium. Next base: position 20,955 of record JARXAJ010000125.1, read on the forward strand.
CGCAGGCGCAGCGCCTCCACCGGGCTGCGGGCCTGCAACAGCACGAAGTCGCCCGGCGCACCCACCACCAGGCCGTCGGCAGGCAGGCCCAACACCCGGGCGGCGTTGACCGTCACCGCATTGAAGCAGTCGCGCATGCGCGCCTGGCTCGTCATCTGGCCCACATGCAGGCCCATGGCCGCCACCTCGAGCATGCAGCCCGAGCCCAGCGCGTACCAGGGGTCCATCACGCAGTCTTGCCCGAAGGCGACATTGACGCCGGCGTCCATCAGCTCGGGCACGCGGGTCATGCCGCGGCGCTTGGGGTAGGTGTCGTGGCGGCCCTGCAGCGTGATGTTGATCAGCGGGTTGGCCACCGCATGCACGCCGGCCTCGGCGATCAGGGGCAGCAGCTTGCTGACGTAGTAGTTGTCCATGGAGTGCATCGACGTGAGATGCGAGCCTGTCACCCGGCCCTGCAGCCCGAGGCGGCGGGTATGGAAGGCCAGGGTTTCGATGTGGCGCGACAGCGGGTCGTCGCTCTCATCGCAATGCATGTCCACGCGCAGGCCACGGCTGGCGGCTAACTCACAAAGCACGCGCACACTCTCGGCGCCGTCGGCCATGGTGCGCTCGAAATGCGGGATGCCGCCGACCACGTCCACGCCCAGATCGAGTGCGCGCGTCAGGTTGTCCAGCGCACCGGGGGCACGCAGCACGCCGTCCTGCGGAAACGCCACCAGCTGCAGGTCGAGGTAGGGCGCCACGCGGCGCTTGACTTCCAGCAGCGCGCGCACCGCCAGCAGGCGCGGGTCGCACACGTCCACATGGCTGCGGATGGCGCCGATGCCGCGCGCCACCGCCCAGTCGCAGTACTGCAACGCGCGGCCGATCAGCGCCTCTTCGGTCAGCAGCGGCTTGAGCTCGCCCCACAGCGCAATGCCCTCAAGCAGGGTGCCGCTGGCATTGACCCGCGGCTGGCCGTAGCTGAGCGTGGAATCCATGTGGAAGTGCGGGTCGACGAAAGGCGGGCTCAGCAGCCAGCCGGCGGCGTCGATGTCGTCGCTGCCGGCTGACGCGGCCTGGCCGTGGAACAGGCCCGGGCCCACGGCGGCGATGCGGCCCTGCTGCACGAGCAGGTCGATGCCGGTGCGGCCGTCGGTCAGGGTGGCATTGCGGATCAGCATGGTGGGGTGTCCATCGTCGGCGGGGCTGCAGTGTCGCGTGTCGGGTGTCGTGTGTCGGGTGCAGAGCTGGTGCCTGGCCCGCACCGGTGCATGGAACTGGTGCACGGCAATGGCATCATGCCCCGATGCTCAGCCCTGCCCAGCAATTGCGATACCAGGCCGACGGCTATCTGGTGCTGCCCGGCTTCAAGACCGGCGACGCGGTGGCCGCACTGCGCAGGCGCGCACTGGAGATCGTCGATGCCTTCGATGCCGACAGCCACCGCGCCATCTTCTCCACCAACGACCAGGCCAGGCGGGCGGCCAGTGCCGACTTTCTGGCGTCGGCCGAAGGCGTGCAGTGCTTCTTCGAGGAAGAGGCGATCGATGACGCTGGCCAGCTGCGCCAGGCCAAGGCGCTGTCGATCAACAAGATCGGCCACGCGATGCACGACCTGGACCCGGTGTTTGCCGCGTTCTCACGCGGGCCGGCATTGGCCGAGCTGGCTGCCGATGTGGGGCTGGTGCAGCCACTGCTGTGGCAGAGCATGTACATCTTCAAGCAACCCGGCATCGGCGGCGAGGTGACCTGGCACCAGGACGCCAGCTTCTTCGACACCACGCCGTCCACCGTGACCGGCTTCTGGTTTGCGCTGGAAGACGCCACCGTGGACAACGGCTGCCTGTGGATGCAGGCCGGCGGCCACCGCGGACCGCTGCGCGAGCGCTTTGTGCGCGAAGGCGATGCGGTGCGCATGCAGCCGCTGGACGCCACGCCATGGCCTGACATGTCAACAGCAGTGCCGGTGCCGGCCGAGGCGGGCACGTTGGTGGTGTTCCATGGTCTGTTGCCGCATTGGAGCGCACCCAACCGGTCCGCCCGGTCACGCCATGCCTACACGCTGCATGCCACCGATGGGCGGGCGGCCTATGCGGCGCACAACTGGTTGCAGCGGCGGGCCGGGCTTCCGGTCAGAGGATTCGAGGACTGATCGGTTGGTCGGTGCGGGTTCGTTGGTGTGGGTGGTTTTGGTTTGCTTTGCTTTGCTTTACTTTACTTTACTTTGCTTTGGTTTGGTTTGCCTTGCCTTGCCTTGCCTTCGCCGATTTGTTGCACCGCGCCGGGTTTCGCCCCGGCAGGCGACCAAACTTTTGCTGGGCCAAAAGTTTGGATCAAAAGGCCCTGTCCAAACTGGGCGTACACCACTGAGTGCTTGTGACGGACCGGGCGCTGCGCCTCGCCTGTCCGGCTCGAACACCTTGCTATAGACGACTGCAGTCGCTTGGGCATTGGTGAGGCTCAGCAGACCGCCATCTGAACAAACCGTGGCAGGCCATCGTGCCTTGCCGAGGTCTGTGCTTCACAGCCCTGACCGGGGTGGCACGGCCGTGGAATGTGCCGCGCTGGTTCCGGCTGACTGTGTCCGAGCCGAACAGGCGAGTCGCAGCGCCTGGGTCTTCAGAAGCGCTCCGGCCTCAACGCGCAGTTTGGAAGGGGCCTTTTGATCCAAACTTTTGGCCCAGCAAAAGTTTGGTCGCCCGCCGGGGCGAGACCCGGCGCGGTGCAACCCAACGGCGATGCCAGCGCATGGCAAACCAATCAAACCAAGGACAGCAACGAGCCCAGACCCGCCCGCCGCCAGTCTCGGCGCAAAGCAGCCATGCGCAGCGCACCACCGCCCGGGTTGACAGGGCAGATGGCAATGGCGCGCCGACTGCAGCCGTGCCACCATGTCAGCTTGCATTCATTCCACTGACCACCCAGTACAACCATGCAGCAACGCCCCCTCGGCCGGTCCGGCCTGTCCACTGCCCCGCTGGTGTTCGGCGGCAATGTGTTTGGCTGGACGGCCAATGCCGCCACCAGCTTCAGCCTGCTCGACGCCTTCATCGACAGCGGCTTCAACCTGATCGACACCGCCGATGTCTACTCGCGCTGGGTACCGGGCCACACAGGCGGCGAATCGGAGACGCTGATCGGCCAATGGCTGGCCGCCAACCCGGCCAAGCGCGACTGCGTGCTGATCGCCACCAAGGTGGGCAAGCCCATGCCCACCATGCCCGGCGCGGCCGACGGGCGCGCCTGCAACCTCAGCCGTGGCTGGATCCGCACCGCAGTGCATGACAGCCTGCGCCGGCTGCAGACCGACCACATCGACCTGTACCAGAGCCACGACGACGATGGCGCCACGCCGCTAGACGAGACGCTGGCCGCCTTTGCCGAGTTGATCGCCGAAGGCAAGCTGCGGGCCATCGGCGCCAGCAACTACAGCGCGCCGCGCCTGGCCGAGGCCCTGGCCACCAGCGCCCGCCTGGGCCTGCCGCGCTACGAGACCCTGCAGCCGCACTACAACCTGATGGACCGCGCGGTGTATGAGGCCGCGCTCGAGCCGCTGTGCCGCGCCGAGGGCCTGGGCGTGATCAACTTCTACGGCCTGGCCAAGGGCTTTCTCAGCGGCAAGTACCGCAGTGAGGCCGACCTGGGCAAGAGCCCGCGCGGTGGCGGCGTCAAGGGCTACCTGACCGGGCGCGGCCACGCGGTGCTGGCTGCGCTGGACATGCTGGCCCAGACCCACGCCAGCACGCCGGCCCAGGTGGCGCTGGCCTGGCAGATCGCCCGGCAGGGGCTGACCGCGCCGATCGTCAGCGCCACCAGCACGGCGCAGTGGGCCGAACTGGCCGGCGCAGCGCGGCTGGCGCTGTCAGCGGCCGACATCGCCCAGCTCAATGCCGCCAGCGCCGAAACCGGCGCCACGGCCTGAGCATGGCTGGCAGGTGGCGCATGGCAGCAACCGTGGTGGTGGCGATGCTGGTGGTGGCGCTGGGCGCCGGCCAGGCGGGCTTGCTGGCGGGCAACCCGCCGGCTGACCTGGGTGTGACGGGCGGCAAGCTGAAGGCGCCATCGACCACGCCCAACAGTGTGTCCAGCCAGGCCGGGCTGTGGGCCGGCCACCCGCAGCAGGTGATGTCAGGGATTGCGCCGCTGCCGCTGCGCGGCACGCCGGCCGAGGCCATCACCCGGCTGCGCGCGGTGGTGCAGGCCATGCCCGGTGCCGAGGTGGTGACGCAGCGCGACGACTACCTGTATGTGCGCTTCAGCACGCGCTGGCTGGGCTTCGTCGATGATGCCGAGTTCTGGGCCGACCCTGCGCGGCAGGTGATCCAGGTGCGGTCGGCGTCAAGGCTGGGCGCCAGTGACCTGGGGCTGAACCGCACGCGCATCGAGCGCATCCGCACTGCGCTGCAGTGATCAGCGCAGCGCCGGCCGGCTGGCCCCACCTGGGGCCGGACCGCCCGCAGCTGCGCTGGCTCCGCAGGCGCGCCGATGTTGATTGCCGGTGCGAAGCACGTGATGCTGATCGGGCGTGACGGCCTGCGCCAACAGGCCATGGGGCGGGCGATAAAGTTTCTGCAGCAGGCCGGGCACTGAGTCTGGCAGCGTATCCGGGCAGAAAGGGGAGACCGCACTGGCGGAGTTGCGTGAGCGTCTGCCCTGCCCCGCCCCGTCAACCTTCAATAGCGCCTGGTGAAGCGCTCGTTCGCTGCGCCCACGCAAGGCCACTGAACCAGCGCGGCGCCGTTGTTGCCGTTGGCGCCCGCCACGTTCAGGCACTGGCCCGAATGCTGAAACACGATGCGCTCGCCTTCCAGGCGCACACGCTGGTTGGCGCCGCCCCAGCAAGGCCACTGCACCACCCGCGCGCCCTGTTGCTGGGAAGCACCTTCCACTTCAAGGCACATGCCAGTGTGGGTGACACGCAGCGTGTCGCCCACTTGGCGCAGCAGTTGGTTGCCCCGGAACACGTCGATCGCGCAGTCGAATTGGCTGAACGCGGCGCCAGCGGCCTGCCACTTGCCGGCCACGTCAACGCACTTGCCAGAGTGCTGTGCCACCAGCGCAAACTTGGTCTCCTTCTGGCGCCAGCCAAACCAGGCGGCAATGGGGCGGTGGTCTGACAACGGCCGGCCAGCGCTGTCAAGGAAGTTGCGGTCTTCGTTGGAATAACCTTCCATCCACAGGTCAAGGTCCAGGCCGCCACGGTAGAAGATCTTGTCCACCACCTCGCATTCGTTGGTCTCTGAACCCTTGGCGCACACGTTGTCGGGGCCCTCAGCGGGCGCGACGTAGCCACGCACCGCTTGCACGAAGGTGTCTCGCAGGCCCGTCATGCCCAGGAATTCGCGGATGTTTTCGCCGGCGCGGGTGTAGCGCATGTTGGTGTCGCCAGCCACGATGACGGCGTTGCCTGGCGAGCGCCAGTTGATGAATTCGGCCAGTTGCTGCATGTTGTCGCGCCGCACGGCGATGTCGTTACCGCTAGAGCCGGCCTGGGTGTGCAGGTTGTACATGTCCACATAGGCGCCCTGGCCCACCATCAGGCGCTGGAACGTGAAGCCCTTGGGTGTCAGGCAGGTGTCGCCCCTGCAGCGGCGCCACATTGACCACGTCAAAGCGCAGCAGGCGACGCCCCATTTCCGGCGTGGTGTTCGCAGGGTTCTGGTTCGATGGCCTGAAGATGCCTGGCGAGAACGGCAGCATGCCCAGCAGTTGCCAGCCGGGTACCAGGGTGCCCCCCGCATCGCGTGCGTTGTTGCACAGCGCTCAGTGCGGCCGGCCACAATTCTTCTGGCGGGCTATTGGTGGCGCGGTCGACACCACACACACCATTGCGCGGCTACATAGGGGTGCAGCTCGGTTTGCGAAGACGAAGAACGTGACCTATTGCCCGCCTTGCGAAGCCCAGGGCCTACCGGGTGGGCGCAGCGGGCCAATAAGCACCCAGAAGGCATGGTCGGCTGAGCCCAAGCCCCGCCCAAGGGCCTTTTTGAAACTCGATACGCCATGAAGTCAACCGCCACAGGGAAGGGGTACCAGCCCCAGCATGTTCAGGGGTGCCCAAATGGGCCCGTCGCCGCGCGTTGTCTCACGCGGTGTGGGCCCGCAGCGCCCGCTGAGGCCACGCCGTGTCAGCTGTGAACGCCATCCCCATCCCCACCACCGCCGACAGCGGAGCAGCGGATCAGGTCAATGTGTCGCTGAAAGGCACCGTGCGTTTTGCAGACTGCGAGCTGCACCTGCCCACGCGTGAATTCTGGCGCAACGGACAGCGCCAGCCAGTGCGAAAGCGGGTGTTCGACCTGATGGCCTACCTCATGGCCTGCCGGCCGGGGGCTGCTGCGCACGCCGACATTGCACGCGCGGTGTGGGGGCGGCTGGATGTGCGTTCCACCGTCATTGCGCAAGCGGTGCTGCAGGCCCGCCGCGCCACCGGCGACCACCTCGAACAGCCGGCCTACTTTGTGTCGGTGCACGGTGTGGGTTACCGCTTCGCCGCTGCCTTGAAAACTGGCGTGTGCGATGCGCCTGTTGACGAACCCGCCGACACCGCCATCGCGGCGGTGCGCGACGCCGTGGAAGAAGCGCAAAGCGCGGTTGACCGCGATGACTACGACGCCGCGCTCTTTCTGAGCGATCGCGCCATCGCGTTGGCTGACCGTGCAGGCGCCAATGCGCTGAAGGCGCGTGCGCTGACGGTCGCCGCCCGCGCCGCCTTGTTCAAAGGCACCATGGATGCCGCCGCGCGCTATGCCTACCAGGCGCTGCGCCTGGCCGAGGCCGAGGACCACAAGGCCGCCGCGGCCAGCGCCCGCCTGCGCATTGCACAGGTGTTGCATGCAGGCGGCGACATGTATGGCGCGCTGCAGATGCTGGACGCCGTGCGCGTGCCGCCCGACGCACCTGACGCCGACCACCTGAAGCTGCGCGTGGCCTATCTCGCCTGCGACATCTGCGGCGACCTGAAACAGTTTGAACAAGCCCAGGTGTGGTTGAAACAGGCGCTGCTGTTGGCCCCGACTGTCCAGCCTGAACGGCGTGCCATTGCCGAGCGCATTGGCGCCATCAACCAGCTGTTGAAAGAGGCCGAAGACGCGCAGACCCAGGCGGGCCGGCAGCAAAGGGCGCACCACTGCTGCGAGCAGGCCTTGCTGCAAAGCCAGCAAATGGCTGCCGACGTCAATGAGATTGGCGACGTCATGGACCGGATGTGCTGGCTGGGCAACCAGGCGCTGGCGCTGGTGGGCCTGGGGCGGCTTCAAGAGGCCTGGCCGTATGCCGAGCAGGTGCGCCGCCTGCTTGAGGAATGGCCCGCCAAGGGCAGCCCCTGGTACCTGACCCACCAAGACGAAGTGCGCCTGCTGTGGGCCCGCATGCTGCACAAGGCCGGGCGCACGCCCGAGGCGCTGGAGCAGATTGAACGGGGCACTGCCAGCGCTGCAGCCGCAGGCCGCCACGACCAGGCGCTGCGCTTTGCCACGCTGGCTGCCGAGGCCCATGAAGCTGCGGGGTGCTTTGAAGCCGCCTTGCAATGGCTGCGGCGCGCCAACGCCGCACAGCAGCAACAACAGCAAGAGCGCGCCGCGCTCATGGCCATCGCCCACCAGGCCAGCAGAGACAACGAAACCCTGGGCCAAGACCTGCAGGCCACACGCGCCAAGCTGGTCAGCACCCAGGCGCAGGTGCAGCAGTTGACCGAAAAGCTGCAGGCGCTGGAGCGGCTGGTTTCGGCCCCTGCCGAGGGGCTGACCTCTGACGACCGTTTCATCAGCGCACTGCGGCAACGCCATGACAGCGCCGCGGCCCGCGACCTGCCCTGCCTGGTGGGGCTGGTGAAGATGCTGCCCGTGGCCGGGGCCGGCACTGTGGCCGGCACTTTGGCGTTGCCTTCTGCGCTGCGACGGGCGGCAGCCGTTGTTCGCGAGCATGTGGGCGAACCCCGGTTGCCCGTTGCCGCCTGGGGCGACAGCGCCGTGGTGTTTCCGCTGGACGGCATGGGCGAGCGCCGCGCCCGCAGCGTCTGCACAGATTTGCAACAGCAGTTGCAAGCCCTGGTGGGTGCGGCGGCCCCCACCACCACTGCCACTTCAGCGGCAGCAACCTGCACCGTGCAGGTGGCGCCTTTCAGCATGGCGAACCCGGGTGGCTTCGAAGCGGATTTGACGGCTTTGCGCGCAGCTGCGCTGTGCACCTGACGCACCGCAGGCCCGGCCCCGCGCTTTTCTCAGCGGGCGGGCACACCGCCCCACTGCCCAAGTGCTTGCACCCAGGCCTGGCCGTGGGTGGTCAGGCCTTCGGCGTTGAAGTGCACCCGGTCCCAGGTCAGGCCTGCTGCGAAGTAGCCATTGGTGTTGGGCCCTGCAAACACACCCGGTGTGTTGGCCACCACCTGCGCTTGCGCGGCGTCTATGGCCTGTTTGCACACGGCCGTGGCGCTGGGCAGTTGCGACGCGGTGGCCACGCCCCAGGGCACGGGCCAGCCGGCTTCGTCGCGGCTGGCCTTGATCAGCGTGTTCAGCAGCGCAACATAAGCATCCGTCGACGTGCAGCGGTAGGCGTCGGTTTCACCCTGGTGCCACAGCACGGCCCGAAAGCCCCTCTGGCCCAGTGCCTGGATGGCCGACTTCAGGCGCGGGTACAGGCTGGCCGTGGGCTGCCATTGCGCCACCACGGTGCCGCCCACGCCCACCGCCACCACCGCCACCGGCAGCCCGGTGTCGGCAGCAAACCGGGTGCCAAAAGCCGGCCATGGTGAACCGCGCCCGCCATTGGCGTGCGGCTGCGGGTCGCGTGCCCATTGCCAGCCGCTGTAGGCCGCGGCCAGTGCCGATACACGGTCGTCGCCCGGTGTTTGTGCGGCGCTGCCCCAGTTGGCCGAATTTGACTGCCCGGCGATGATGAACACCTCGCCCACGCCCACCCGCTCCACGGCGGAGACCGGCAGGTTCACAGCCCCCCTCTGGCTGCGCACTTCCAGGTCATACCAGCCGCCGGCCACCGCCGGCACCACGCCGGCATAACGGCCGGTGTTGTCGACCGCCAATGGCGCCCATGCGGTGCTGGCCCCGGCATAACCCGCGCGCGCCACCAACCGCGCCTGCACCTGGTCGGCGCCAGGTGCGGTGCCGCGCACGGCCACGTCGGTGGTGGTGCCGGTGCGTTGAATGACTTGCCGCGCCTGCGGGCTGCGCACTTCAAAAGCGGCTGCGCTGGCGCTCAGGCGCACATGGTCCACGTCCACGTAGCTCTGGGGCCCGGGCTGGAGCGCACGCACGCGCACGCCCAGGGTCCGCCCTTCCAGGTTGTTGGGCGCTGTCCAGCGCAAAGCCACATCGGCAAACGAACCCGGGGCCGGTGCCGTGGGGGCTTGCGCCGTGGCCACAGTCTGGCCATCGGCCGTCAGTTCCAGGCCCAGGCCGGCAGGGGTGTGCGGCCTGGTTCGGCCGCCGCTGGCCACGGTCAAGGTGTAGGTGGCGCCGGCCACCACCTTGGCGGTGGTGGTCTGCTGCAATGCGGGTGGCGCGTTGCCCCCAAGGTAGGCCACCTGCCGCCCGTCCAGGCTGCCCAGGCGCGTGTTGCCGGCCAGCGCGGCATACCAGCTGGCGTCAGGGTGGTAACTGCCGGTGCCGCCTTGCCAGCCAGGTGGGGGCTGGATGCGCAGCGCACCGCGGGCCAGAGCGGGCGCTTCGAAACTGGCGTTGTCCAGGCCCACCTGCCACTGCGTTGCCGATTCGGCGTCCAGGCGCACGTTGTCGATGTCGACATAGCCATTGGCAGCGGGCTTGATGGCGCTGAAGCGCACGCCCAGCAACTGCCCGGTGGCCGATGCCGGGGCCAGCCACGACAGCACAACATCGGCAAACCCACCCGCCAGCGGCGGTGCCGCCACCGCGCGGCGGGCCACCACCACGCCGTCGGCCAGCAGTTCCATCTGCAGCCCGGCAAACACGTCGGTGTTGGTGCGCCCACCCAGCCCCGCGCGCAGGGTGTAGGTGGTGCCGGCAACGACGGGCTCGGGCGTGCGCTGCTCCAGCGGCTGGGGCGCCAGCCCCCACAGGTAAGCCACATGGGGGCCGGCCATGGTTGGCGCTGCGCCCTGCTGCGCCAGGTTTCTGTAGAAGGCCGCGCTGGGGTGGTAGAAGCCCGAGCCGCCCTGCCAGCCTACCGGCGGTGCCTGCACCACAGCGCCTTCGTTTTGCGGCTGCGCCTCGAAGCTGCCATTGACCAGGCCCGCCACCAGGCGCACATGGTCCACGTCGACGTAACTCGTGAAACGCGGATTGACAGCGCGAACCTGCACCGTGATGAGCCCGCCGGCGGTGGCCTCGGTGCCCGTCCAGGCCAGCGACACGTCGGCGAAGGTGCCCGGTGCCGGCGGTGCGTCCACAGTGCGCGTGGCCACCACCGCGCCATTGACCAGCAGGTCCAGGCCAGCGCCGGCGTAGGGGTCGTCGGTGCTGCGGCCGCCAAGCGCCACCGTCAGCGTGTAGGTGCGCCCGGCTTCCACCTTCAGGGTGGTGGTCTGCTGCAGGGGCGCTGGGCGCTGGTCCCACAGAAAGGCCACGCGGGGCCCAGCCATCGTGCCGATGGTGTTTTTGCCTTGCAGGCTGGCGTAAAAGCGGGCGGACGGGTTGTAGGTGCCCGAGCCGCCGGTCCACCCATTGGGCGGCGCCCAGCGGATGTCGTTGTCGGCCAGCGCCGGGGCTTCAAAGTTGGCATTGGTGAGGGCCGGTGCGGCTTGCACGACGGCGGACGAAAGAGCCAGCAACAGGGGCGTCAGCACCGGCTGCAGGCGGTGGAACAGGTGTTGATGCATGTCCATGTGCAGGGTCTCATCGGTGTTGCGGTCAGTCCAGCCGGGTCAATTCAAACCGGTCGAAGCCGAGATAGAAGTTCGATGACTGGGGATTTTTCGCCACGGCTACAAACTTGAACTCGTTGGTGCCCGTCTTCAGGGCCACATTGCCGAAGTCGGTCCAGTGGTAGTTGAAGGCACCAAACTGGTCGCGCGGAAAGCTGACCGGCTTGCCGTTCACATACAGCTGCCCGATGCCGCGTGTCCACTCCCGCTTCAGGCGTGAGCGCAGGTTGTAGACCCCTTCGCTGGGCACCGTCAGCGCAAAGCTGACGTGCGCGCCCGGCGCGGTGGCCAGCAGCACACCGGCACCGGTGCCGCTGGCACCCACTTCTGCAAAGGTGCGGTAGCCGGCGGTGGCTTCAGCGGGGCGCAAGATTTCGGCTTCAAAGCCCAGCTTGGTGGGTTTGTAGGCGATGGAAGGCCGCAGGTCGATGCGGTAGCTGGCGTGGGCCGGCAGGTTGGGCAAGGCCACTTGCGCCTGGCCGTTGACGACATCCACGTCGCCTTCAAACAAGTTGCTGGGCTGGGTGAGCACATCGCCATTGGTGATGAGGACGGCACGCACATGCACACGGCCGTTGTCCACCAGGGGTGAGCGCGCCAACCCGCGCAGGGCCAGCGTCACGGGCGTGGGCACTGCCGCCTGGTTGCCCACCAGCAGCACCGACCGGTGCAAGCTGTTGTCCACCGCGCCCATCGCGTCCAGCGTGGCGTTGCTGGGCGTGACGCGCAGCATCTGCCCGGTCATGTCGCGGTAGGCGTTGTAGTTCCACCAGACGGCGCGCGGCAACGTGCCCTGCGTGTTGGTGGCATTGCCCAGGCCGGCCACAAAGCGGGGGTCGGCGCCGGTGTAGTTCCAGGCCGAATACAAGGCCGATTCCAGGCCGTTGGCGGCACTGCGTTCAAAGCGTGCCAGCCACGACACGTTTTCACCCACGTTGTAGGCCTCGGGCGTGCCGTAGCTGATGGCCTGGTATTCAGTCACCGACATCGGCATCGGCTGGATGCCGTTGTCGACCATGAACTTGCGGATCTCTGCCGTGTGCGCTTCCACGTTCAGCGGGTCGTTGGTCAACTCGTGCCAGCTCAGCACGTCAGGCAGGCAGTTGTTCTGTTTGCAAAACAGCAAAAACTGATGCATCAGACGCCGGTCAAAGGCGGCCATCTCGGGCGCCTGAACGCGGTAGCTGGGGTTGAAAGCCTTGATGGCGTCGTAGCCTGCCTTGTGCGTGTTCAGGAACTGCTCAAAATTACGGCCGCCCGTGCGGAACTGGATGTCGGGTTCGTTCCAGGTGATCCAGGAATAGACGGGAATGCCTTTGTCCTTGCCCTCTTGCAGCACGCCGGTGACGATGCGCTTGTAGGTGTCGTAGTCACCGCGCACACCGGGCCATTGGTTGAAGTACGGGCTCCTGCGGTCGCCGATGTAGTAATAAGTGCCCACCATCAACTGCGCGCCGGTGGCTTTCACGCGTTCGTAGGTCCTGGCGTCAAACAGGCTGGGCAGAATGGGGTGGTGGTCGGCCCCGCGCAGGAACTTGATGGTCACGCCATCGACCAGGTAGCTGCTGGGTGCCACCGCCGACACGCCGTGCAAGAAGCTGCTGGCCACTTGTTTTGCAGGCGCCCCTGGCTGGCTGAAGTCCACCGCCACGGTTTGCGCCTGGGCCGAGGCCCCTGCCCCCCACATGCCCGCAAGCGCCAGCGTGGCCCACCGCGCCGTAGAAAACAGCGAATGCCTCAACCGAGAGTGAAGCGCAGGCGCTGTGGGTTCAGGGTATTGAAAGGAGTGATTCATATCTTGATCTCGCTGTTTTTGGGAAGGGCTTGGCGGGCCGTATGCGCCTCTTGAGGCGCGGTTGTTGGCGTGCCGCATGCGCTTTTGAAAGCACAAGCAAATTGTTTCAAGTTGTTCATTCCAAATGGATTGCAATTCCATTCACCCCCCTTATCCGGGTCGTGACTTTCTGTCGCTGTGGCGGCTGGGGCTGCTGTCAGGCCCTTTACAGAATGCGGGCGCCGTCTGGCCCGCCGCCGGATATGACCCGTGCATGGGCTGCCGCCACCAGCTGCTGGGTCTGCGCGATGTGCTTTTGCAGCTGGTCCACGGCACTGGCGGTGTCACGCGCCAGCACCACCTTCAGCTACTGCTGGTGTTCGTCATGCCTGCTGCAGGGCCGACGACCGCCAGGTGCTGGAACAACTGTGAAGTTCATGCCAAGAGCGCCGCGCGCAGCGGCAGCGGCAGCGGCAGCGGGTGAGAGCAACAAGCGCCCCAACGCGTTTTCGTCCACCACCGGCGCTTCGGCCGACCGCTCCAGCCGTTCGATCACATGGCCCAACTCGCCGACGGTGCCCGCCCACGGCGTTTGGGGCGTCTGACATCGGAAACAGACGGCCTGAAACTCAGCGCCAGGTCTGGATGTCTGAGCCGTTGCAGGGCTGCTGCACGATGCGTGTACCCCACACCGGCGAACTGCCCTCGGGTGTCAGGCACATACCGCTGTGGCGGGCCACCAGCGCAAAACCACCGCCTTGCGGCCGGCGCTGGAAGCGCTGGTCGGCAATGCCCAGGCAGTTCCACTGCACCACAGGCGCGCCCGCTGCCATGCTGGAGCCGGCCACGCCCAGGCACAGCCCGCTTTTGACCGAGCTGAGCTGCACGTCAGCGCCCACGGGCGTTGCTTTCCACTGCTGGTTGCTGCTGCCGGCGCATTGCCACTGCGTGGCGGCAGCGCCCCGTTGCGTGGTGCCGCTGGGCATGTTCAGGCACAGGTAGTTGCCCGTGGACTGCAGCGTGCTGGAATCCTGCGGCAGCAGCCAGGTCTGGTGGGTGGCACCCGTGCAGGCTTGCTGCACCAGTTGCGTGTCGCGCGCCAACGAGCCGTTCTGCAGGCCCACACACAGGCCGCTGTGGCGGGCCACGAACGCATAACCCGCGCCCTGGGGCCGCAGGTCGAACTGTTCATTGGTGCCGCCGCTGCAGGGCCACTGGATCAGCGCTGCGCCCGCCGTTGTACTGGTGCCGTTCACATTCATGCACTGGCCGGTGTGGCTGGCGCGCAGCGTGTAGGCCGTGCCGCTGGGCACGGCGAACCAACGCTGGTGGTCAACCCCGGCGCAATCGGACTGCACGATGGTGCTGCCTGCCTGCGAAGAGGCAGCGAACACGTCAACGCACTGGCCGCTGGCGGCCGAGCGGATTTCGTTCGCCTGCGGGCCCAGGTCCACGCCGGTGATCTCGATGGACTGCACAGCGTTGGCAGGTGCTGCCAGGTTCAGGGTTTTGCCGTTCAGCGTTGCCGTGCTCTGCACCAACAGTTGCCTGCCGTCGAAGGTGGTGGTGGTGACTGTGGCCGCGCCAGCGTTCACACCGGCGAAGCGGTTCAGGTCGTAAGTGATGGTCTGGGCGGGGCCCTCGTTCAAGGTGATGAGCACCAGCTTGCGGTTCGGGGCGTCATGGGCCACGACGGTGCGGCCGTCGGTGCTGCCGATGACCTTGTAACCCGGGCGCAGGAAGCGCGAGAACTGCGCGAAGGCGTAGTACTTGGTGTACATCCACAGCGGCTGACCGCGCGTGGGCGAGTTTTCATCGGCAGGCCCGCCGAACTGGCCGTTGACCAGACCCCAGGCCGAAAACGCCTCCAGCGGTTGCCAGTAAACCCAGGCCGAGGCACGCAGTTGGTTGATGTCGGCCAGGATGCTCTGTGCCAGGAAAAGGCCGCTGCCGTCGCCATCGCCGTATTCAGACAACCACAGGCGCTTGTCACCGATGGTTGTGCGCAGGTTGCGGCGAGCCGCATCGTCGCGCCAGGGCTCCAGGCCGTTGTAGCCGTGCACGTTGACCTTGCCCAAGAGTGACGCCGCGTTGACCGGGCTGCCGTTGACAGGCACGTTGCGGTTCAGCAGCCACTGGTAGCCGGCTTGCGCCTGCGTCATGGTGTTTTCATCCGACCCGGCGATGGCCACGTCGGCCAGGCCGCGAGCGTTGAGTTCCTCGCGCAGGTAGCCCAGCACTTCGGCTTGCGCCGCGATGGGGATGTTGGCGCCTTCCTGCTGCGCCGGAAAATTCCACCAACCGGCCAATGGTTCGTTGAAAGGTTCAATCGAACTGACGTTGACGCCCCACTTCGTGCGCGCCTGCTGCACCACGGTGGCCAGGTAGCGGGCGTGGTCGCGCCGGTTCCAGGTCTGCAGGTTGCCTCCGGCTGAACTGCGCGAATCCATCATCCACCACATCGGCGCGTTGGAGAAGAACTCCACCGTCACGCCACGGGCGGCCAGTGCTGACAGCACACTGCGCTGGCGGCCATCGCGCGTCCAGTCGTAGCTGGCACTGTTGGGGTCGTTGCTGTACCAGTCGCGCCAGAAGCCGTCGATGTCCTTGTGCCAAGGCATGATGGATGGGCGCTGGTCCCTGATGCCACCGATGTTGTCGGTGGTCAGGCCGCCGCCGCCGATGTTGTAACGGGCGATGTTCATGCCCAGCCCCGGCACCGTGGCGCCCCTGAACTGCACCGGCGCGGTGCCGAAGAACAGGTTGTTGTAGGTGGATTCGTGGGTCGAGCCGCCCACGGCATGCGCCCACCACGACAGGCTGGCACCGAAACCTTCCCAGGCGCCCCGCTGGTCGCTGGGGTCTATGCGCACGGTGGTGTCGGCGTGGGCCGGCAGGGCAGCGCCTGCCAATGCAAGCCCGACCGCAAGGGCGAGTGCGCCGTAGTGTTGGTGAAAAGCCATGGTGATGGTCTGCAGGTTGATAGAAAGCGTGAAGGACCGGCCCATCAGGCCGTACGGGGAATGACTGCGCGTTGGTGGGCGGTGGCTGGCGACGAGGTCAACAAAACGGCTGAGAACTGCCTCGCAGTTTTTGGGAAGGTCCTGGCGGGCCGTGTGCGCCTCTTGGGGCGCGGTTGTTGGCGTGCCGCAGGTATTTTTGAAATGCACCTGTGAATTGTTTCAAGCTGTTCATTCCAAATGGATTGCATTTCCATTCAACCCCCTCATCCGGGGGTCGTGACTTTCTGTCGCTGTGGCTGGGGAGGCAGCTTTCATGCGCCAGACACGAGATCGCGGTTGAACGTCTGCATCCGAAGATCGCGTACTCAAACTGCAGACCCTCCAGCGACACACGCTGCCGTGAACCCGCCGCCCCAAAGCGGCCGGTGGCCGCCGGGCAGGCTGGGGGGGCAGGCAGCCTGCAATCACCCGGCGTCCACAGGGCTGCCCGCAGCGGGGCAGAATCCGCGCTTCCAATTGCTCAGACATGTTGTTGTTGACCACCCTCCGCCAAAGCCGCCAGTTATGGGGTGGCGTCTTGCTGGGCGTGCTGTTGGCCTTGTTGCCCCTGCGCGGTTGGGCCGAGGCCGCCATGCACCTGTTGGCGCCAGCGTCCCAGTCAACTGCCAGTGAGACTTCGGTGCTGCCCTGCCACGCCGCGATGGCGAAGCACGATGGCGCCACGCCCGACGAGTCTGCCAGCGGCTGTCCGCTGTGCTCGCTGTGCCACGCCTCTGGCCTGTGTCAGAGTGAATCCGGCACTGCGCGCGATGCAGCCGCCACCACCGCCCCCGCGCCCGTGCCACAAGGCCACGGCACACCCGCGCTGCCGCTGCCCGAGCGCCCACCCAGGGCCTGACGACGCACCTTGGCCGCCGACGGTGGGGCATGGCCCCACCGTCGGCGTGATTTGTCTTTGCCTTCGTCAGGTACCCGATGAACCTATCCCTCCTCCCCCGGGCGCCGTCAGGCCCCGGCCTGCCAGCACTGCTGGTGGCCGCCACGATGGCGCTGCACGGACCAGCCTCGGCGCTGCCGATGGGCCACTACGAGAGCTGGATGCTGATGCTGGACAGCACGCCTTCCTCGCGCAGCTTGGCCACCAATTACGCGGTGGCACAGACCTGGGCCCCCGGCGCCGTGCTGCGCCGCTGGGAAGAGCCCGCAGCGCACGGCACCAGCCTGTTGCGCGAAAGCGCGGGCCTGAGCCTCACGCACCGCTTGCACCGCTGGAACCTGCCCCATGCGCAGGCCAACCTGTGGCTGCTGGGCGATGCCGGACAACTGCGCCGTGGCGGCGGCCATGGCCAGACAGCCGGCGACAGCGGTTATGGCGCCGTTGCGTTCATGGCCGACTACGAGACCACGCGCATCTACCTCGGCGGCAGCATCAAGGCGCTGCGCGGCGAGGACAGCCTGCGCCACGACGTGGCGCGCGTGCGCACCGGCTTCTCTTTCTGGGAGGCCGAATACGAAGGCATTCAGCCGTGGCTCCTGATCGAGGCCGGGCGCACGCGCTACAGCGCCGGCTCGATGCAGGAAGGCACCTTGCTGACGCCCATGCTGCGCTTCATCCACCGCCGCTGGTTCATCGAGCTTGGCGTCAACCGCGATGGCGGCATGTTCAACCTGATGTTCAACCACTGAACTCGATCCCAACCCTCCCCCCGCGTCAGAATGGTTGTCGCCCTGATAGGTCTTGCATCTGAGGGTTCAGGCTCACAGGTAGTGGTAGGAGGCTGTGGGGTTGTGGTCGAAGGCTGGCGCGGTGGTCAACGCGCAGCGTTGTCCACGGCAAGCCCGC
>JARXAJ010000010.1 GCA_029865965.1 Aquabacterium sp.
GGGCGGCGCCGCACCTGGGCCGATGGTGGTGCCGGCGGCCCCGCCTTCCGCCGCACCCATCCCAACGCCAGCGTGCGACAGCACGCTGCTGCAGGTGGCCGGCATCACCCAGCGCTTTGGCGGCCTGGTGGCGCTGGACGATGTCAGCCTGACGGTCAGGCGCGGCACGGTGCATGCCGTGATCGGCCCCAACGGCTCGGGCAAGACCACGCTCTTGAACGTGCTGTCGGGCGCCTACCGGCCCCAGGCCGGGTCGGTGCAGTTGCTGGGGCAGGAGCTGATGGGGCAGCGGCCCAGTGCCATCGCGGTGGCCGGCCTGTCGCGCACCTTCCAGAACATCCGCTTGTACAAGAGCCTGAGCGTGCTCGACAACGTGATGGTGGGCGGCGCCTGCCGCGCGCCGGGCGGCTTGTGGGGCATCCTGTTGGGCAGTGCGCGCCGCCGCCAGGAAGAAGCCGCGCTGCGCGTGGAAGCGATGCAGGCACTGGCCTTCGTCGGCCTGGCCGAGCTGGCCGACCGGCCCGCCGCCAGCCTGGCCTATGCCCAGCAGCGCCTGCTGGAGATCGCCCGCGCCCTGGCCACCCAGCCGCAGCTGCTGCTGCTGGACGAACCCGCCGCCGGCATGAACCCGCAAGAGGCCGCGCTGCTGATGCAGACCATCCGCCGCCTGCGTGACCGTGGCATCACGGTGATCTTCGTCGAGCACAACGTCAAGCTGGTGATGGGCGTGTCCGACCGGGTCACCGTGCTTGATTTCGGTCGCAAGATCGCCGAAGGCACGCCCAGCGAAGTGCAGCAGTCGCCCGCAGTGATCGCCGCTTACCTGGGCCGTGCCCGCGCCGAGGCCACCCATGCTTGAAGTCGACAACATCCAGGTGTGCTACGGCAACATCGTGGCGCTGCAGGACACATCGTTTCGCGTGGATGCGGGCGAGATCGTCACCCTGATCGGCGCCAACGGCGCGGGCAAGACCACCAGCCTGCGCAGCGTGTCGGGCCTGCTGCCGCTGTCGGCAGGCCAGATCCGCTTCGAGGGGCAGCGCATCGACACCATGCGCCCCGACGACATCGTGCGCCTGGGCATCGCCCATTCGCCCGAAGGCCGCCGCGTGTTCCCCGGCCTGACGGTGGCCGAGAACCTGGAACTGGGCGCCACGCCCTGGCGCAAGCGCAGCGACCGCATCGACGCCGACATCGAGCGGGTGTATGCGCTGTTCCCGCGGCTCAAGGAACGCCGCGCCCAGCTGGCCTGGTCGATGTCGGGCGGCGAGCAGCAGATGCTGGCCGTGGGCCGCGCGCTGATGGGCCGCCCGCGCCTGCTGCTGCTCGACGAGCCGTCGCTGGGCCTGGCGCCGATCATCGTGGAGCAGCTGTTCGAGCAGATCGCCCGCATCAACCAGCTGGGCGTGACCATCCTTCTGGTGGAGCAGAACGCGGCCATGGCCCTGTCGGTGGCCACGCGCGGCTACCTGCTGGAGAACGGCCGCATCGTGCTGCAGGACCACACGGCCGCGATGCGCGACCACCCGCGGGTGCGCGAGGCCTACCTCGGGGCCTGATCGCGCGCGCCGGCCTGCGTGGCCAGGCGTCGCTTTGCGGTCGACCCCGATGGCCGGGGCCCTGGCGGGCACCGAGAATCCAGCCCACCAACAACACAACTTTCAGCTGGAGCAACTGCATGCACATCACCACCGGCCGCGCCGTGACCATGGCGCCCAAGGGCATGGTCACCTGCCCCCATGCGCTGGCTTCGCAGGCCGGCGTCGATGTGCTGCGGGCCGGCGGCTCGGCAGTGGATGCCGCCGTGGCCACGGCGGCGGCGCTGGCCGTCATCTACCCGCACATGACCGGCCTGGGCGGCGACGCCTTCTGGCTGATCCACGATGCCGCCACCGGCAAGGTGCGCTACCTCGACGGCGGCGGCCGGGCGGCGGCCAGTGCCAGCATCGACTGGTTTGCCCAGCGCGGCCACACCGAGGTGCCGTTCCGCGGCATCCTGCCCGCCACGTTGACGACGCCCGGCGCGGTGGCCAGCTGGGGCGCGGCCCATGCCGCCCACGGCCGCCTGCCGCTGGCGCGCTGCCTGCAGAGCGCGGTGGACTATGCGCGTGACGGTTTCCCGGTCACCGAGCGGCTGGCCGGCTGGATCGCCGCCACCCGCCCCGAGCTGGCAGCGCATGCCCACACCGCCGCCATCTTCCTGCCAGGTGGCGAGGTGCCGCGCGCCGGCAGCCTGCTGCGCAACCCCGACCTGGCGCGCACGCTGCAGGCCGTGGCCGCCGACGGTCCGGCCGGCTTCTACGGCGGGGCGGTGGGCGCCGAGCTGGCCCGCTTCTCGGCTGCGCAAGGTGGCTTCTTCACCCAGGCCGACCTGTCGGCCCAGGACGCGCGCTGGGGTGAGCCCATCCACGGCACCTACCGCGACGTCACGTTGTACGAAACCCCCGCGCCCACGCAGGGCTTCACCGTGCTGCAGATGCTGAACCTGCTGGAGCCGTTCGAGCTGCACAAGCAGCCCTTCCTGGGCCCCGAGCCGGCGCACCTGATGGTGCAGGCCAAGCAGGTGGCCTACCACGACCGCGACCGCTATTTGGCCGACCCCGCCTTTGCCGACGTGCCGATGGACCGGCTGATCTCCAAGGCCCATGCCGATACCCGTCGCCCCCAGATGGACCCGGCCCGCGCGCTGCCCTGGGACCAGGTGTCGGCCGACGGCAGCCTGACCGGCGACACGGTCTACATCGCGGTGGTGGATGCTGACGGCAATGCGGTGTCGCTGATCCACAGCCTGTACGGCGTGTTCGGCTCGGCGGTGGTGGCCGGCAATACCGGCGTGGTGCTGCAGAACCGCGCGGCGTACTTTTCACTCGACCCGCAGCACCCGAACCGGCTGGAGCCGCGCAAGACGCCGCTGCACACGCTGATCGCCTCGATGGGCTTCCGCCAGGGCAAGCTGTGGAGCGTGGTCGGCTGCATGGGGGCCGACGGCCAGCCGCAGATCCACCTGCAGACCTATGTGAACCTGATCGACCACGGCCGCAACATCCAGGAAGCGCTGGAAGCGCCGCGCTGGCTGTCGGGCCGGTTTGCGCTGGGCGAGGCGCGCGACACCCTGCACATCGAGGCCCGCTTTCCTGCGGCCACGCTGGACGAGCTGGCCCGCCGCGGCCACCCGCTCGACCGCTGGGGCGACTGGCATGAGCTGGCCGGCCATGCCCACGGCATCGTCATCGACCCGGACACCGGCATGCGCCTGGGTGGGTCGGATCCGCGCAGCGACGGCGCGGCCATCGGCTACTGACCGGCCCGGCCGGCGGCCAGATCAGCCGCGCCCCGCCAGCCCCTTCAGCCGGTACAGCGCATCCAGCGCCTCGCGCGGGGTCAGCGCGTCGGGGTTGATGGCGGCCAGCGCGGCGTCCACCGCTGAAGGCTCGGCCGGCTGGGCAGCCACCGGCGGTGGGGCGAACAGATCCACCTGCGCATCACCGGCGCGCTGTTGGGCTTCCAGCGCCTCCAGCGTGGCGCGGGCCTGGCGCACCAGCGTGCCCGGCATGCCGGCCAGCCGTGCCACCTGCACGCCGTAGCTGCGGCTGGCCGGGCCGGGCTCGATGGCATGCAGGAAGACGATGTCGTGCCCCGCCTCCACCGCAGACACATGCATGTTCAGTGCGCGCGGGTGCCTGGCCGGGAATTCGGTCAGCTCGAAATAGTGGGTGGCAAACAGCGTGAAGGCCTGGTTGCGGTCATGCAGCTGGCTGGCGATGGCACCGGCCAGGGCCAGGCCGTCGAAGGTGCTGGTGCCGCGGCCGATCTCGTCCATCAGCACCAGGCTGTGCGGCGTGGCCGCATGCACGATGGCGGCGGCCTCGGTCATCTCCAGCATGAAGGTCGACTGGGCATTGACCAGATCATCGGCCGCGCCGATGCGGGTGTGGATGGCGTCGACCGGCCCCAGCGTGCAGGCTGTTGCGGGCACGAACGCGCCCATCGACGCCAGCAGCACGATCAGCGCCACCTGGCGCATGTAGGTGCTCTTGCCGCCCATGTTGGGGCCGGTGATCACCAGCATGCGGGTGCGGGCGTCCAGCCGGCAGTCATTGGCGATGAAATCCGGCCCGCCGGTCTCCATCAGGCGGGCCTGCACCACCGGGTGGCGGCCTTGCGTGATGTCGATGCAGGGCTGGGGCACGAAGCGTGGCCGGCACCAGCCCAGCGTGGCGGCGCGCTCGGCCAGCGCGGCCAGGGCATCCAGCGCGGCCAGGGCGCGGGCCAGTGCGGCCAGCGGCTGCAGGTGGGCCTGCAGTTGGTCCAGCAACTGCTCATACAGCCACTTCTCGCGGGCCAGGGCGCGGTCTTGGGCGCTCAGGGCCTTGTCCTCGAAGGTCTTCAGCTCGGGCGTGATGAAGCGCTCGGCGTTCTTCAGCGTCTGGCGGCGCTGGTAGTCGGCGGGCACCTTGTCCAGTTGCCCGGCCGTCACCTCGATGTAGAAGCCGTGCACCCGGTTGAACTGCACCCGCAGGTTGGCAATGCCCGAGCGGTTGCGCTCGCGCACTTCCAGGTCGAGCAGGAAGGCGTCGCAGTTCTGGCCGATGGCGCGCAGCTCATCCAGGTCGGCGTCGTGGCCGGTGGCGATCACGCCGCCGTCGCGCAGCAGCACGGCCGGTTCTTCGGCGATGGCCGACTGCAGCAGGGCGTGCAGCTCGGGGGGTGGTTGCAGCGCGGTGGCCGCGTCGTCCAGCAGTTGGGCGATGCCCGCATCGGGCAGGGTGGCGCGCAGCACCGGCAGCAGGGCCAGCGTGGCGCGCAGGCCGCTCAGTTCACGCGGTCGCACCTGACGCAGTGCCAGCCGGGCAGTGATGCGCTCGACATCGCTGACATTGCGCAGCACGGCGCGCAATGGCTCGGCGCCATGGGCCAGCAGCGCGGCGATGGCGGCATGCCGCGCGGTGGCCGGTGCCCGGTCGCGTGGCGGGTGGGTCAACCACTGGCGCAGGCTGCGGCTGCCCATGCCGGTCTGGCAGCTGTCGATCAGCGACAGCAGGGTGGGCGCCTTCTCGCCGCGCAGGGTTTGCGTCAGCTCCAGGTTGCGGTGGGTGGCCGGCGGCAGATCGATCAGGCTGCTGGCGCGCGGGGCTTCCAGCGTGGCCAGGTGCGCCAGGCTGGCCAGGGCCTGGCCTTGCGTGTGCTCGGCAAAGCTCAGCAGGGCGGCGGCGGCGGCCTGGGCAGCGGGCAGGTCTTGCGCGTTGAAGCCTTGCAGCGAGGCCACCTTCAGCAGCGCGCACAGCTTGCGCTCGCCCAGTGCGGTGTCGAACTGCCAGGCCGGCCGCGCGGTGCGGGCGGCGCGGTGCTGGGTGATGGCGGCGGGCAGGGTGTCGGCCAGATCGCCGGCTTGTGTGGATTGCGGAATCAGCAGCTCGGCCGGGTCCAGCCGGGCCAGCCAGCCGGCCAGATCGGCCTCGGCGCATTCGGTCACGCCCAGCTGGCCGCTGGCCAGGCCCAGCCATGCCAGGCCCCAGGTGTTGCGCAGCTTGGTGGCCGCGCACAGCAGGGTGTCGACGCGGTCGTCGAGCAGGGCGCTGTCGGTGATGGTGCCGGGCGTCACCACCCGCACCACCTTGCGGTCCACCGGGCCCTTGGCCGTGGCCACGTCGCCCACCTGCTCGGCAATGGCCACAGCCTCGCCCAGCTTGATCAGCCGCGCCAGGTAGTTTTCGACCGCATGCACCGGCACGCCGGCCATCACCACCGGCTCGCCGGCGCTCTGGCCGCGGGTGGTCAGGGTGATGTCGAGCAGGCGGTGGGCACGGCGGGCATCGTCGAAGAACAGCTCGTAGAAGTCGCCCATCCGGTAGAAGACGAGCGTGTCGGGGAAGCCGGCCTTGATGGCCAGATACTGCGCCATCATGGGGGTGTGACCAGAGACGTCGATGTTCTTCGCGGCTGGTGTTGAATTGTCTTTTTGCATCAATGGCTTGGTTGCATGTCGCCGCGCTACAAGAGCGGCGACCCGTCTGGCAATGCGGAATTATCGTGGGGCGACATCGGCCGAAGGCTCGATCAGAGACTTCGTTTGTCAGCAAGCGTCCCCGAACCTGCCAGTGCACGTCAGGCTCTCCGAGGGGATCAAGAAAACTTAAGGTGGCCCTGCCATCGCCGCCGCGGATGCGGCAAGCAAAACACCATGACAACACAATGAGGCTCACCATCACCATCAACATGACGCCCGACTGGCGGGCAGCCTTGCGGCAAGCGGGTCAGGCCGGTCAGGCCGACAGATACCAAGGCGAGACGCTGAGCTTTGAAAGCCTGGGCGCGTTCTTTGGCAGGCTGACCGAGCGCCGCTGGGCCCTGGTCAACGCCTTGCAGGAGCAGGGCGCGAATCGGGATCCTCAATAGGCTGAGGAGAGATTCGGATGCCGACAGTTCGTCATGCGAAGGCGCGGTGGCCGTGGCTCAGAAACTGCCGCTATGCGGTGCTGAATCAGCGTTGCCCTCAGCCACTGGAGGTCGGCAGCGCACTCCTGGCCGCAAACAAGATGTCGAAGTAGCTGCCGACGCCGGGCTTGTTCGCGATCTGCACGCGCTGGATTTCGACAAACCCCTGCGCGCTCAGAAAGGCCTGCAACGCGCCGATGGATGGCGCGCCTGAATAGGCCTCGAAGTCTGCTGCTTCCACCTCGATGTACCGGAAGCCGCGCAGCAGGTCGCCTGCTCCTTGGAGGATCAGCAGCTCCGACCCCTGCGTGTCCAGGATCATGGCCTGATACGCGTCGATGGCGACGGCACCGGCGCGCAACGCCGATGCCAAGGTGGTGCTGCGCAGGGACACAGTGCGCACATAGTCGATCTCGGGCCAGATCTCGCGGTGGCGTGCCAGGGGCAGGACCGAGGAAGACATGCCCCCGTTGCTGGCCACCTGGAAGTCGCATGCCACACCATCGCGGTCCAGCAGCAATGCCTGGATGGCCCTCTGCTTTGGCAGTGCCGCGATATTCCGTTGCAGCTGCGCGTGCACTTCGGGAATGGCCTCGAACCACAGCACCTCCAGGCCCAGAAGCGCATAGAGCTCTCGTTCCTGGCCTGTGTTGGCGCCGATATGCACCACGCCGCTGACCTCATTGAGAAAGACCTTGGCATGCGGGGGCCGCAGCTTGCGCCGTTGGAAGAACCAGGCGGGCGGCAACGACACATCGACCTTCGCTGGGACGTTGGGGCTGTCCAGCGGATGCGGGAAGCGCGCAACGAAGTCCAGTGCGCGGCATCGGTCCTTCCGATGCAAGGTCAGCTCGAAAACGGCTGGGGCAACCAGATCACCGAAGTGCACCGACGCGCAGCAGTTGTTGGGGTGGTTGTGCACAACATGAAAATCAGCCAGCAGCTTGCCGAAGAAGGCCTCGACGATCTTGAAGAAGGTCGGCTCGCTCCACGCATGCACATCGTGGATCTCGATGACGATGATGCGACAGCGCCTCAACAAGTCCGGCGGCGCCGCTAAAACCGTCATGTACTCGGCGCCTTCGATGTCCATCTGCAGCAGCAGGTCAGACTGGGTCGCTGAGGGCGCACAGGCATCGATCCAGGTCTGCAAGGTCACATGCGACTCATCGTCGGCGGCCCCGACAAACTTCTTCAGGAACGACAACGGCATGAATCCAGCCGGCGGCCCGTCGACGGAGCGATCTGCCAGGTGCGACCCAATGCCATGGTCTGCGAGAAGCGCCGACTCGAAGCTGGCAAGGATGTCGACCCCAGGCGAGAAGCAGGCGTCGATGCCTTGCAGATCGTCCGGCACCAGATAGCCGCCATCGCCGAAACCTCCGATCCTGAGCAGATCGACATCGGTCCGCACCGGCCAGAGCTGACGGATCAGCGCCGCGAGCCTGCTCTTGGGTGTTGCCCTGGCCAGGTGCATTCCACGCGCATAAAACGAAGACCGGTTGAGTGACTCAGACGGTTTGGCCGCAGGGGCGTTGTTGGGTAGGGTCGTTTCCATGGGCAACCCACATGCAGCTCAATGCATCCAGGCTCAGTAGGTGATGGGCTGTGGGCCCTGCCGATGCAAGTACAGGCCCGAGCGGGTGAAGCCCCAGATTCTCCCATCGGTCGTTCTGGCGGCGAAGATCCTTCGCGACTTGGCCTGGGCCATCCGACCCATGACGGCGTCATCGCTGACCTCGAGCGCATCGCCCATCGCATCCTGCGCGTTGTTCCAGACGCGCAGGGACTGACGCGCTGTCTCAAGCCTCGGCCCTGGCCAGGCCCAAGAGCCGGGCCACCTGTGCACAAGCATCGCGCGGATGGCCGATATCGAACCACACCGCAGGCATGCCCACCGACTGAGCGCCTTCGACATTGCGCAGTTGGTCGTCGACGAACACGCAGTCGCCCGGCGCCACGCCGAGTTGCTGCGTGCATAGCGCGCTGGCACGCGGGTCGGGCTTGAGGATGCCGGTGCAGGTGGCGTCAACGATCAGCTCAGCGTCGCGCAGCGCGGCGCCGAAGAACAGATCGAGCTCGTACGACAGGATGGCGAGTCGGATGCCCGCAGCCCGATGGGTGAAGCAAAGCGCAGGCGACCAGGGGCTGTGATCCAGGGCGGTGGTGATGCCGATCCGCCCCAGGTGATGGGCCAGCCGGGTGGGCGCATGCACGTGTGCTGGGACGGCGGTGTGGCGGGGCCAGCCCTACCTGCTTTCACCACGCAAAACATCAATCGCTGCCAGATGACGGCCCGGGCCTGCGCGCTGGTCAATAACTGGTGGAGTTGGTATTGCCGGGCGGCCAACCCGACGGCGCGGATGGAAGCCACCACGAGCCTGCTGCTGCTGGCCGCCGTGGCACGGGCGGCCCACAGCGGAGGACAGACGACGCTGGACCTGACCCCGATGCATGGCAAGGCAAATCTGCTCAAACCGCTGATCGCCAACATCCATGCAGCCTTGCAGCACGTCAAGGAAGCAGTGGAGCAGTTCAAGCCGGCCGACCGATGGGCGGTGCTGCTGCACTACGTGAACGACAAGATCGCGACCGCGCGCGAATCTTTCAGACCCCTGCCCGGCCTGCCAGCTACTGGGTCACTGCCGTTTTAAGGGCTGAATCCGGCCGTTGGCCAGGTGTCGCCAGCCGCGATGCGCTCGACCGTGATGGCCAGGCCACCCATGTTGCGGCGGAAACCCTTGACGAGGCTGACCAGACCTGCCCGCCCCGGTGGGCCACAGACTGCCTGGTTGGCTTGGTCCACCATGCCGGCGTTCGACAGCGCATCGATGAGATCCAGCCGGCCCTGGACGACCACCTCCTCCAGATCGCTGCGCATCAAGGCTTCGGGCATCATCTGGATGGCGTCCTCAGCCCCGTGTTGCTTGCCTGTGCAGTGCCAACCCGTGCGGCCGGTGTCACCGCGCCGTGGCGGGCTGGCCGGCCAGCAGCGCCTCGATGGTCTGCTGCACCGCCAACGCCTCGGCAAAGCCCGGCAGGCTGTGCGGCCGGCCTTCGATCAGCGCCACCCATTGGTCCAGTTGGTCGGCCTGGCCGCGTTGGCGCATCGCGGCCGCATCGCCCTGCGGCAGCCAGGGGCCATCGCCATGCCGCTGCTGCAGGCCGAACCAGTCGCGCAGTTCCACCGCGCCGGTGCTGCCCTGCAGCGTGAAGCGGTTGAAGTCGTCCACCACACCGGCCACGGCGGCCTGCACCTGCACCGGCACGCCGCCGGCCTGCAGCGTGGCTTCCAGGGCGCGCTCGGCGCTGCGGCCATCTGCCGGGTAGTCGGGTTGCGACGCCAGCACCTGCGCGGTGCCCAGCACCCGCTGCAGCACGAAGATGAAGTGCGACAGCACCTCGCGGCTGAAGCCGCCCTCGGCCCGTTCGGCCAGCCAGGCCCCTGCAGCCGCTTGCCAGGGGCGTGGCCAGCGGGTAAAGGCCAGTTCGATCTGCACTGCCTGCAGCTGCCCGATGCCGCCCTGCGCCGCTGCCTGCAGCGCGGCCAGGCCGGGCGATGAGGCCAGCGAGAAGTTCACCGCAGCGCGCAGGCCGCCGGCATCGATGCGGGCGATGGTGCGGCGGGCGGCGTCGAAGTCCACTGTCAGCGGCTTCTCGCAAAACACCGCCAGCCCGGCGTCGAAGGCCCGGTTCGATAGCGCCATGTGCGGTGCTGGCGGCGTGGCGATGTAGAGCGTGTGCAGGCCGGGCGCGGCAATCACCGCCTCGGCGCTGGCCGCAGGCTGCAGCTGTGGATAGGCCGACAGCGTGCGCGCCAGCGCAGCGGGGTCGGCGTCCCAGACCCAGGTGGCGCGCAGGCGCGCATGGGCGGCCAGGCGGGCCAGCATGCGCTGGCCCATGACGCCCAGGCCGATGAGTCCGACGTGGAAGGTTTCAGACATTCGGGTGCAATTCATGGGGTGTGGCAGGGCCGCCAGTCTAGGAGACACGCCGGCCAGCCATGAAAAAAGGGCAGGCGCCGAAGCGCCTGCCCTTTTTAGCGGAAGCCTGAAGAATTACTTCTTGGCTTCTTCCTTCTTCTCAACCTTCTTCTCGGCCTTGTCGGCCTTCTTGGCAGCGCTGGCCGTCGCGGCGGGGGCAGTGGCGGCCTTGTCCTTCGCCGGGGCGGCACCGGCGTGCGAGGCGGCTTGGGCGCCGAAGGCAAAGGCGGTCAGGATCAGGGCGGTGAAGAGCTTGGTCATGGTGTCGATCTCAGTGTGGGTGGAGCGTGAAATCCGGCACCGGGAACACCCGGCACATCGGACGGTACCGTGGCCGCCGGGAACATCACGCCGTCAGCACACCCATGCACAACGGCTGTCGCGGCAAACGGTTGACACGATTTTGCACACGCGCTGCAGAGCCTTGCCGCCTGCCCGATAACATGCGCCCCGTGCCCGGTTTCCTTCTTGCGCTACTCCTCGCCCTGTTGATCTGCCTGCCAGCCCTGGCCGCGCCGTTCGTGCCGGCCAGTGACAGCCAGGTGCTGGCCACCGTGCCCGCCCGCGCCACCGACCCGCGCGCCCGTGAACTGCTGGCCCTGCGCCAGGCCTGGCAGCGTGCGCCGCAAGACCTGGATGCCGCCGTCGCCTTTGCCCGCCGCTGCTTCGATGAAGTGGCTGCCGAAGGCGATCCCCGTTACGTCGGCCAAGCCCAGGCCGCGCTTGCACCCTGGTTCAGCCTGCCCGACCCGCCTGTGGCGGTGCGGGTGCTGCGCGCGCAGATCCTGCAGTTCGACCACCGGTTCACACCGGCCCTGGCCGACCTGGACGCGGCGCTGCGCCAGCAGCCCGATCTGGGCGATGCCTGGGCCTGGCGCACCGCCATCCTGATGGTGCAGGCCGACTACGCCACCGCCCGCCGCAGCTGCGACAGCCTGGCGCCGCATGCCACGCCGCTGATCGCCAGCGCCTGCCG
>JARXAJ010000019.1 GCA_029865965.1 Aquabacterium sp.
GTGGGCGATTGCCGCAGCCTGGTGATCCACCCGGCGTCCACCACCCACTTCCGCATGGACGATGCGGCGCTGGCGCGCGCGGGCATCGGCCCGGGCACCATCCGGCTGTCGATCGGCCTGGAAGACGCGGCCGACCTGATCGACGACCTGAAGCGGGCGCTGAAGGTGGCGCAAAACGCGCAAGGACGCGCAGCATGAAGCTCGATGTCAACGGGCCGAATGGGCCCATTTCCGCCCACGTCTACACCGGCGGCAAGCCCTTCGACCCCGCCCTGCCCTGCGTGGTGTTCATCCACGGCGCGCTGCACGACCACAGCGTGTGGACCCTGCTGGCACGCTGGTGCGCCCACCACGGGTACGGCGTTCTGGCGCTCGACCTGCCCGGCCACGGCCAGAGCGCCGGCCCGGTGCTGCCCAGCGTGGAAGCCACCGCCGACTGGCTGCTGGCCCTGCTGGCCGCGGCGGGCGTGCAGCAGCCCGGCCAAGTCACGCTGGTGGGCCACAGCATGGGCTCGCTGATCGCCCTGGAGGCCGCCGCCCGCCAACCGGCGCTGGTGGGCCGCCTGGTGATGGTGGGCACGGCCTACCCGATGAAGGTGTCCGACGCCCTGCTCAACACCGCCCGCGACGCGCCGCTGAAGGCCATCGACATGGTGAACGCCTTCTCGATCAGCACCCTGGCGGCCAAACCCGGCTACCCCGGCCCGGGCATGTGGCTGCACGGCAGCAACCGGGCGCTGATGCGCCGCAGCCTGGCCGGGCCGAACGCCAGCGGTTGCGCGGTCAACCTGTTCCACCATGACTTCAGCGTGTGTGATGCCTACATCGGCGGGCTGGATGCAGCCGCCAAGGTCACTGCAAAAGTGACGCTGGTGCTGGGCCAGGCCGACCAGATGACCCCGCCCCGCGCCACACGCGAGATCGCTGCGGCGCTGACGGCCAACGTGGTGGTGCTGAATTCAGGCCACAGCCTGCCGGCCGAAGCACCGGACGAGCTGCTGGCCGCATTGCGCGGGGCGCTCGGCTGACGGTGCCTTCACGCGCGGAGTGAACGAACGGGCAGCTGATACGCGCCCCCCCCCCGGCAGGCAGGGGCCAGTTGGGGAAAGGTGATGGAGCCCGGTATTGATGCGGGCCAGTGGCGCTCTGTCGGGGGCGTGCGCTCGGCACGCACCCAACACACTGAGGACCACCATGAAGCGCACGCCCCTGATCCTGTCGACCCTGGCCGCCCTGGCCCTGACCGCCTGCGGCGGCGGCGAAGACGTCGTTGACGCGCAGTCCGCCACGGCAGCCGACAAGCAGGCGCTGGCCGCCACAGTGGCCGGCCGCACACTGAACTTCACCTATGCACTGCCCACCAATGCCAAGATCATCGTCGGCCCGGCGGTGGGACGGGTTGAGGTTTACGGCCTGCCCGACATCCCCGATGGCACGGTCTACAACAACATCTCAGCCATCGACTGGCGCAGTGGCACTGCCGTGGACGCCGTGCAGTTCGAAGTGACGCAGGCGGCCGATTTCGATCTGCGCGTGGACACCGGTGCCGGCGACGCCCAGGTCGACGTGAAGTGGATCATCCCGGCTGGCGCACCGGTGAACATCACGCCCAGCGTGAACATCGTGGCCGGCCTGGGCATGAAGAAGATCCAGATGCAACTGGAGTCATTCACCAACACCGTCAACTTCGCCTGGACCCAGCGCCTGGGTGACGGCATGGCTGAAGTCAAAGGCGAAATGCAGTTCAAGCAGGGCAGTGTCAACGCCACCGGCCTGATGGATCTGACCTTCGGCAATGGCATGAGCAAGGCAGAGCTGACGGTCGACAACGAGGCCCAGAACCTGGTGATGAACATCAACCCACGCAACATCGGCGAGCTGGGTACCAAGATCCTGAGTGACGACCCAACACTGTCGTCACGGGTGAACTTCAACCCGGTGGGCGTGGCCGGGGGCAGCAAGATCGGCTTCGAGATGCTGTCGGGCGCGCAGCAAGTCACCCTGGGTGGCACTCTGGTCACCGGCGCAGGCATGGACGAGGTGCTGTACGGCTTCACCGCGTTGAACGGCGCACGCGTCAGCGCCAACCTCAATGCACGCACCGGTGCCAGCATGGACAAGCTGAACTTCGCCCTCAAGGGCCTGCCGACCACCGCCTTTATCCTGGCGGGCAGCATCGACATGGGCAGCGAGGACGACGAGGCCCTGCTGCTGACCGAAGGCGCCGTGACGGGCACCATCAGCGTGAACTGCGGCCCCGGCATCGACAAGGCCATCGGCTTCACCCAGACCACGGCCTGCGAGCTGAACTGACGCCAATGACCGGCAGGCGGGCCGGTGTGTGTCCTCAGATGCGTGGCCGCAATTCGGCCAGCATCTCGACCACCATCGCCCGCAGGTCGTACCGGGGCGCCCAGCCCCAGTCGCGCCGGGCCAGGCTGTCGTCGACGGCCTGCGGCCAGCTGTCGGCAATTGCCTGGCGGAAGTCGGGCTGGCAGTCGAACTGGAAGCCGGGCACCAGGCGGGCGATCTCGGCCGCGATCTCCGCTGGCGTGAAGCTGCAACCCGCCAGGTTGTAGCTGCCACGCTCGGTGATGGCATCGGCCGGCGCGTCCATCAGCGCCAGCGTGGCGCGGATGGCGTCGCGCATCGACATCATCGGCAGCCGGGTGTCGGCCCGCAGGAAGCTGGTGTAGCGGCCGTGCTTCAAGGCGCCGTGGAAGATGTCCACCGCATAGTCGGTGGTGCCGCCGCCGGGCGGTGTCTTCCAGCTGATCAGGCCCGGATAACGCAGGCTGCGCACGTCCACGCCGTGCTTGGCGTGGTACCAGGCGCACCAGCGCTCACCGGCAAGCTTGCTGATGCCGTACACCGTGCCCGGGTCCATCACCGTGTGCTGCGGTGCGGCAGCCGGTGTGCCGGGGCCGAAGGCGGCGATGCTGCTGGGCCAGAACACCCGCTGCAGCTTGGCGGTGCGCGCCAGCTCCAGCACATTCAGCAGGCCGGTCATGTTCAGGTGCCAGGCCCACTGCGGGTGCTGCTCGCCGCTGGCCGACAGCGCTGCGGCCAGCAGGTAGACCTGGGTGATGCCGTGGCGCTTGACGGCTGCGGCCAGCGCGGCCGCGTCGGTCACGTCCAGCGCTTCGTGGCGCAGATGGGGCAGGCGGCCTTGCGGCGCCAGGTCGCTGGTGACGACGGCATCAGGGCCGTGGCGCTGGGCCAGGGCTTCGGCCAGCTCGGTGCCGATCTGGCCGTTGGCGCCGAGGATCAGGATCTTCAGCGCCGCCATCACACTTCCTCGCCGAGGATCAGGAACTTGGGCGCATTCATTTCAACAGCCCCTGTTCCCGGCCGGCCCGGTTGAAAGCGGCGACAGCGGTTTCCAGCTGTGCCCGGCTGTGCGCGGCGCTCAGCTGCACCCGGATGCGCGCCTGCCCGCGCGGCACCACCGGGAAGAAGAAGCCCACCACGTAGACGCCCAATTCCAGCAGACGCGCCGCCAGCTGCTGGGCCACCACCGCGTCGTGCACCATGATCGGCACGATCGGGTGGTCGCCCGGCTTGATCTCGAAACCCGCCGCCGCGATGGCCTGGCGAAAGTAGACAGTGTTGGCATGCAGCCGGTCGCGCAGCACTGTGTCGGCCTCCAGCAGATCCAGCACGGCGATGCTGGCCCCGGCGATTGCCGGCGCCAGGGTGTTGCTGAAGAGGTATGGCCTGGAGCGCTGGCGCAGCAGATCCACCACCGCCGCCGGCCCGGCGGTGAAGCCGCCCGACGCGCCACCCAGTGCCTTGCCCAGCGTGCCGGTGATGATGTCCACGCCCGACTTGCCGTCCACCAGCAGCCCGCGGTGTTGATGCGTGCCGCGCCCGGTGGCGCCCATGAATCCGGTGGCATGGCACTCGTCGATGGCCAGCAGTGCGCCAAATTCGTCGCACAGCCGGCGCATCACATGCAGCTGGGCCACGGTGCCGTCCATCGAGAACACGCCGTCGGTAAACACCAGGATGTGCCGTGCACCACCAGCCCGCGCCGCCGCCAGCTGCGCCGCCAGGTCGGCCATGTCGTTGTGGGCATAACGGCGCCGCTCGGCCTTGCACAGGCGGATGCCGTCGATGACCGATGCATGGTTCAGCGCGTCGCTGATGACCACGTCACCCTCGCCCAGCAGCGGCTCGAACAGGCCACCGTTGGCGTCGAACGCCGCGGCATACAGGATGGCGTCTTCAGTGCCCAAAAAGCGCGCCAGGCGTTGTTCCAGCGTCTTGTGCAGGTCTTGCGTGCCGCAGATGAAGCGCACGCTGCTCAAACCGAAGCCATGGCTGGCCAGCGCCGCTTGCGCCGCCGACACCACCGCCGGGTGCGCCGACAGGCCCAGGTAGTTGTTGGCGCACAGGTTGATCACCCGCCGGCCATCGGCCAGCACCACCTCGGCGCCCTGCGTGCTGGCGATCACCCGCTCGGCCTTCAACAGGCCAGCGCTGCGCAGGGCCTGCAACTCGCCATCGACATGGGCCAGGAAGTCGGTCACAGCAGACATTGCATCACCCCTCATTTCTGTTTATCGAACTTTTGTCCACTATATCGAACACCGTACACTCCAACAAGCACCATGCGCAAAGCCGCCCCCCGCCCCGCCCCCGCCGAGCCCCCCCGCGTGGGCGTTGCCTTGGCCGCCCTGCGTGAACAGCAGGCGCTGTCGCTGGACGAGTTGTCGCGCCGCGCTGGCGTCAGCAAGAGCATGCTGTCGCAGATCGAACGCGCCCAGGCCAACCCCACGGTGGCCGTGGTCTGGCGCCTGGCCAATGCCTTGGGCGTGCCGCTCACCGACCTGCTGCAGTCGGCCCAGGCGCCCACGCTGCCCGCCATCACCACGGTGGCGCGCCACGACACGCCCACGCTGCGTGGCGCCGACAACGGCTGTGAACTGCGCATCCTGGGCCCCATCGATCTGGCCGGCCAGTTTGAGTGGTATGCGCTGCAGATGCAGGCCG
Source organism: Aquabacterium sp. (assembly GCA_029865965.1). Lineage (GTDB taxonomy): Bacteria > Pseudomonadota > Gammaproteobacteria > Burkholderiales > Burkholderiaceae_C > Pseudaquabacterium. Next base: position 4,996 of record JARXAJ010000019.1, read on the forward strand.
GCGCGGTGCTCGATTCACAGGCGCACGGACCCGGATCGCGTGAACACCTGACTGTGCTGACCGGCACGCTGGCGCTCACCGCCGGCGATAGCAGCGCCAGCCTGGCGGCCGGTGAGACAGCACGTTATGCGGCAGACCAGGCGCACGCCATCCGCAACCCCGGGCCGGGCCTGGCCACCGCGCTGCTGGTGGTGCTGCACGGCTGATGCCGCGCAGGCAGCTTGCCGCAACCCCTGCGGCACAATCCGGCCAACTTCGCGCCGCCCCATGAGCCTGGTCTTTCCGCACACCTTCATCCCGTGGTTCCGCGCCGTGGCGCCGTACATCCACGCCTACCGCGGCAAGACCTTCGTGGTGGGTCTGGCCGGCGAGGCGATTGCCGCGGGCAAGCTCAACAACTTCGTGCAAGACCTGGCCATCCTGCAGGCCATGGGCATCAAGCTGGTGCTGGTGCACGGGTTTCGCCCGCAGGTCAATGAACAACTCGCCGCCAAAGGGCACGCCAGCCGCTACAGCCACGGCATGCGCATCACCGATGCAGTGACGCTGGATTGCGCGCAGGAAGCCGCTGGCCAATTGCGGTTCGAGATCGAAGCCGCGTTTTCACAAGGTTTGCCCAATACCCCGATGGCCAACGCCACGGTGCG
>JARXAJ010000041.1 GCA_029865965.1 Aquabacterium sp.
CGCTGCGCGCGCCCGCTGCCCTGGCTCTGCACGCGCGGGGCTAACATCGCAAGGCGGCATGCTGTGCCGCACCCACCTGGCCCCTGCATGACGTCCATCGCCCCACGCCAGCGGCCGCCGGCCGCGCCCGGCACCCCCCACAGTGGCAGCAAGGCCGACAGCGCTGCGGCTGCGGCAGCCGCGCGCCCGCGCGGCCGGCTGGACTGGCACCAGCTGCTGGGCTGGCTGCGCGACGACGGCATCGTCACCGACGACGACGCCCAGCGTGTGGTGCGGCGCTTCGGTGCCGGCGCCAGCAGCCTGCATGCGCTGGTGCGCCTGGGTGGTGCCGGCCTGCAGCAACAGGGCCGCGCGCTGGACTGCGAGGCGCTGACCGAATGGCTGGCCCAGCGCGTGCAGCTGCCCTATCTGCGCATCGACCCGCTGAAGGTGGACGTGGGCCGGGTGGCCGAGGTGATGAGCCTGCAGTACGCCGAAATGCGCAAGGTGCTGCCGGTCAATGTGTCGGCTGACACGGTGACCGTGGCCACCAGCGAGCCTTTCGACACCGGCTGGGTCAGCGAGATCGAATCCCACAGCCGGCGCCGGGTGAAGCTGGTGATCGCCAACCCCGAGGACGTGGCGCGTTACACCAGCGAGTTCTACAACCTCGCCCGCTCGGTGCGCAATGCGCAGAAGAGCGGCGAGACGGCCGCCACCTCCAGCTTCGAGCAGCTGGTCGAGCTGGGCAAGGCCAACAAGCAGCTCGACGCCAACGACCAGGGCGTGGTGCAGGTGGTGGATTGGCTGTGGCAGTACGCCTTCGACCAGCGCGCCTCCGACATCCACCTGGAGCCGCGGCGCGACATGGGCGCCATCCGCTTCCGCATCGACGGCGTGCTGCACACCGTCTACCAGGTACCGCTGACGGTGATGAACGCGATGACCGCCCGCATCAAGCTGCTGGGCCGCATGGACGTGGTGGAACGCCGCCGCCCGCAGGACGGCCGCATCAAGACCAAGCGCCCTGACACCGTGGACGGCGCGGGCGACGAGGTGGAAATGCGCCTGTCCACACTGCCCACCGCCTTTGGCGAGAAGATGGTGATGCGGGTGTTCGACCCCGAGACGGTGGTCAAGAGTGTCGAGGCGCTGGGCTTCTCTGCCCACGACGGCGAACGCTGGGCGCAGCTGATCGGCCAGGCGCACGGCATCATCCTGGTCACCGGCCCCACCGGCAGCGGCAAGACCACCACGCTGTATTCCACGCTCAAGAGCCTGGCCACCGAATCGGTGAACGTCTGCACCATCGAAGACCCGATCGAGATGATCGAGCCGGCCTTCAACCAGACCCAGGTGCAGGCCGCACTCGACATGGGCTTTGCCGAGGGCCTGCGTGCGCTGATGCGCCAGGACCCGGACATCATCATGGTCGGCGAGATCCGCGACCTGGCCACCGCCGAGATGGCGATCCAGGCCGCGCTGACCGGCCACCTGGTCTTCAGTACCTTGCACACCAACGACGCGGCCTCGGCCATCACCCGTTTGACCGACCTGGGCGTGCCGCCCTACCTGATCTCGGCCACGGTGATCGGCGTGCTGGCCCAGCGCCTGGCGCGCACCCTGTGCCCGGCCTGCAAGACCCGTGACGATGCCACCACCCGCGACACGCTGGACGCGCTGGCGCAGCCGTGGCGCTTGTCGGGCGGCGTGCGGCCCTGCAAGCCGGTGGGCTGCCTGGCCTGCCGCCAGACCGGCTACCGCGGCCGGGTGGGCCTGTATGAACTGCTGGTGCTGGGCGATGACGCCCGCCGCGCGGTGCACCCGGCCAATGACATGGCTGCCCTGCGCCGCCACGCGGTGAAGGACGGCATGCGCCCGCTGCGCCTGGCCGGCCTGATGAAGGTGGCCGAAGGCATGACCACCGTCGACGAGGTGCTGCGGGCCACGCCCGCCTGGTCGCCATCCTGAGCCACAAGCCGCCCCGGCGGGCGGCTGCAGGCACCGCTTGTCCCGCCAGCGACATCCCGGGTGCGGCATGGCCCGGCTTACGTGGAAACCACACCGGACCCCACGGGGGCGCTCCCTAGAATCCGGCACACCTGACGTGCTGTTCGAGGAGAACCCCCAATGAAGATCAAGAGCCAGAAAGATTTCTGGTCAGGGCTGATGTTTATCGTCGTGGGCCTGGGCTTCGCCTGGGGCGCCACCAACTACAGCTTCGGTTCGTCGGCCCGGCCGGGGCCAGCCTATTTCCCGTTCGGTCTGGGCGTGCTGATGGCGATCATGGGGGCGCTGGTCTGGTTCGCGTCGATCACGGTCGAGACCGAGGACGGTGACCGGATCGGGTCCATTGCCTGGAAGCCGCTGGTCATCATCACCGGCGCGGTGGTGATGTTCGGCCTGCTGTTGCCCAGGCTGGGCCTGATGATCTCGCTGCCGCTGCTGATCATCGTGTCGGCCCTGGCCGGCGATGAATTCCACTGGAAGGACTCGCTGATCAGCGTGCTGGTGCTCACGATCGGGTCGTGGCTGATCTTCATCAAGGGGCTGGGTCTGATCCTTCCCCTGTGGCCGACCTTCATCACCGGTTGAGGAGCCGACCATGGAACTGTTGAACAACCTGTCGTTGGGCTTCGGCGTGGCCTTCACGCTGACCAACCTGCTGTACGCCTTCGGTGGCGCGGTGCTGGGCACCCTGATCGGCGTGCTGCCCGGCCTGGGGCCGGTCACCACCATCGCCATGCTGCTGCCCAGCATCTATGCGCTGGACGCCACGCCGGCGCTGATCATGCTGGCCGGCATCTACTACGGCGCGCAGTACGGTGGCTCGACCACGGCCATCCTGATCAACGTGCCGGGTGAATCCAGCTCGGTGGTCACCGCCATCGACGGCTACCAGATGGCGCGCAAGGGCCGGGCGGGCGCGGCGCTGGCGGCGGCTGGCCTGGGCTCGTTTTTCGCCGGTTGCGTGGGCACCATCATCATCGCGGCATTCGCGCCGCCGCTCACCGAGGTGGCCTTCAAGTTCGGCCCGGCTGAGTACTTCAGCCTGATGGTGCTGGGCCTGATCGGTGCGGTGGTGCTGGCCTCTGGCTCGCTGATCAAGGCGCTGGCGATGATCGTGCTGGGCCTGCTGCTGGGCCAGATCAACACCGACGTGATCTCGGGCGTGCCGCGCTTTTCCTTCGACGTCCCCGAGCTGACTGACGGCATCGGCTTCGTCGCCATCGCCATGGGCGTGTTCGGCTTCGGCGAGATCATCGCCAACCTGGGCCGCCCGGCCGAGACGCGCGAGGTGTTCACCAAGAACGTGACCGGTTTGTGGCCCAACAAGCAGGACTTCAAGGACGCCGCGCCTGCGGTGCTGCGGGGCACGGCACTGGGCTCGATCCTGGGCATCCTGCCGGGTGGCGGCGCGCTGCTGGCGTCGTTCGCGGCGTATACGCTCGAAAAGAAGTCGCGTGGCCGCGCCGGTGAGGTGCCGTTCGGCCAGGGCAACATCCGCGGCGTGGCTGGCCCCGAGGCGGCCAACAACGCCGGTGCGCAGACCAGCTTCATTCCGATGTTGACCTTGGGCATCCCGCCCAACGCGGTGATGGCGCTGATGGTGGGCGCGATGACGATCAAGGGCATCCAGCCCGGCCCGCAGGTGATGACCAGTAACCCCGAGCTGTTCTGGGGCCTGATCGCCAGCATGTGGGTGGGCAACCTGATGCTGGTGATCCTGAACCTGCCGCTGATCGGCATCTGGATCAAGCTGCTGACCGTGCCTTACCGCTTCCTGTTCCCGGCCATCGTGGTCTTCTGCTGCATCGGCAGTTACTCGCTCAACAACAACAATTTCGACGTGTTCATGACGGCCCTGTTCGCGGTCATCGGTTACGCCTTCTACAAGCTGGGCTGTGAGCCGGCGCCGTTGCTGCTGGGGTTCATCCTGGGCCCGATGATGGAAGAGAACCTGCGCCGTGCGCTGCTGCTGTCGCGCGGCGACTGGACAACCTTCGTCACCCGGCCGCTGTCGGCCGGCCTGCTGGCGGCGGCGCTGTTGATGGTGGTGGTGGTGATGCTGCCGTCGATCAAGGCCAAGCGTCAGGAAGCCTTCGTCGACGAATGACCCCGCGCAACGCTGCGCCTGCAGGCAAAACGGCCCCGCGAGGGGCCGTTTTCTTTGGCGGGCCGGTCTCAGCTGGTCAGGGCGTCATCCACCGCCCGCAGAACCTGCTGGCCATCCAGCGGCTTCGTCAGGAACTGGCTGGCGCCGGCATCGAAGCATTCGTCGATGCGCTGCGGCCGGCTCTCGCCCGACACCACGATCACCGGCAAGGCCCGCCAGCGCGCATCGGTGCGCAGCGCCCGCAGCACTTCGATGCCGGGGCGGTCGGGCAGGTCCAGGTCCAGCAGCACCAGGTCGGCGCCTGCCGCCAGCGCCAGGCCTTCGATGGCCGTGCCGGCGCACACCAGGCTGACACCCGGGCGCTGGGCCAGCAAGGCCTGCATGGCCTGGGTGTCGGCCAGGTTGTCTTCGATGTAGAGCACCTTGCCGATGCTGATGCGCGGCAGCCCGGCCATGCCGCTGTGGACCTCGGCGCGCTGCGGCTCGCCGGCAGGGCGCGGCAGGGTGATGCCGAACACCGAGCCCTGGCCCTCCTGGCTGTGCACTTCCAGCGTGCCGCCCATCAGGTCGGTCAGCTTGCGGCAGATCACCAGGCCGATGCCGGTGCCCTGGCTGCCCGGCTGGCCCGGCACGCCGGCCTGGTCGCGCCCCAGCCGGTGGAACGGCGTGAACAGTTCGGCCAGCTGGTCCTCGCGCATGCCGATGCCGGTGTCCTCCACCTCGATGCGGATCTCGCCTACCGCGCCGGGCCGGGTGCGCAACGTGACGCTGCCGCTGCGCCGGTTGTACTTCACCGCGTTGCCCAGCAGGTTGACCAGCACCTGGCGCAGGCGCACCGGGTCGGCCTGCACCCATTCGGCCTGCGGGCTCAGCGACAGTTGCAGCGCCACCTGGGCCTGTTGCGCAGCCGGCTCCACCATGGCCATCGCTTCCTGCGCCAGGTCGGGCAAGGACACGGGCTCCAGCGTCAACCGCAGCCCGCCGGCTTCCATGCGCGACAGATCGAGCACGTCGTTGACCATGTCCAGCAGGTGCCAGCCGGCCTGGCGGATCTGGGCCAGGCCATGGCGCTGCTGGGGCTGCAGGCCGCCGTCGTGGCCGGTCACGTCGCTGTTGCCCAGCATCTGTGCAAAGCCGACGATGGCGTTCAGCGGCGCCCGCAGCTCATGGCTGAGCCGGGCCATGAAGTCGCTCTTGGTGCGGCTGGCCACCTCGGCCTGCTCGCGCTCGCGCTCGGCTTCACGCAGGCGCAGCACCTGGGTCAGGTCTTGCAGCGCACCCACGGTGGCCACCGGTGCGCCGCTGGCGTCGTGCAGGGTGCGCAGGCTGGCAGCCACCTGCAGCATGCGGCCGTCGGGCGTGATGAAGCGCTGGCGGCGGGCCTCGCCGCCGCCCATGGCCGCGGCCGTGCCGTCGTCCTCGGCCACGTCGGGCAGGCGGAAGTCGGCCAGCGGCCTGTTCAGCAGGTCGGCCGGCGTGCAAGCCATCATCTGGCAGAACGCGGGGTTCACCTCGACGATGCGGCCCGCCGGGTCGACCACGGTGACGCCGATGTTCACGCTGTCGAAGATGGCCCGGAAGCGCTGCTCGCTGACAGCCAGGCGGGCTTCGGCCTGGCGGCGTTCATCGATCTCGGCCTGCAGGGCGGCGGTGCGCTCGCGCACCCTGTCCTCGATGCGGCGCAGCCGCCCGCTCAGTGCCAGCAGCAGGGCACTGAGCATGGCCGCCCCCAGCACCGCCGGCAGCGCCAGCATCCACACGGCGGTGAACAAGCGGTTGTCTGCCGTGTCCGGTTCGGTCACCAGCAGGTCCAGCCGCTGCTCGCCCACGGTCAGGGCAAACGGCTGGGCGCGCAGGGCCCGGGCCGGCACATCGGCTTCGCAGCCCGGCGGCCCGGCCAGCCGCTGGCGCACGTTGCTGCCGGCGCCCGCACCGACCAGGCACACACGCAGGTTCGGGTCGTCGGCGTCGGGCAGGGCGGGCGCCAGCAGGGCCTGGCTGTCGACCCGCGCAAACACCAGGCGGCTGGTGGTGCTGCCGCTGGCGGCGGGCACGGCCTGCAGCACCAGCAGCTGCGTGGACGGATTGCCACTGACCGGCTGCTGCAGCGGGTGCACCACCGGCTGCGCAGGCCGGGCCAGGGCGCGGGCCACGGCCTGGTCCAGGCCGGCATCGAGCACCAGGCTGCCTGCGGGCCCGAGCCGGGTGCCGGGCAGGGCACTGGCCTCGCCCTTGTGCAGCTGGGCATGGGGCAACACGGTGGCGGCGGCGCTGCGTTCCAGCCAGCCCGTGGCGCGCAAGCCGGCAATGCGCGCCATCCAGCTGGCCGACAACTGGTCGAACAGGGCCACATCAGGCGTGGTGGCGCCAGCCGCCAGCACGCCGCGCAGGGTCAGCGTGGCGTCCATCGGCGTGGCCAGCAATTGCTGCACCCGCACCCGGCGCAGGTTGGCCTCGCGGTCGAAGTGCACCGCCAGCCGCAGCTCGTCACGCCGGGCCACCTGGTCGAAGCCCGGCAGCATGGCCGCTACCAGCAGCAGCAGCGGCAGGGCCAGCAGGCGCCGGCGCGGGCGCCAGGGTGCCGCGGGTTGCGCCAGCCAGCACAGCAGCAC
>JARXAJ010000066.1 GCA_029865965.1 Aquabacterium sp.
ACGCTGGAGTACAGCGCCGACGAACCGGTGTACATCGCGCATTCACCCGACGGGAAGGTGGCGTCGGGCACGTTGGCGCGGCCCTTGTAGACGAACAGGCCCTGCTTGCTCATGTTGGCGAGGTTCTCGATGTGGCGCACATGCAGCGGGGTGTTGATCACCAGGCGCGTGTCGAGCGCGCTGTAGCCGTTGTTCTTGGTGGCGAACAGCACGTTGTGCCAGGCGCTGAAGCTCTCCAGCTGCGTCCAGCTCTGCCAGCTGGTGGTGAACGGGCACTTGTGGCCGCTGGCCTTGAGCTTGGCGGCGGCCAGGGCCACCTCGGGCCAGGTGCCCGGTGCCTTCTCGGGGTCGAGCCCGGCGGCCTTGAAGGCGTCCTTGTTGTAGTAGAAGACCGGCGTCGAGCTGTTGAACGGGAAGCTCAGCATCTGGCCATTGGGGGCGGTGTAGTAACCCGCCACCGCGCCCACGTAGGCCTTGGGGTCGAACTTGTAGCCGGCGTCGGCCATCACCTTGGCCACCGGCACGATGGCGTTCTTGCTGGCCATCATGGTAGCGGTGCCCACTTCGAACACCTGCAGGATGTGGGGCGCATTGCCGGCGCGGAAGGCGGCGATCGCTGCGGTCATGCTCTGGTCATAGCTGCCCTTGAAGGTGGGCACGACCTTGTAGTCCTTCTGGCTGGCGTTGAAGTCGTTGGCCTGGTCGTTGACCCACTCGCCCAGGGCGCCGCCCATCGAGTGCCACCATTGGATCTCGGTCTGTGCGTGCACCATTGCCGGGGCGCAAAGGGCTGCTGCAGCAGCCAGGACTGCTGCGGTAAGTTTCAGTTTCATGTCATCTCCGTGAAGGCGTCAGGGCAGAAAAGGCCTGAGTGTGTCGGCGCTCTGTGACAGTCGCGTTTCTGTCATGCCGCAAGCGGTGCACGCAACGGGATTAACCCGCCAGCCGGTGCGGGCCCGCTGCCTGGGGGCAACAGTGGCCGGTGCCGCGCTGCGATAATTACATGTTTTGAAGTGCCTGCCATGGCGTCATTGACCGTCCACCCTGCACCCGGCACCTGCGCCCCATGAATGCACCGATCGACCTGACCCAGCTGGCCCAGCCCCCCGCCCATGCCGATGCGTTGTCGCACGCACCCCGGTTGCGCGAGATTCCCTACAACTACACCTCGTTCTCCGACCGTGAGATCGTGGTGCGGCTGCTGGGTGCCCGCGCCTGGGAACTGCTGAACCTGCTGCGCGACGAGCGCCGCACCGGCCGGTCTGCCCGCATGCTGTATGAAGTGCTGGGCGACATCTGGGTGGTGCAGCGCAACCCTTACCTCGAAGATGACCTGCTCGACAACCCCAAGCGCCGGCAGTTGCTGATTGACGCGTTGAACCACAGGTTGAGCGAGGTGGCCCAGCGCCGCACGCCAGATGCCGACGCCGTGCGCGACCGCCATGTGGGTGAGCTGCTGCAGATGGCGCGTGCAGCGGTGGAACGCTTTGCCGGCCACTTTGCCACCGTGACCAGCCTGCGCACGCGCAGCCGCAAGGTGCTGGGCCGCGCTACCGCGAAGGACAACATCAAGTTCGACGGCCTGTCGCGGGTGTCGCATGTGACCGACGCCACCGACTGGCGGGTGGAATACCCCTTCGTGGTGCTGACGCCCGACACCGAGGCCGAGATGGCCGCGCTGGTGGCCGGTTGTGTCGAATTGGGCCTGACCATCATCCCGCGGGGCGGTGGCACCGGCTACACCGGCGGCGCGGTGCCGCTGACCTGGAAGAGTGCGGTCATCAACACCGAGAAGCTCGAGCAGATGAGCGAGGTCGAATTCGTCGCCCTGCCGGGTGTTGACCAACCCGTGGCCACGGTGTGGACCGGGGCTGGCGTGGTGACCCAACGCGTGGCCGATGCGGCCGAGCGCGCCGGCCATGTGTTTGCCGTCGACCCCACCAGCGCCGAGGCCAGCTGCATCGGCGGCAACATCGCGATGAATGCCGGCGGCAAGAAGGCGGTGCTGTGGGGCACGGCGCTCGACAACCTGGCCTCATGGCGCATGGTGACGCCACAGGCCAAGTGGCTGGAAGTGGTGCGCCTGAACCACAACCTGGGCAAGATCCATGACATCCCGCTGGCCAGCTTCGAGCTGCGCTGGTTCGACGCCAGCGGCAAGCACCTGGAAAAGACCGAGCGGCTCGACATCCCCGGCGGCGTGTTCCGCAAGGCCGGCCTGGGCAAGGACGTCACCGACAAGTTCCTGGCCGGCCTGCCCGGCATCCAGAAGGAAGGCTGCGACGGCCTGATCACCAGCGCGCGCTGGATCGTGCACAAGATGCCGCCGCATGTGCGCACGGTGTGCCTGGAATTCTTCGGCAACCCGATCATCTCGGTGCCGTCGATCGTCGAGATCAAAAACTTCCTGTTCGAAGAAGCCAAAAAGCCCGGTGGGGCTGTCCTGGCCGGCCTGGAGCACCTGGACGACCGCTACCTGAAGGCGGTGGGCTACACCACCAAGAGCAAGCGCGGCGGCTTGCCCAAGATGGTGCTGGTGGGCGACATCGTCGGCGACGACGAGAACGCCGTGGCGCGTGCCACCAGCGAGGTGGTGCGCATCGCCAACAGCCGCAGCGGTGAAGGCTTCGTGGCGGTGAGCGCCGATGCGCGCAAGAAGTTCTGGCTCGACCGCAAGCGCACGGCGGCCATTGCCCGCCACACCAATGCCTTCAAGGTCAACGAGGACGTGGTGATCCCGCTGGAGCGCATGGGTGAGTACACCCTGGGCATCGAGCGCATCAACATCGAGCTGAGCCTGCGCAACAAGCTGGAGCTGGTCGACCGGCTGGAAGCCTTCCTGACGGACGCCGACAAGGCGGGCAGCCTGCCACTGGGCAAGACCGACGACGCCAGCGAGATCCCCAGCGCCGAGCTGCTGGAAGACCGGGTGCAGCAGGCCCTGGCCGGCCTGCGTGCGGTGCGGGATGAATGGCTGCACTGGCTGCACCACCTGGATGTGACCGCCGCACCGGGCCAGGCGCCGGCTGCTGGCGCAACCGCGGTGGGCGGCGAAGGCGGCCGCAGCCACTTCGACCTGTTGCAGGACCACAGCCTGCGCGCCAGCTGGAAGCAGCAGATCCTCAAGCCCTGCGAGCTGCTGTTTGCTGGCGCAGCGTTGTCGCCGATCGTCGCCGAGTTCAAGCGCATCCACGCCGAAGTGCTGCGCGGCCGGGTGTGGGCGGCGCTGCACATGCACGCCGGTGACGGCAATGTGCACACCAACATCCCCGTCAACTCAGACAACTACGCCATGCTGCAGACGGCGCATGAGGCGGTGGCCCGCATCATGGCCCTGGCCCGCAGCCTGGGCGGGGTGATCAGCGGCGAGCATGGCATCGGCATCACCAAGCTCGAATTCCTGAGTGACGCCGAGATGGCGGACTTCACCGACTACAAGGCCCGCATCGACCCCGAAGGCCGCTTCAACAAGGGCAAGCTGCTGCGCGGCGATGCGCTGAAACGCCTGGGTGACGAAGTTCACGCAGCCGACCTGAGCCATGCCTACACGCCCAGCTTCGGCCTGATGGGGCATGAGTCGCTGATCATGCAGCAGAGCGACATCGGCGCCATTGCCGACAGCATCAAGGACTGCCTGCGTTGCGGCAAGTGCAAGCCGGTGTGTGCCACCCATGTGCCACGCGCCAACCTGCTGTATTCGCCCCGCAACAAGATCCTGGCGACCAGCCTGCTGATCGAGGCCTTCCTCTATGAAGAGCAGACCCGCCGCGGCGTCAGCCTGAAGCACTGGGAAGAGTTCGAGGACGTGGCCGACCATTGCACCGTCGGCCACAAGTGCCTGAGCCCCTGCCCGGTGAAGATCGACTTCGGCGACGTGTCGATGAACATGCGCAACCTGCTGCGCAAGATGGGCAAGAAGAGCTTTCGCCCCGGCAATGCTGCGGCCATGCTGATGCTCAATGCCACCAATCCGCAGACCATCAAGCTGGTGCGCAGCGTGATGGTGGATGTGGGCTTCAAGGCACAGCGCCTGGCCAACGAAGTGCTGAAGCTGGCGGCCCGCAAGCAGACCACGGCCCCGCCGGCCACGCTGGGTGCGGCGCCCATCAAGCAGCAGGTCATCCACTTCATCAACAAGAAGCTGCCCGGTGGCCTGCCCAAGAAGACGGCGCGCGCGCTGCTCGACATCGAAGACCGGGACTATGTGCCCATCATCCGTAATCCGGTGGCCACCACATCGGAGACCGAGGCGGTGTTCTACTTCCCCGGCTGCGGATCGGAGCGGCTGTTCAGCCAGGTGGGCCTGGCCACCCAGGCCATGCTGTGGCATGCCGGTGTACAGACCGTGCTGCCGCCGGGTTATCTGTGCTGCGGCTACCCGCAGCGCGGCAGCGGCCAGTTCGACAAGGCTGAGAAGATCATCACCGACAACCGGGTGCTCTTCCACCGCGTGGCCAACACCCTGAACTACCTGGACATCAAGACGGTGGTGGTCAGCTGTGGCACCTGCTACGACCAACTGCAGGGCTACCAGTTCGACAAGATCTTCCCCGGCTGCCGCATCATCGACATCCATGAATATCTGCTGGAAAAAGGCATCACCCTGCCCGGCGCGCAGGATGGCAATGCAGCGGGTTACCTGTTCCACGACCCCTGCCACAGCCCGATGAAGCTGCAGGAGCCGATGAAGACGGTGAAGGCACTGGTCGGCCCGAATGTGTTGAAGAGCGACCGCTGCTGCGGCGAGAGCGGCACGCTGGGCGTGACCCGGCCCGACATCAGCACACAGGTGCGCTTCCGCAAGGAAGAAGAGCTGCGCCATGACGAAGTGGCGCTGCGCGCCACCGGCAGCGTGGCGGCGGGTGCCAACGTCAAGATCCTGACCAGCTGCCCCAGCTGCCTGCAGGGCCTGAGCCGTTACCTGGACGACATGCAGACCGGCCTGCTGGAGGCCGACTACATCGTGGTGGAGATGGCGCGCAAGATCCTGGGCGAGACCTGGATGCAGGATTACGTGGGCCGGGCCAATGCGGGTGGCATCGAGCGGGTGCTGGTGTAGTTGCCCCGCGCCGGGCCACGCAGTTCAGCCACACAAGCCCGCGACCTGGAGCCGAGCGATGACCGACACCGCCGCCCGCACAGCGCCCAGCGCCGAGCAGATATTGCGCCACCTGCGCCGGTCCAATGACGTGGCACGGCGTGCCATGGCGCTGGGCCGCCATCCGTTCGGTGCGGTGCTGGTGGGCCCCGACCATGAGACGGTGCTGCTGGAGCAGTGCAACATCGACACCGTCAACCATGCCGAGGCCACGCTGGCCCGGGTGGCGGCCAGCAACTTCACGCCCGAGGTGCTGTGGGGCTGCACCCTGTACACCGCCGTCGAGCCCTGCTGCATGTGCGCCGGCACCGCCTACTGGGCCAACATCGGCCGGGTGGTCTACGGCATGACCGAGGCGCAGCTGCTTGCTGTCACCGGCAACCATGCCGAGAACCCGACGCTGAGCGTGCCGGCGGCCCATGTCTTCAGCCACGGCCAGAAGGCGGTGGAGTTGATCGGCCCGGTGCAGGCCATCATCGATGAGACGGTGGCGATGCAGCGCGCCTTCTGGTCCAGCCGCTGACCGGACGGGTTCAGCCGGTTTGCAGGGGCGGCAAGGCTTCGAACCGCCCCAGCCGCACCACCGTGTTGCCCGCCTTGGCATGGGCGGTCGATGGCATCACCAGCACCGCGTCGTCATAGGGCGTGTGCCAGACATGGCCGCTGTCTTCGGCGATGGCCGTGCCGGCGGCTGGCACCACGCCCAGGCCGTCGGCCGGCACCAGGAAGCGGAAGTTGCTGCTGCGTGCCACCACCGCTTCGGTCACCCGCACCAGGTGCTGCTGCGCTGGCAGCGGCAGGCGGGTGCGGGCGGCGGCCCACCCCGCATCGACCACGCCGGCCAGGTGCAGAAAGCGCACCAGCGTGTCGATGGCGACATCGGTGGCGCTGCGCTCCCAGTGCTGGCCGCATTCCACCAGCAGGGCCTGGCGCGGGCTGGCGGGGTCGCCGAAGCCCCCGCGCTCGACCATGCGCAATCCGGCCGGGTGGCCGGTGTCGATCAGCAGGTCGGCCGGCGTGCCCAGTTGGCGGGCCAAGGCGGCGTTCTTCTCCTGCGTGCCGCAGACCATCAGCGGGCGGCAGGGGTCGCTCATCGAATGGATGTCGAGCTGCAGGTCGGCCGCATCGACGAAGGGCTGCAGCGCACGCGCGCGCCGCAACTCCGCCGAATCACGCGGGCCGAACAGCACGTCGTCGGCCCACACCCGGTTCAGGTCTTCATCGACACAACGCGATGCATGCGGCGCCGCCGGGTCGAAGCGCTCAAAGGCGGCCACGTTGGCACACGCCAGCACCAGGCTGCCATGCAGCGGTGCCAGGGGCTGGCTGAACAGCCACTGCAGCGCGATGGCGCCGCACAGCTCATTGCCGTGGGTCAGCGCCTGCACCATCACCACCGGCCCGGGGCGGCCGGAATCGATGCGGTGCACATAGGGCACGCCGGTGTTGCCGTTGGCAAACGGGCGGATGTCGGGGGGGTGCAGTTCGATCGGGGGCAGGGTGGGCATGTGGGGGTGTCATGAAGGGCGGTCAAGGCGCAGCACCGGCCAGCCCAGGGCCTGGGCCTCGGCCAGCAGGCGGATGTCCGGGTCCACCACCACCGGGTGGCCCACGGCCCGCAGCAGCGGCAGGTCGTTGGCCGAATCGCTGGCGGCGGCCGTCAGCGCGGTGATGACGCGGTTGGTGGCGGTGCTCAGCACCAGGGTGTGGCTGGCATCGCGGTGTTGCGCCACCAGGGCGCGGGCAGACGCCGGCAGGCGCGGCAACACCACCTGCTGCAGGAAGCGCTGCAGCCAGGGTGCCCAGAAGCCCGGGCTGCGCCTGCCCAGCGTGCCGACATGGAACTGCGAGAAGTCGGCCACCGACACCGTGCCGGCGCGGTAGCCGGCGTCCATGCGGGCATTCAGCGCCAGCTGGTCCGGTGGCTGCAGGCCCTGGGCGACCAGGAACTCGCACCACAGCACATCGCTGTCACCGGTCAGCAGGGTGTTGTCGAGGTCGAAGACGGCCAGGGTGCTGTTGTTCATGCGCCTATGCCGGGTTGTGCCGCCGGCCCGCCCAGCAGCGCCAGCGCGCTGTCGTCCTTCAGCCCCACGCCGGTCAGGCGGCGGCGCAGCGCCTCGGTGGCCAGCCAGGCCAGGCGCTGGGCGGCCACCACCGGCGGCAGGCCGGCGGGGCGGATGTTGCTGACGCAGTTGCGCTGGGCATCGTGGCAGCCCAGCTGCGGCGCATGGGTGAGGTAGGCGCCCAGGCTGTCGGGCGAACTGAGGCCGGGCCGCTCGCCCAGCAGCACCAGCACCAGCCGTGCCTGCAGCAGCGCGCCGATCTCATCGCCCAGTGCCACCCGGGCTTGCGTGGCGATGACCGGCAGCGCCAGCGTGAGGCGGCCGTTCAGCGCCGCGCGCAGAGCCTGCAGCACCGGCACCGCATGCCGCTGCAGTGCCACGGCCGACAGGCCGTCACCCAGCACCACCGCCAGGTCCACCGGGCCAATGCCCAGGGCCTGCAGCGCGTCGGCACTGTCGGGTGCCAGGCGGCGGCCAAAGTCAGGGCGGCGCAGGTAGACCGTGCGGCTTGCGGCGCGGCTGTGCACCACGGTGCTGGCCCAGCCGGCCACGGCCAGGTCGGCCTGCAGCGCCGGCACATCCAGCGCCACGTGCACCGCATCACGCGCCTGGGCATGGGCAGCGGCAAAGCGCAGCACCTCGTGCGTGGGCAGGGCGGCACCGGCGCGGCCCAGGGCGATGCGGGCGGGGGTGTGGCGGCGCAGCTCGGCCCAGGGGTCGGGCGGCGGGGTGGTGTCTTGCGGCAGGCTGGTCATGGCGCCGGCCCGTCCAGCCAGGGGCTGAAGCCCTGGGTGAGCGCAGGCCGCGCCGCCACCGGCTGCAAGCGGCCCTGGCCATCGGTGAGGCCCTGGCGCTGCAGCCAGGCTTCGAATTCGGGTGCGCGCTGCAGGCCCAGCAACTGGCGCACGAACAACGCGTCGTGGAACGAGGTGCTCTGGTAGTTCAGCATCACGTCGTCGGCGCCCGGCACGCCCATCATGAAGTTCAGCCCGGCGGTGGCCAGCAGCACCAGCAGGTTGTCCATGTCGTCGCTGTCGGCTTCGGCATGGTTGGTGTAGCAGATGTCGCAGCCCATCGGCAGGCCCAGCAGCTTGCCGCAGAAGTGGTCTTCCAGCCCGGCGCGGATGATCTGCTTGCCGTCGTACAGGTATTCGGGCCCGATGAAGCCGACCACGGTGTTGACCAGCAGCGGCCGATAGCGCCGCGCCACCGCATAGGCGCGGGCTTCCAGCGTCTGCTGGTCCACGCCGTGGTGGGCGTTGGCCGACAGCGCGCTGCCCTGGCCGGTCTCGAAGTACATGCAGTTGTCGCCCAGCGGCCCGCGCCGCAGCGACAGCGCCGCGGCATGGGCTTCATCCAGCAGCGCCAGGCTCACGCCGAAGCTGGTGTTGGTGCCCTGCGTGCCGGCGATGCTCTGGAACACCAGATCGACCGGTGCGCCCTGGTCGATGGCCTGCAGGGTGTTGGTGACATGGGTCAGCACGCAGCTTTGCGTGGGCACCTGGTGGGTGTGGATCAGGCCGTCCAGCAGGTGCAGCAGGTCCACCAGCGCCGGCACGCTGTCGGCTGCCGGGTTGATGCCGATGACCGCATCGCCGGCGCCGTACATCAGCCCGTCAAGCATGCTGGCGACGATGCCGGCCGGGCTGTCGGCCGGGTGGTTGGGCTGCAGCCGCACCGCCAGGTGGCCGGGCAGGCCGATGGTGTTGCGAAACCGCGTGACCACATTGACCTTGCGCGCCACCGCGATCAGGTCCTGGTTGCGCATCAGCTTGCTGACTGCGGCCACCATCTCGGGCGTGAGGCCGGGCGCCAGTGCGGCCAGCCCCGGCGTGGTGGCAGCGTCGCCCAGCAGCCAGTCGCGCAAGCCACCCACGGTGAGGTGGGCCACTGGCGCAAAGGCGGCGGCGCTGTGGCTGTCGATGATCAGGCGCGTGACCTCGTCGGCCTCGTAGGGCACCAGCGCCTCTTGCAGAAAGGTGGCCAGCGGCAGGTCGGCCAGGGCCAGGCGGGCGGCCACGCGCTGGGCCGCGCTGTCGGCGGCCACGCCGGCCAGCTCGTCGCCCGAGCGTGCGGGCGTGGCCTTGGCCAGCAGCGTGGCCAGGCTGTCGAAGTGGAAGGTCTCGCTGCCGAGTGTGGCGCGGTAGGGCATGGGTTGCAGTGTGCCAGCGCGGCAGCGCCTGTCAGGCGGGGCTGGTGGGGATGCCCATCTCGTGCAAGGTCTCGCCCACGGCGTTGACCGCCTGCTGCATCTCCAGGCTGCCGATGGCGCCGATGCAGCCCACGCGGAAGGTGTCCACCGTCGTCAGCTTGCCCGGGTAGAGCATGAAGCCGCGCCGCTTGGCCGCCTGGTAGAAGCGCTGGAAGTCATAGGCCGGGTGCGCCGGCGCATGGAAGGTGACGATGATCGGCGCCTGGTGGTCGGGCTTCAGGAAGGGCTTGAGGCCCAGCTGGCGCATGCCGCCAATCAGGGTGGCGCAGTTGGCGGCATAACGCGCCAGCCGGGCGGGCTGGCCGCCTTCCTCGACAAACTGGCTGATGGCCTCGGCCAGCGCCACCACCACATGGGTGGGCGGGGTGAAGCGCCACTGGCCGGTTTTTTCCATGTACTGGTGCTGGTCGTGCAGGTCCATCGCCAGGCTCTGGCTGTTGCCGGCGCAGCCGGCCAGCACCGCCTGGCGGATGAACACGAAGCCCATGCCCGGCACGCCTTCCAGGCACTTGCCGCTGGCGGCCACCAGGGCGTCGAAGCGCACCGTGCGGGCGTCGATGGGCAGCGCCGCAAAGCTGCTCATCGCATCGACGATCAGGCCCTTGCCGTGGCGTTCACACACCGCCGCCACATCGGCCAGCGGGTTCTCGACGCCGGCACCGGTCTCGCAGTGGATCAGCACCACATGGGTGATGCTGGCATCGGTGCGCAGGCGCGCGTCCAGCACGGCGGGCGACACCGGGGCATCTTCGGCAAAAGCCACGGTGCTGACGCGCCGGCCCATCATCTGGGTCAGCTTGCCGGCGCGTTTGCAGTAGGCGCCGTTGTCCAGCACCAGCACATGGCCGTCCTTGGGCACCACCGTGGCCACCGCGGCTTCCACGCTGAAGGTGCCACTGCCCTGCAGCGGCACCACCACATGCGTGCCGTGGCCGTGCACGATGTCGAGCAGGCGGCTGCGCACGCCGGCCGTCACCGCGTTGAAGTCGGCGTCCCATGATCCCCAGTCGTGCAGCATCGCCAGCTTGGTGCGCAGCGTGGTCGTCAGCGGGCCGGGGGTAAGCAGGATGCGGTCGCGGTCCATCAGTGTGTCTCCATGGTCATGTTCTCCAGGCCTGGTTCTTCTTTTCCACCATCCAGGCCAGCGCGCTGAAGGCCAGCATCGCCACACTGGATGCGGCCGTGATCAGCACCGCGCAGGCGGCGGCCGCGCCCATCTCGCCTGCTTCGTCAAGGTTCAGGATGGCGATCGCCGCCACCTTGGTCTCGGGCGCATACAGGAACACCACCGCCGAGATGGTGGTCATCGCGTTGATGAAGAAGTAGCGGGCAATGTCGATGATCGCCGGCGTGCAGATCGGCAGCGTCACCCGCCGCAGCGTCACCCACCACGGCACCTTCAGGCTGGCGGACACGGCCTCGAACTCGGCATCCAGCGCCTTCAGGGCCGTCACGGCGGTGAGGTGGCCGGTGGTGTAGAAGTGGGCGATGGTGCAGACGGTCAGCAGCGCCATCGTGTGGTACAGCCCGCCCATCGGGTTGCCCGGGGCGTTGAAGAAGAAGATGTAGCCCAGGCCCAGCACCAGGCCCGGCACGGCCATCGGCAGCATGGCCAGCAGGCGCACGGCGCTTCTCAGCGGGCTGGCGCCCTGGGTCTTTTCCAGCAGGTAGGCGCCTGCAAACACCAGGGCGGTGCCGAACACGGCCGTGCCTGCGGCCATGGTCAGGCTGTTGACGAAGGCGGTGCCCACCTCGGCATCGACCAGGCCCAGGGTGTAGTGCTTGAGCGTGGGCGCCAGGTTGTAGGGCCAGAAGCTGGCCAACGAGGCAAACACCGCCATGCCCATCATCGCCAGCACCAGGGCGGCGATCAGCAGGCAGTACAGCGTGGCCAGGCTGTCGCGCCAGGGCTTGGCCGCCGGGCGGTAGGGCACGGCGCGGGCGGTCAGCAGCGCGGTCTGTCGGCCGGCTACCCAGCGGTCGACCGCGAAGGTGAGCACCGCCGGGGCCAGCAGCAGCAGGGCCACCACCGCACCACGCTGGAAGTCTTGCTGGCCGATGACCAGCTTGAACACATCGGTGGCCAGCATGTTGAAGTTGCCGCCGATCACCTTGGGGATGCCGAAGTCGGTGATCACCAGGGTGAAGCTGACCAGCGCGGCCGAGATCAGCCCGTACTTGGCGCCCGGCAGGGTGATGGTGAAAAAGCGCCGCAGCGGCCGTGTGCCCATGGCGGCGGCGGCCTCGTACAGCCGGCCGTCGGCCGCGCCCAGCGCGGTGATCAAAATCATCAGCGCATGCGGAAACACCGCAAAACACTCGGCCACCACGACGCCGGGTGCACCGTAGATCTGGGCGATGCCCACGGCCTGCATCGCATCCTTGAGCACGCCCTGGTTGCCGAACCAGTAGATCAGCGAGATGGCCGACAGCAGGCTGGGCGCCAGCAGCGGCAGCAGGGTGATGCCGCGGAACAGGGGCTTCAGGCGCATGCGGCTGCGCTGCAGCGCATAGGCAAAACCGAAGGCCAGCGGGATGACGATCACGGTGACCAGGGCCGACACCCACAGGCTGTTGACCAGCGACTGCAGCAGCGCCGGCGTGCGCGCATAGGCGATGAAGTTGGCCAGGCCGACGAAGCGGCCGCCGGCGTCTTCCAGCGCCTGCAGCAGGATGGCCGCCAGCGGTGCGGCCAGAAAAGCCAGCAGCAGCAGCAGCACGACTGCCAGCCCCGCATGGGCCACGCGCTGCCTTGGGTCCACCCGCTGCTGCAGTTTGGGGGCGATGCGCACGCCTGCCGTCATGGATGGGTCAGGCAAACACCCGCAGCCGCTCGGGCAGCAGCTTCAGCGGCAGCGTGGCGCCCACGTCCAGCGCCTGCTCCGACAGGAAGTTCAGCGACAGCACCACCTTCAGCGCGTGGTTGCCCAGCGCGGCGGCCTGCACCGTCACCAGGCAATAGGCGCCGAGGAATTCAACGGCCTGGATCTGCGCGGCGAAGACATGCGGCTCACCCGGGGCGATGGGCCGGGCCAGCACGTCCTCGGGCCGCAGGTAGACGCTGACATCGCGCCCGGCCGCCATGCCGTGCTCCACCGGCACCTGGTGCTGGCCGATCTGCAGCGCGCCGCCGTCGGCCGTGCGCGCGGGCAGGGTGTTGATGCGGCCGACGAAGTCGGCCACGAAGGCGCTGGCCGGCTCACGGTAGACCTGCAGCGGTGTGCCCACCTGCTCGATCACGCCATGGTTCATCACCACGATGCGGTCGGCCACGCTCAGCGCCTCTTCCTGGTCATGGGTGACCATGATGGTGGTCACGCCCAGCTGGCGTTGCAGGCGCTTGATCTCCTGGCGCAGCTGCACCCGCACGATGGCGTCGAGTGCCGACAGCGGCTCGTCCAGCAGCAGCAGGCCGGGCGCCGTGGCCAGCGCCCGCGCCAGCGCAATGCGCTGCTGCTGCCCGCCCGACAGCTGCGCGGGGTACTTGCCCTCGCTGCCGGGCAAGCCCACCAGGGCCACCAGCTCGCGCACCCGTGCGGTGGTCTGCGCCCTGGGCGCCTTGCGGTTCACCAGGCCGTAAGCCACGTTGTCGGCCACGCTCAGGTTGGGGAACAGCGCATACGACTGGAAAACGATGCCGTAGTCACGCTGCGCCGGGGGCAGGGTGGAGATGTCGCGCCCGCCCTGGCGGATGTGGCCGGCGGTCTGGCCTTCCAGCCCTGCAATGATGCGCAGCAGCGTGGTCTTGCCGCAACCCGACGGCCCCAGGAAGCAGATGAACTCGCCCTGCGCAATCTGCAGGTCGATGCCCTGCAAGGCCTGGAAGCTGCCGAACGCCTTGGTGATGCCTTCCAGCTGGAGGTAGGTGTCCACGGGTTGCAGCGAAGGGGCTTACTTCCTGGGCTCGCTCTTGGCGTTGTAGCGCTTGGTCCATTCGGCCAGCACGCGTTCACGGCTATCGGCGGCCACGGTGAAGTCCATCTTCACCAGGCGGGCCTCGTAGTCCTTGGGCACGTTGGCCAGCGGTGCAGCCACGCCGGGCTGGGCGGTGATGGCGAAGTTCTTGCCGTACAGCAGCATCGCGTCCTTGCTGCTGGCCCAGTCGGCCAACTTCTTCGCGGCGTCGAGCTTCTTGGTGCCCTTGTGGATGGCGAAGGCTTCCAGGTCCCAACCCAGGCCTTCCTTCGGGAACACCAGGTCGATCGGCGCGCCCTTGGCCTTGTTGGCATTGGCGCGGTATTCGAAGCTGATGCCCACCACGTATTCACCGGCGGCAGCCATGTTGCAGGGCTTGCTGCCGCTGTGGGTGTACTGGCCGATGTTCTCGTGCAGGCCGTCCATGTACTTCCAGCCACCGCCCTTGCCGTTGTCGTCGCCCCACAACGTGAGCCAGGCGGTCACGTCGAAGAAGCCGGTGCCCGAGCTGGCCGGGTTGGGCATCACGATCTGGCCCTTGTAGGCGGGCTTGAGCAGGTCCTTCCAGGTCTCGGGCTTGGGGATGTTCTTCTTCGCGGCTTCTACCGTGTTGAAGCAGATGGTGGCGCCCCACACGTTCATGCCGAACCAGGCGGGCGGGTTCTTCTTGTCGCGGTACTGCGACATGATGGCGTCGAGGTTGATCGGCCTGAAGGGCTCGAGCATGCCGTTCTTGTCGAGCAGCGCCAGGCTGCTGGCGGCCACGCCCATCACCGCGTCGGCCTGGGGGTTGGCCTTCTCGGCCAGCAGCTTGGCGGTGATGACACCGGTGCTGTCACGCACCCACTTGATGTCGATGTCGGGGTTCACCTTGTTGAAGCCTTCCTGGTAGGCCTTGAGCTGGTCGGTCTCCAGGGCGGTGTAGACCAGCAGCTGGGTCTTCTGGGCCAGGGCAGGGCCGGCGGCCAGGGTCAGCAGGGCGGCAGCGGCCAGGGCTAGGCGACGCGGCATGGGCATGTGGGGTTCTCCGTTGGTCATGGTTAGGGGCAAAAACCGCTGAGCATGTGCTGGCGTGCATGACAGCACGATGACCACGCTGCCCGCGTTGATTCATCTTGGCCCAGCGTTCGATCGCCTGTCAATGGATTTCGTAGATTGTTGACAATCTGCTATTTGGCGCGTCCAATGCCTGCATGAAGACCCTGGCTCCATCGGCACCGGCCACGCGCCCCAGGGCCAATGCGCTGGCCGTGCCAAGCCAGGGCGAGCGGGCTGCGGCGTCCCAGGGCACCATCGCCCTGCTGCAGGCGCATTCGCTCACGTCGGCGGTGCAGGCTGAAATCGAACGGCTCATCCTGGCCGGCGATCTGCCGCCCGGCGCCAAGCTCACCGAGGCCATGCTGGCCGACCGGCTGGGCGTGTCACGCGGGCCCATCCGCGAGGCCTTCCGCATCCTGGAAGAAGCCGGCCTGGTGCGGCTGGAAAAGAACCGTGGCGTGTTCGTGCGCAGCATCCCGCTGCACGAGGCGATGGAGATCTACGACCTGCGCGCCATGGTCGATGAATCGGCGGGCCGTGCACTGGCTGCGCGCATCACGCCCGACCAGTTGAAGCAGCTGCGCAGCATGGTCGAGCAGATGGAGCGCCTGGTCAAGAGCGGCCACGACACCAGTGCCAGCGACGACTACCACGCGTTGAACCTGGCCTTCCATGACTGCATCGTCGACTTCGTCGGCAACCGCAAGCTGACCGACCTGTACCGCCGGCTCGTCAAAGAGCTGTCGCTGTTCCGCCGGGCCAACCTGGCCGACGGCCAGCAGATCCCCGTGTCGGTGCAGGAGCACCGCGCCATCCTCAAGGCCATTGCCGCCGGCGATGCCGACGGTGCCGCCCGCGCGCTGCGTGCCCATGTGCTGGAAAGCAAGGAGCGCACGCTGAAGAACCACACCCTGCCCGCCACGTCACCGGCCACCGCCCCGAGAAAGACCCGCCATGCTTGACGTCAATGGACGCACTTACCAACTGCCCCAGGCCCCCACCGTGGTGGTGTGCGTGGACGGCTGCGAACCCGAGTACATCGCCCAGGGTGTGGCCGCTGGCGTGATGCCCTGGATGGCCCGCACCGTGGGCGACCCCAGCCGCGGCACTGCACTGGTGGCCGATTGCGTGGTGCCCAGCTTCACCAACCCCAACAACCTGAGCATCGTGACCGGCGCCCCGCCCAGCGTGCACGGCATCTGCGGCAATTACCTGTTCGACACCGCCACGGGCACCGAGGTGATGATGAACGACCCGAAGTGGCTGCGCGCGCCCACAATCCTGGCGGCCTTGGCCGATGCGGGCAAGACCTGCGCGGTCGTCACCGCCAAGGACAAGCTGCGCCGGCTGCTGGGCCATGGCATGAAGGGGGTGTGCTTTTCGTCGGAAAAGGCCGATGCAGTGACTGAGGCCGAGAACGGCATCACCGGCGTGCTGGGCCTGGTGGGCATGCCGGTGCCCGATGTCTACAGCGCCGAGCTGTCTGAATTCGTCTTCGCCGCTGGCGTCAGGCTGATGCAGACCCGCCGGCCCGATGTGATGTACCTGAGCACCACCGACTACATCCAGCACAAGCATGCGCCCGGCACGCCCGGCGCCAATGCCTTCTACGCAATGATGGACCGCTACCTGGGCCAACTGGACGCGATGGGCTGCGTGATCGCGCTGACCGCCGACCACGGCATGAATGCCAAGACCGGCCTGGATGCCCAGCCCGATGTGGTCTACCTGCAGGACCTGTTGGACGACTGGATGGGCACGGCCGCCTGCCGGGTGATTCTGCCGATCACCGACCCGTATGTGGTGCACCACGGCGCGCTGGGCTCGTTTGCCACGGTCTACCTGCCGGCGGGCACTGACGTGGGGGCGCTGCAGACCCGGCTGGCCGCACGCCGCGGCATCGAAGGCGTGTTCACCCGCGCCGAGGCGGCCGAGTGGTTCGAGCTGCCGCCCGACCGCATCGGCGACCTGGTGGTGATCAGTGAACGCTTCACCGTCATCGGCACCAGCGCGGCAAGGCACGACCTCAGCGCGCTGGAAGTGCCGCTGCGCAGCCACGGCGGCACCAGTGAGCAGCGCGTGCCGCTGATCCTGAACCGCGCCATCCCCGGCATCGACCGGCAGCGCCGCTGGCGCAACTTCGATGCCTTCGAGCTGGCCCTGAACCATGTCTGACCCCCGCCACGACGGCCTGCGCATCGCCGGCCAGGTGGTGGGCGCCGGCCGGGCGGCGCACATTGCCGTGCACAACCCGCACACCGGCGCGCTGGTGGGCACGGTGCCGAAGGCCACGCTGGATGAAGTGCGCCAGGCCTTTGCCATCGCCCAGGCCTACAAGGCCAAGCTCAGCCGCTTCGAGCGTGCCAACATCCTGAACAAGGCCGCTGCCGCCGTGCGCAGCCGCACCGACGAGATCGCCGCGCTGATCACCGCCGAAAGCGGCCTGTGCCTGAAGGACAGCCGCTACGAGGCCGGCCGCGTGGCCGATGTGCTGATGTTCGGCGCGCTGGAAGTGCTGAAGGACGACGGCCAGACCTTCAGCTGCGACATCACGCCGCATGGCCGGCAGCGCAAGGTCTACACCCAGCGCGACCCGCTGCTGGGCGTGATCACCGCCATCACCCCGTTCAACCACCCGATGAACCAGGTGGCGCACAAGGTGGTGCCCAGCGTGGCCACCAACAACCGCATGGTGCTCAAGCCATCAGAGAAGGTGCCGCTGTCGGCCCTGCTGTTTGCCGACATCCTGTATGCCGCCGGCCTGCCGCCCGAGATGCTGAGCGTCATCACCGGCGACCCGCGCGAGATCGCCGATGAACTGCTGACCAATCCGCATGTCGACCTGATCACCTTCACCGGCGGTGTGGCCATCGGCAAATACATTGCCAGCAAGGCCGGCTACCGCCGCATCGTGCTGGAGCTGGGCGGCAACGACCCGATCATCGTGATGGACGATGCCGACATCGACGAGGCCAGCACGCTGGCAGTGAGCGGCAGCTACAAGAACAGCGGCCAGCGCTGCACGGCGGTCAAGCGTTTGCTGGTGCATGAACAGGTGGCCGCCGCCTTCACCGACGCGGTGGTGGCCAAGACCCGTGCCTGGACCTTTGGCGACCCCGCCGACCCCGCCACTGAAATGGGCACGGTGATCGACGTAGCGGCGGCACGGCTGTTCCAGCAGCGGGTGGACGCCGCCATCGCCCAGGGCGCCCGCCTGCTCACCGGCCACAGCCGCGATGGCGCGCTGTACGCCCCCACCGTGATCGACTGCGTGCGGCCCGAGATGGATGTGGTGCGTGACGAGACCTTCGGCCCGGTGTCGCCGATCATCAGCTTCGGCAGCATCGACGAGGCCATCGCGCTGGCCAATGGCACGGCCTATGGGTTGTCGTCGTCGGTGTGCACCAACCGCATGGACCACATCACCCGCTTCGTCAATGAACTGCACATGGGCACGGTCAACGTGCGTGAGGTGCCCGGCTACCGGCTGGAGCTGACGCCCTTCGGCGGCATCAAGGACAGCGGACTGGGCTACAAGGAAGGTGTGCAGGAGGCGATGAAGAGCTTCACCAACACCAAGACCTATTCGCTGCCTTGGCTGTAGCGCCGCAGGAGAGATCGGCATGTTGCGCATCGACACCATCGAAGCCATCTTCCTGCGCCGTGGCGGCGAGCAGTACAGCGGCGAGCCGGTCACCCAGCTGCAGCATGCCCAGCAGGCGGCCACGCTGGCCGAGGCCGAGGGCGCCGACGACGAACTGGTGACCGCCGCCCTGCTGCACGACCTGGGCCATCTGGTGCAAGACCTGGGCGACACGCCCAGCCTGCGTGGCGTGGATGATCTGCACCAGTTCATCGCCATTCCGTTCCTGCGCGGCCTGTTCAGTGACCGGGTGCTGGGCGCGGTGCAGGGCCATGTGGATGCCAAGCGCTGGCTGTGTGCCACCCGGCCCGGCTACCTGCAGGCGCTGTCGGCCGATTCGCAGCGCAGCCTGGTGCTGCAGGGCGGGGTGTTCGATGCGGCGCAGGCGGCCACCTTCATCGCCAGGCCGGGTGCACAAGAAGCGGTGCGCCTGCGCCTGTGGGACGACCAGGCCAAGAGCGCCACCATGCTGACCCCGCCGCTGGCGCACTTCATTGCGCGGGCCCGGCGCTGCGCGCTTTGCTGACGCCGACGCTGACACCAGACCTCACCTGGCCGGTGGTGCTGGCCGTGCTGCTGGGCGCCGCCTTGCATGCGCTGTGGAATGCGCTGGTCAAAAGCAGCGGAGACAAGCCGCTGGACACCGCCCTGGTGCACCTGCTGGGCGCCCTGATCGCGCTGCCGCTGCTGTTGATCGTCGGCCTGCCCGGGCCGGCCGGGCTGCCCTACATCGCCGCGTCGCTGGTCATCCACGTCGGCTACTACACCGCGCTGGCTGGCGCCTACCAGCATGGCGACCTGGGGCTGACCTACCCCATCATGCGTGGCTTTGCGCCGCTGCTGGTGGCCCTGGGCAGCAGCAGCCTGATCGGCGAGACCCTCAGCCCGGCGGCCTGGGCCGGTGTCATCGGCATCACCACCGGCGTGGCACTGGTGGGCCTGGCCAGGCCGGGCGAGGCCTTGAACCACCGCAAGGCGCTGTTGTTCGCCTTCGCCAACGCCGGCATCATCGCCGCTTACACCGTGGTCGATGGCCTGGGCGTGCGGGCCGAAGTGGCCGCCGGCGGCAACGCGCTGCGCTATGTGCTGCTGCTGTTCGTGCTGGACGGCATCGCCTACCCGCTGCTGGTGTGGCTGCGGCGCGGGCCTGCCGGGCGCGCCCACATCCTGGCCTATGCGCGCGGGCGCTGGCCGCTGGCGGCCGTGGGCGGGGCCGCCTCCATTGGCAGTTATGCGATTGCGTTGTGGGCGATGACACGCGCCCCGGTGGCCAGCGTGGCAGCGCTGCGCGAGACCTCGGTGCTGTTTGCAGCGGTGCTGGGCACCCTGCTGCTGAAAGAGACGTTCGGCCTGCAGCGCGCCATCGGCACGGTGGTGATCGTGGCTGGCGTGGTGGCCTTGCGCATCGGATGAAGGAGACCCGGGCATGACCCTGCCAAGCCATGTGCAGACCCTGATCGTCGGTGGCGGCATTGCCGGTTGTTCCACTGCCTACCACCTGACGCAGCTGGGCCGCACCGATGTGCTGCTGCTGGAGCAGGGCCGCCTGACCAGCGGCACCACCTGGCATGCCGCCGGCCTGGTGGGCCAGATGCGGCCCAACCGCAGCATGACGGGGATGAGCCGCTACGGCATCGACCTGTACAGCCGCCTGGAAGCCGAAACCGGCCTGGCCACCGGCTGGAAGCAATGCGGCAGCCTGAACGTCGCCCGCACGCCCGAGCGTTTGCAGCTGCTGCACAAGCAGGCGGCGCTGGCGCGCAGCTTCGGTGTGGAGGTGCATGTGGTCAGCCCGGCCGAGGCCGGCGTGCTTTGGCCGCTGATGCGCACCGACGACCTGCAGGGCGGGCTGTGGATCCCCGGTGACGGCAAGGCCAACCCGACCGACCTGACCATGTCGCTGGCCAAGGGCGCCCGCAACCGCGGCGCCCGCCTGGTGGAAGGCGTGCAGGTCACCGGCGTGTTGATCGAAGACGGCCAGAACGGGGCAGCAGGCCCCCGCGTGACCGGCGTGCACACCCTGCAAGACGGTGTGCCGGGCCTGGTGCGCTGCGAGACGCTGGTCAACTGCGCCGGCCAGTGGGCGCGGCAGTTCGGTGCGCTGGCCGGTGTCAACGTGCCGCTGTACTCGGCCGAGCACTTCTACATCGTCACCGACCGCATCCCTGGTGTGCACCCCATGCTGCCGGTCATGCGCGACCCCGACGGCCTGATCTACTACAAGGAAGAAGTCGGCGGCCTGGTGATGGGCGGCTTCGAGCTGGCGGCCAAGCCCTGGCGTGTGGACCCGATCCCGGCCGACTTCCAGTTCCAGTTGCTGGGCGAAGACTGGGACCAGTTCGAGCCGTTGATGACCAACGCCATCCACCGCACGCCCTGTCTGGCCACCGCGCCCATCAAGATGCTGCTCAACGGGCCCGAGAGCTTCACGCCCGACGGCAACTTCATCCTGGGCGAGGCGCCGGGGCTGCGCGGCTACTTCGTCTGTGCGGGCTTCAATTCGGCCGGCATCGCCAACAGTGGCGGTGCTGGCAAGCTGATCGCCGAATGGGTGGTGGGCGGCGAGGCACCGCAAGACCTGTGGGAGGTGGACATCCGCCGCTTCGGCGCCTTCACCGGCAACCGCCGGGCGCTGGCCCAGCGCACCGCCGAGACCCTGGGCCTGCACTACGCCATGCGCTGGCCGCGGCAAGAGTTGCAGAGCGCCCGCCCGCTGCGCACCAGCCCGCTGCACGACCGCCTGGCCGCGCGCGGCGCCGAGTTCGGCAGCAAGAACGGCTGGGAGCGGGCCAATGTCTTCCGCCCGGCGGGCGTGGATGCCTTGCCGCCGCACACCCTGGGCCCACCCGGCTGGCTGCCGTGGATGCAGGCCGAGCAGCGCGCCACCCGCGAGGCCGTGGCGCTGTATGACCAGACCAGCTTCGGCAAGCTGCTGCTGCAGGGCCGCGATGCGCTGGCCGTGCTGCAGCGGCTGTGCGCCAACCAGATCGACGTGCCGCCGGGCCGCCTGGTCTACACCGCCATGCTGAACGCCCGTGGCGGTTTCGAGAGCGACTGCACCGTGCTGCGCCTGGCGGCTGAGCGCTTCCTCGTCATCACCGGTTCGGCCCAGCCGGTGCGTGATGCCGACTGGATCGGCCGCCACATCGGCGCTGGCCAGCATGTCACCCTCACCGACGTGAGCGCGCTGTGGAGCGTGCTGTCGGTGATGGGCCCGAAGGCCCGCGACCTGCTGGCCAGGCTGAGCCCCGACGACCTGTCGCCCGCAGCGCTGCCCTGGGGCCACAGCCAGGAGATCGACCTGGGCCTGGCCCGGGTGCGCGCCGCCCGCATGGCCTATGTGGGCGGGCCAGGCTACGAGCTGTATGTGCCGGTGGAGATGGCCCGCCATGTCGACATCGCCTTGCAGGAGGCCGGCGCCGACCTGGGCCTGCGCGATGCCGGCTACTTTGCGCTGGATGCCCTGCGCATCGAAGCCGGCCGCCGTGCCTGGGGGGCCGAGCTGGGGCCGGACGAGACGCCGGCCGAAGCCGGGCTGTTGCAGTTCGTGCGCTTCGACAAGGGCTGCGACTTCATCGGCCGCGATGCGCTGCTGGCCGCCCGGGGCCGGCCGCTGCGCAAGAAGCTGGTGACCGTGGTGCTGGCCGATGCCAGCGCCTATGTGTGGGGCGGCGAGGCACTGACGCTGCACGGCCAGGCCGTGGGCGAGCTCAGCGCAGCCGGCTGGAGCCCGAAGGCGGGTGCCTGCGTGGCGCTGGCCTACCTGCGTGGCGCGGCGGCGCAGCAGGCCCATGCCGGCACGCCGTTGACGGTGGACCTGTGGGGCCGGCCGGTGCTGGCGCGGGCCTGGGACCAGTGGCCGCCCAGGCCTTGACAGGCCTGGCGACTGCGGCACCAGGCCCGCCGCCTTCACCAGCCCGGCATGCAGCGTGATGTCGGTGGCGATCAGCTGCTGCAGTTCTTCCGGTGTACTGGCGGCGCGAAGTGGCGTGTGGTGTGGCCATGGGGCTCCGTCAAGGGTGGTGGGTGCCACTGGACGGAGTGGGCCGCCGGCGCGCTGTCAGCCGGTGTTGCGCAGCCCGGCCGCCACACCGTTGATCGACAGATGGATGCCGCGCTGCAGCCGGGCGTTCTCGGGCGCGCCTTCCTTGCGGTTGCGGTAGCGGCGCATCAGCTCCACCTGCAGGTGGTTCAGCGGGTCCAGGTAGGGGAAGCGGTGCTCGATGCTGCGCGCCAGCGCCGGGTTGCTTTGCAGCCGCTCGGTCTCGCCGGTGATCTGTGACAGCGCATCCTGCGTGCGCTCCCACTCGGCCTTGATGGCGCTGAAGATGCGCTTGGCCAGCTTCTGGTCTTCGACCAGCTCGCAGTAGCGTGATGCGATGCGCAAGTCGCTCTTGGCCAGCACCATGTCCAGGTTCGACATCAGGGTGCGGAAGAACGGCCACTGCTTGTGCATCTTCTGCAGCAGCTTGAGCTTGTCGGCGCGGTCGGCGCCGGTGCCCAGGAAGGCGTCGATCGCCGACCCGAAGCCGCACCAGCCCGGCAGCGCCACACGGCACTGGCCCCAGCTGAACCCCCAGGGGATGGCGCGCAGGTCTTCGATCGCCCGCGTGGCCTTGCGGCTGGCCGGGCGGCTGCCGATGTTCAGCTCGGCGATCTCGCGGATCGGCGTGGCGGCAAAGAAATAGTCGGTGAAGCCGGGTGTCTCGTAGACCAGCTTGCGGTAGCCGGCATGGCTGGCGTCGCTGATGGCGGCGGCCGCCTCCAGAAACGCCTTGGGCGCGCCCGACTTGCTGGCCCCTGCGCCGGTGCTGGTGTGCAGCAGCGTGGCCTCCAGCGTGGCGGCTACCAGGGTTTCCAGGTTGCGGCGGCCGATCTCGGGGTTGGCGTATTTGCTGCCGATCACCTCGCCCTGCTCGGTCAGGCGGATCTGGCCGTTCACCGTGCCCGGCGGCTGCGCCAGGATGGCCTGGTAGCTGGGGCCGCCGCCGCGGCCCACCGTGCCGCCCCGGCCATGGAACAGCCGCAGCGTGATGCCGCGTGCGGTGCGCAAGGGGCCGAACAGCGCCACCAGCGCCAGTTCGGCCCGGTACAGCTCCCAGTTGCTGGTGAAGAAGCCGCCGTCCTTGTTGCTGTCGGAATAGCCCAGCATGATGTCCTGCTCGCCGCCGCTGCGCACCACCAGGTCGGTGATGCCGGGCAGGGCGTAGAAGGCGCGCATGATCGGCTCGGCCTGGCGCAGATCGCCAATCGTCTCGAACAGCGGCACCACGATCAGCGCATTCACCGCGCCGGCGTCCAGCGTGCCGCCCTGCAGCACACCCCCATTCGGCCCGGCCAGCAGGCCGCATTCCTTCTGCAGCAGCAGCACCTCCAGCAGGTCACTCACGCTCTCGGTGTGGCTGATGATGTAGTGGCGCAAGGCCTCGCGGCCATAACGCGCCAGCATGGTCTTGGCGGTCTCGAAGATCGCCAGCTCGCTTTGCGCCAGGTCGCTGTAGGCGGCGCCATGCACCCGCAATGGGCGGGCATCGTTGAGCAGGCCCATCAGCAGGCTGCGCTTGGCGTCTTCGTCCAGCGCGCTGTAGTCGGGGTGCAGGCGGGCTTCGCGCAGCAGCTCGGCCACCACCGCCTCGTGCTTGTCACTGCTTTGGCGCAGGTCGAGCGTGGCCAGGTGGAAGCCGAACACCTGCACCGCCCGCATCAGCGGTGCCAGGCGCGGCGCCACCAGGGCCTGGGCATGGTGGCGCTGCAGGCTGTCGGCGATCACGCCCAGGTCGGCCAGAAACTGCGCCGGGCTGGTGTAGGCGTCCTGTGGCTGCACCGCATGGCGCAGCGCCTCGGTGCCGGTCAGCGCCTGCAGCGTGGCGGCCAGCCGGGCATACATGCCCACCAGGGCGCGGCGGTAGGGCTCGTCCTCGCGGTGCGGGTTCTTGTCGGGCGAGGCTTCGGCCAGTGCCGCCATCTCGGGCGTCACGCCGGCCAGCATCTGGCTGATCGACAGCTCGGCGCCCAGCGCATGCACCTCGGTCAGGTAGAAGCGCAGCGCCACCTCGCTTTGCCGCGCCAGGGCCATGCGCAGGGTGTCGGCCGTCACATTGGGGTTGCCGTCGCGGTCGCCGCCGATCCACTGGCCCATGCGCAGGAAGCTGGGCACCGCAAACCCGGCCAGGTGCTCCTCGATCTCGGCATACAGCCTGGGGATCTGGCGCAGGAAGGTGCTCTGGTAGTAGCTCAGCGCGTTCTCGATCTCGTCGGCCACCGTCAGCTTGGTGTAGCGCAGCATGCGCGTCTGCCACAGCTGGGTGATGCGGGCGCGCATCAGCGCCTCGTTGGCGCGGCGTTCACGCTCGGTGGGCAGTTCGTCGCGCGCGCCCACCAGTTCGGCGATCGCCCGCTCGGCATCCAGGATGCTCTTGCGCTGCACCTCGGTGGGGTGGGCGGTCAGCACCGGGCTGATGTAGGCCTGGGTCAGCATCTGCGCCACGTCGGCCGAGCGGATGTCGGCCTGGTGCAGGCGCTCGAAGCACAGCGCCAGGCTGCCGTCCTGCTGGTGGCCCTGGCGCTCATGGTGCTGGCGGCGGCGCACATGGTGGCGGTCTTCGGCAATGTTGGCCAGGTGGCTGAAGTAGCTGAAGGCGCGGATCACGCTCACCGTCTGGTCGGCCGACAGGTTCTTGAGCAGCCGGTCGAGCACCCGGCCGGCCGATGCGTCCTTCTTCAGCCGGTAGGCCACGCTGAGCTGGCGCACCCGCTCGATCAGCTCGAAGGCGTCCTTGCCCTCCTGCTCACGGATCACGTCGCCCAGCAGCCGGCCAAGTAACCGGATGTCATCCATCAGCGCCTTGTTCTTGGCGGCGGCGTCGCCGGCATCGGCCAGTTTGACGGCGGCAAGCCCTGGCTTCGGTGGCCGGACGGGGCGCTTCCCGGGGGTGATCGAGCTTGGCATGGAGAACTCCAGAAGAGGTAACAAGGTTACCAAACCACGGGTATGGACCAGGCCGGCGCAGCAGTCGTGGCGGCGGCCTGTCGCACCCGGGTTGGCACCCACGGCTGCCCTGAACCGCCTAGCGATAATCGGGCCACCATGACCCAATCCACCCCTGGCGCCAGCGCGCAAGACACGCCCGACACCCTGATCGCCACCCGTGAGAGCCGCCTGGCCCTGTGGCAGGCCGAGCATGTGCGCGACCTGCTCGGCGCCCGCTTCGGCCTGCGTGTGGGCCTGCTGGGCATGACCACCCGCGGCGACCAGATCCTCGACCGGGCGCTCAGCAAGGTGGGCGGCAAGGGCCTGTTCGTCAAGGAGCTGGAAGTGGCGCTGGAAGAAGGCCGCGCCCACCTGGCCGTGCATTCGCTGAAAGACGTGCCGATGGAGCTGCCCGACGGCTTCGTGCTGGCTGCGGTGCTGGAGCGTGAAGACCCGCGCGATGCCTTCGTCTCCAACCGCTATGCCAGCGTGGCTGATCTGCCCCAGGGCGCGGTGGTCGGCACCAGCAGCCTGCGCCGGGTGGTGCAGCTGAAGAACCTGCGGCCCGACCTGCGCATCGAGCCGCTGCGCGGCAACCTCGACACCCGGCTGCGCAAGCTCGATGAAGGCGGCTATGACGCCATCGTGCTGGCCGCCGCCGGCCTGAAGCGCCTGGGCCTGGCCGACCGCATCCGCGCGCCCTTCGACGAGGCAGCGATGATCCCCGCCGCTGGTCAGGGCGCGCTGGGCATCGAGGTGCGCAGCAGCGCCACCACGCTGCGCGCCCAGCTGGCCGAGATGGTGCATGCGCCCACCTGGCTGTCGGTGCATGCCGAGCGTGCGGTGTCACGTGCCCTGGGCGGCAGTTGCAGCATGCCGCTGGCCGCCCACGCCGTGTGGCAGGGCGACCAGTTGGTGATGACCGCCGCGCTGGGCCATGCCGAGGACACCGCCCGGCCGCTGCTGCGCACCCAGGCCCAGGCCCGCATCCCGCAAGACAGCGGCGCTGCCGCCACCGCCCTGGCCGATGCCCTGGGCCGCCAGGCCGCCGACCAGCTGCGCGCCCAGGGTGCAGACGCCTACCTGGCCGCCGCACCGTTGGCCTGACCGGCCGCGTGGCGCTGCCCCGCCTTGCCAATTTGCCGCCGGCCATGGCCGATCTGCCGCATGTGCTGGTGACCCGGCCGCAGCCGCAGGCCGATACCTGGGTGGCGCGCCTGCAGGCGCTGGGTCTGCCGGCCAGCGCCTTCCCGCTGCTGGGCATCGACGGCCCGGCCGACCCTGCGCCGGTGCAGGCAGCCTGGGCCACCGTCGCACGTGGGTGCGACGCGCAGCAGCGCCCGCTGGCGATGGTGATGTTCGTCAGCCCCAGTGCCGTGCAGCGCTTCTTTGACCAGCAGCCAGCTGGCCAGGCCTGGCCGGCAGCAGTGTTGGCGGCGGCGCCCGGACTGGGCACCCGCCAGGCCCTGCAGCAGGCGGGCGTGCCGGATGCCGCGCTGTGCAGCCCGGCCGAGGATGGCGGGCAGTTCGATTCAGAAGCACTGTGGGCCGTGCTGCAACCCCGCTGCG
Organism: Aquabacterium sp.; assembly: GCA_029865965.1. Classification (GTDB taxonomy): domain Bacteria; phylum Pseudomonadota; class Gammaproteobacteria; order Burkholderiales; family Burkholderiaceae_C; genus Pseudaquabacterium. The sequence goes on from JARXAJ010000066.1 coordinate 26,512, forward strand.
CCTGGCCGGGCACCAGTGCGTTGGTGGTGCGGGGTGAATCGGGCCGCGATTGGCTGGCCGACGTGCTGCGCCAGCAGGGCGCACAGGTGCACTTTGTGGAGGCTTATCGCCGCACCGTGCCGGTGCCTGGCGCAGCGGCCCAGGGCGTGCTGGCCGGTGCCCTGGCCCGGCCCCGGGCACACTGCTGGCTGTTTTCCAGCAGCGAGGCGGTGGGCCATCTGCCGCTGCTGGCGCCAGCGGCCGACTGGTCGCAGGCCCGTGCCCTGGCCACCCATCCGCGCATCGCCCAAGCGGCCCGCCGGCTGGGCATGGCCGACGTGCAGACCGTGGTCCCCACGCCCGAGGCCGTGGCCGACCACCTGCGCGGACCTGCGGCGCCTGCCTGAGCCCGGCCAAGCAGGCCGGGGCGCCGGATGGGCCGTCGATACAATCACTGTGAACGTGACTGACAACGCATCAACCGCCGCCCAACCAGCTGTCGCCGCACCCGTCGCCGCTGCAGCCGGCGACGCGGCGCCCGCGGCGGCCAGCGTGGCGCTGCCCACCGGCTTGTCCGGCGCCTGGTGGGCGGTTTTCGCGGCGGTCGGCGGCCTGGCGGTGGTGGCCATCACCCTGGCGCTGATGGGCCAGCAGCGCATCAAGAGCCTGGAGCAGGAACTGGTGCGCCGCCAGCAGGACAGCCAGGGCCAGGCCATCGAAGCCCGCGCCATGGCCCAGCAGGCGCAGGAACTGGCCCGCTCGGCCGAGACCAAGGTGGCTTTGCTCGATGGCCGCGTGGCCGAGACGGCACTGCAGCGCACCCAGCTCGAAGAACTGATCCAGCAGCTATCGCGCTCCCGCGACGAAAACGTGTTGGCCGATGTCGATGCGGCCCTGCGGGTGGCCGCGCAGCAGAGTGCGATCACCGGTAGCGCCGAGCCCCTGATCGCAGCCCTGCGCCAAAGCGAGGAGCGCCTGGCGCGCATGAACCAGCCCCGGCTGGAACGGGTGCGCCGGGCGCTGGCGCGTGACCTGGACAGGGTGCGCGCGGTGGTCATCAACGACATCGCCAGCCTGACGATCAAGCTCGACGAGGCTGTGCGCACGGTCGACGATCTGCCCTTGCTGGCCCAGCCCGAGCGCAAGCCGGTGGCTGCCGCACGGCCGGGTGCAGCGGCTGCGGCGGCTGACCAGGCCCAGGGCTGGTGGCCCTGGTTGCAGGCCCAGGCTGCCTGGGCAGGCGAGCGGGTGTGGAGCGAAGCGCGCGCCCTGGTGCGGGTGACGCGCATTGACCACCCCGAGGCCGCCCTGATGGCGCCCGAGCAAGCCTGGTTCCTGCGGGAAAACCTGAAACTGCGGTTGCTCAATGCGCGGCTGGCGCTGTTGTCACGCCAGTTCGAGACCGCCCAGGCCGACCTGCGCGACGCCGTGGCCTCGCTCGACCGCTATTTCGACCGCAGTGCCCGGCGCGTGGCGCTCACGGCCGACCTGCTGCGCCAGGTGGCTGACCAGGCCAGGCAAGTGAGCTTGCCGCGGCCAGACGAAACCCTGGCAGCGCTGGCCGCAGCGCAAGCCGGCCGCTAGGCGCGGGGCCGTGCGCAACGTCGTCTGGCTGGTGCTGCTCTTCGTGGTGGCCGTGGTCGCCGCGCTGACGCTGGGCGACAACACCGGCATGGCCTCGTTTTACTGGGAGAACTGGCGGGTCGACTTCTCCCTGAACTTCTTCATCCTGGCAGCCCTGGCCGCCGGTTTTGCGCTGATGACGGCGGTGCAGGCCGTCAATGCCCTGATCGGCCTGCCGGCGCGCGCCCGCGAATGGCGTTTGTTGCGCCTGGAGCGTGCAGCCCAGGCCGCCCTGCGTGAGGCGCTGGCCGAATATTTCAGCGGCCGCTTTGGCCGGTCGCACAAGGCGGCGCAGCGCGCTGTCGCCATCCAGGACGAGCGGCAGGATGCCGGCGACGACCATGAGTTCCGCACCCTGGCGCACCTGCTGGCTGCCGGCAGCCTGCACCGCCTGCAGGACCGCGGCCGCCGCGACGCGGTGCTGCAGCGTGCCTTGCGCCCGGGCCGGCGTGGTATCAACCAGGCCGTGGACGATGGCGCCCGCCTGCTAGCGGCCGAGTGGGCCCTGGACGACCGCGACGGCCCGCGTGCCGAGGCCTTGCTGGCCGAACTGCAGCCCGGCGTGGCGCGGCGCACCCAGGCGCTGCGGCTCAAGCTGCAGGCTGCCCGGCTGGAGCGCCGGCCGATGGACGCGCTGCACACGGCCCGGCTGCTGGCCAACCACCAGGCGTTTTCCAACACGGCGGCCCAGGGGCTGCTGCGGTCGCTGGCGATCGAGACACTGGAATCGGCCCATGACGCCGACCAGTTGCGCCGGGCCTGGCAGGCCTTTGACCTGGCTGACCAGCGCGACCCCTTCGTGGCCGCCCGTGCGGCGCGCCGGGCAGCCCAGCTGCAGTTGGCTGAAGAGGCCCGCATCTGGCTGCGCCCGCTGTGGGACCGGCTCGACAGCCTGGGCGCTGACGGCCGTGCCGAGGTGGCGCTGGCCCTGGTCGACACCGTGGCCGGCCTGGGGCCCGACTGGCTGGCCCGGGTCGAGGCGGCTCAGCGCGCCTTTCCCACCGAGCCGGCCGTCCAGGCCGCCGTGGGTGCGGTGCTGGCCGAGCGCCAGCTGTGGGGCAAGGCGCGCCGTCCGCTGGAGATCGCCGCGGGTGACCCGCAACTGCAGGCCCGGGCCCGACGCCAGGCCTGGCGCGCCCTGTCGCGGCTGGCCACCGAACAGGGTGACGATCCGCGCGCACTGGATTGCCTGCGGCAGGCGGCGGCCCAGGACTGACGCGGCGTCCGCACTGTTTTTTTCAACTGCAGGCCGGTGGATGGCGGAAGCACTCGATTTTCGCTGTAGACTGCAAGGCTTCGCGGCTGTAGCTCAGCTGGATAGAGTACTTGGCTACGAACCAAGGGGTCGTGGGTTCGATTCCTGCCAGCCGCACCAGAACAAAGCGTTCTAGACCAACGGGTCAGCTCCACAAGAGCTGACCCGTTTTTCTTTTCCGGGTCGGTCAAACCCACCTACTTCGTCTCTGGCTTGGGCTTGCTGTTGCGAAGTACGGTTCCAACCATGACCAGTCGTCCGCCTTCCTGTCCGAGTCACCGGTGCAGGCCGCCAGGTGTTTCCGATCATCGTTGATGGCAGCCCCGAGCCGCGCCCCGAAGACGTGCCCGAGAGCATGCGTTTCTTCTGCAAGCGGCAGTTCGGCCTGGCCGGCGTGCCGATCCTGACCCTGGTGGCCGCCGCGCACTGGCCGGCCTGGATCTGGTGGCTGTCGCTGGTGGCGCTGGTGGCCATCCTGACGGCTGCCCGGGCGGTGATGGGCTGCTTCGGAATCGTTCTCAACCGCGGCCTGGCATGGCGCTGGCCGCTGGCGCTGCACCGCGAGTTCCTGCATGGCAATGCCAAGGCCAGCACCCTGCTGCGGCTGACCACCTTTGCACTTGAAGGCGCGGTCATCGTGGTGTGCTGGGTGTTGATCGTCGTGCGGCACTGATGCCGCCACGCGTGGCTGGGCTCCGGCATGCGGCCAGAGAGCCTGGCCCAACGCTGTTGCGCAGCGGCGGTACCATCGGCCGCCGCCCCTGGCCACCCCCGCCATGTCCCTGCCCGACACCCCAGCCACCGCCGACGAACAGGGTATGCGCCTGGCGCTCGACCAGGCGCTGAATGCCCAGCTGGCCGGTGAGGTGCCGGTGGGCGCGGTCATCCTGCAGCACACCGCACACGGCCCGCAGGTGCTGGCCACCGGCTACAACCGGCCCATCACCACGCACGACCCCACCGCCCATGCCGAGATCGTGGCGCTGCGCCATGCCGCGCAGCTGCTGCAGAACTACCGCCTGCCCGCCTGCACGCTCTATGTCACGCTGGAGCCCTGCGCCATGTGCGCCATGGCGCTGCTGCATGCCCGCTTTCAGCGGGTGGTGTTTGCTGCCACCGACCCCAAGACCGGCGCCGCCGGCTCGGTGCTGAACCTGTTTGCCGAGCCGCGCCTGAACCACCACACCACCCTGGTGGGCGGGGTGCTGGCCGAGCCGGCGTCGGCGCTGTTGCGGCAGTTCTTCGCCCAGCGCCGGGCCCAGCAGCGGGCCGAGCGCGATGCGCTGCGCGCCACCGTGCAGCCCGGCACCGACCTGCCCGCCATCCCGGTGGGCGAAACCACCGAAATGCACCACCACCCCGGGCAGGCCCAGACCCAAGCCCAGACCCAGGCCCCAAACCCGCAATGAGCCAGCCCAGCAGCCTGCATGTCTACGCACCCGCCGGGGTGGAGTTGCGCACCGCCGCGTTGAAGCTGGCGCACCAGCGCCTGGTCGCGCTGGGCTTCGACGTGACCATGGACCCCGGCCTGCGCGGCCGCCACCAGCGTTTTGCCGGTGACGACGATGCCCGCCTGGCCGCCATCCACCGCGTGGCTGCCGCCGCGCCGTCGGTGGCCATGGCCTGCCGGGGCGGTTACGGCCTGACCCGCCTGCTGGGCCGCATCGACTGGCCGCTGCTGGCCCGTGCTGTCGAACGCGGCACACGCTGGGTGGGCCACAGCGACATCACCGCACTGCAGCTGGGCCTGCTGGCCCACACCGGCGCCACCAGCTGGCAAGGGCCGATGGCCTGTGACGACTTCGGCCGCAGCGACGAGGCTGGCGGCACCGACGAGGTGACGGTGGGCTGCTTCAGCGAGGCGATGTCGGGCGAACTGGAAGCAGTGGGGTTCCGCACCGAAGCGGGCTTCGACGGGCTGGATCTGAAGGGCAGGCTCTGGGGTGGCAACCTGGCCATGGTGCAAAGCCTGCTGGGCACGCCACACTGGCCGAAGGTGAGCGGCGGTCTGCTGTTCCTGGAAGACGTCAACGAGCACCCTTACCGGGTCGAGCGGGCGCTGTTGCAGCTGCACCAGGCCGGCGTGCTGGCCCGGCAGAGGGCGGTGTTGCTGGGCGACTTCAGCGGCTGGCGCAAGAGCCCGCTGGACCGTGGCTACACCCTGAAGACGGCGGTGGCCCACCTGCGCAGCGTGTGCGCCACGCCCATCCTGACCGGCCTGCCCTTTGGCCATGTGCCCACCAAGCTGACGCTGCCGGTGGGTGCCAAGGTGCAACTGGTGGTGCAGGGGCGTGATGTGCTGCTGGGCTGGTGACCCCGCAGGCGGTGGCGGGTGCTGTCTGCAAAGCCGGCCCATGGGCTGAAACACGGGTGGTGATGCAGTTGCTGCCCCCTAGAATGTTGTGATCGCCTCGCAGGGGTTGGCCACAAGCAGGCCCTGCCGAGGCGATGTCATTCATGGCGCAGGGCGGGGGCTGACCAGGCCCCTGCATTCGATTCGTTCCAGGAGCTGTCCGCATGCGCGGCATCGTTGTGTTGTGCACCCTGCTGTGGCGCCGCGCCGGCCTGGCGCTGGCCCTGGTTGCCGGCCTGCTGACGGCAGGGTGCAACAACAACCCCTACCCGCTGGGGGCCGAGCGCGAGAACACCCTGTTCTATTCATTCGACGAGCGCTCGCCCCGCTACCTGGACCCGACCGCGTCGTATTCCAACCCCGAGTCGGCCTACACCATGCAGGCCTACGACCCGCCTTACGGCTACCACTACCTCAAGCGCCCTTACCAACTGCAGCCCAAGTCGGCCGCAGCCGTGGCCAGGCCGCGCTACCTGGACAAGAACGGCCAGCCCCTGCCCGACGATGCGCCGGGCGAGTCGATCGCCGAGAGCGTGTATGACGTGCCCATCCGCCCCGGCATGCGCTACCAGCCGCACCCGGCCTTTGCGGTCGATGCGCAGGGCAGGTACCGCTACCACTCGGATGCGCCGCTGACCCACGCCACCCTGGGCAAGCGCCGTTCACCCTGGGACTTTGAACACCAGGGCACGCGCGAGGTGGTGGCCGAAGACTTTGTCTATGCGCTCAAGCGCCACGCCACCACCCGCATCGAGGCGCCGGTGTTTGCGGTGTTTGCCGAGTACGTGATCGGCCTGAAGGACTATGCGGCCCTGGTCAAGCGTGAAGACACCAAGCTGCTGGCCGGCCTGCCCGAAGACCTGCGCGACAAGCCGTTTCTCGACTTCCGCCGCTGGCCGCTGGCCGGCGCCACCGCGCCCGAGAAGCACCTGCTGCGCATCCGCCTGAAGGGGAAGTACCCGCAGTGGAACTACTGGATGGCGCTGGCCTTCACCGCGCCCATCCCCTGGGAGGCCGATGCCTTCTATGCCCAGCCCGGCATGAGCGAGGCGGGCCTGAGCCTGAACCAGTGGCCGGTGGGCAGCGGCGCCTACATGATGGCCGAGTTCGTGCGTGACCGCCGCCATGTGATGGTGCGCAACCCCAACTACCGTGAAGACCTGTACCCCTGCGAAGGCATGCCTGGCGACCGCGAGGCCGGCCTGCTCGACGACTGCGGCAAGCGCATGCCCTTCATCGACAAGCTCTACGTCACCATCGAGAAGGAGAAGGTGGCGCGCAAGGAGAAGTTCAAGCAGGGCTACCTGGACGTGCCCGAGATCGAACGGCCCGAATGGGGCGTGGACTTCCGCAACGATGCCGATGATTCGGACGACGTGGCCGCGCTGTTCCAGGCGCGGGGCTTCCAGTTCCCGCTGGCCACCGACATCAGCAACTGGTACCTGGGCTTCAACATGCTCGACCCGGTGGTGGGCCACGGCGCCACACCCGCCCAGGCCGAGAAGAACCGCAAGCTGCGCCAGGCCCTGGCCATCGTGATCGACTATGAAGAGGGCTATGGCCGCATCTTCAAGCACAAGGGCGGCGTGGCCGCGCACAGCCCGTTTCCGCCGGGGCTGTTCGGCTCGCGCGAGGGCGTCGGCACCTTCCACAACCCGGTGACGCACACGCTGGTCAATGGCCAGGTGCAGCGCCGGCCGGTGGCTGATGCCAAGCTGCTGCTGGCCGAGGCCGGCTACCCGGGCGGGCGCGATGCGGTGACCGGCAAGCCGCTGGTGCTGAACTACGACTTCCAGCGCGCCGTGACGCCTGAATTCAAGAGCGAGAACGACTGGATGGTCAGGCAGTTCGCCAAGCTGGGCATCCAGTTGGAGATCCGTGCGACCGACTTCAACCAGTTCCAGGACAAGACGCTCAAGGGCAAGCACCAGATCTACTGGGCCGGCTGGCTGGCCGACTACCCCGATGCAGAGAACTTCAGCTTTCTGCTTTACGGCCCCAATGCCAAGAGCAAGAACAATGGCGAGAACGTCAGCAACTACCAGAACGCCGAATACGACGCGCTGCACCGCCAGCTGCAGATGCTCGACGACGGCCCGGCCAAGCAAGCCGCGCTCGACCGCATGGTGGCCGTCGTGCAGCAAGACGCGCCCTGGGCCTTCGGCTACTTTCCCTGGGGTGGCCTGGCCTTCCAGCAGTGGGTGCACAACGGCAAGCCCAGCATCCTGATCCGCGACATGGCCAAGTACTACCGGGTCGATGCCAACCTGCGTGCCGCCAAGCAGGCCGAATGGAATGCGCCGGTGCGCTGGCCGCTGGCGCTGGTGGCCATCGGCGTGCTGGCCCTGCTGTGGGCGGCCCGGCGCAGCGTGCGCCAACGCGAGACGGCCACCGCCCGCCGCCGCGCCGCAGCCTGATCGCGCGAGACCGACACGATGGCCCGCTACATCCTGCGCCGCATGGGCTATGGCCTGCTGATCCTGATCGGCGTGAACCTGCTCACCTTCTTTTTGTTCTTCACCGTCAACACGCCCGACGACATGGCGCGGCTGAACATCGGCGGCAAGCGCATCACGCAAGAGCAGATCGACAAGTGGAAGGCCGAGCGCGGCTACGACAAGCCGCTGTACTTCAATGCCCAGGCGCAGGGCACCGAACAGATCACCCGCACCGTGCTGTGGGAGCGCAGCATCTCGCTGCTGCTGCTGGACTTCGGCCGCAGTGATTCGGCCCGGTCCACCGACATCGGCCACGAGGTGGCCACCCGCATGGGCGTGAGCCTGCAGCTGGCGCTGCCGCTGTTCATCTTGCAGTTGATCGTGAGCGTCAGCTTCTCGCTGATGCTGGTGTACTTCCGCCATACCCGCATCGATTTCTGGGGCGTGGTGCTGTGCGTGGGGATGCTGTCGATTTCCAGCCTGTTCTACATCATCGTCGGCCAGTACTTCTTCTCGCGGGTGCTGCGGCTGGTGCCGATCTCGGGCTTTGCCGAGGGGCTGGATGCGGTGCGCTTTCTGGCGCTGCCGATCTTTCTCAGCCTGCTGGCGCGGCTGGGTGGCGAGGCGCGGCTGTACCGGGCGATGTTCCTGGAAGAGATCGGCCGCGACTATGTGCGCACCGCCCGCGCCAAGGGCCTGAGCGAGCAGGTGGTGCTGTTCCGCCATGTGCTGAAGAACGCGCTGATCCCCATCATCACCAGCGCCGGTGCCTACCTGCCCTATGTGTTCATGGGCAGCCTGGTGTTCGAAAGCTTCTTCGGCATCCCTGGCCTGGGCGCCTTCGTCATCGAGGCCATCTCGGGCCAGGATTTCGCCATCGTGCGCACCATGGTGTTCCTGGGGGCTGCGCTGTACATCGCCAGCAATGTGCTGATCGACATTGCCTACACCTGGGTGGATCCCCGGGTGCGCTTGTCATGATGGATTTCAAGTTCGTCATTCTCTGGACCGACGTGGCGCTGTGGGTGCTGTTTGCCGCCATCGCCGGCTACGGCATCCGCGTGGCGCGGCACGACAACCTGCGCGCCACCTGGCACCGGGTGCTGCGCGATGCACCGGCCATGTGCTCGGCGCTGGTGCTGGGCCTGTTTGTGGTGGTCACCCTGCTCGACAGCGTGCACTTCCGCCGTGCTCTGCCGGCCACCGACGCGCAAGCCGCTGGCCGGGTGTTTTACGACACCCGCACCGAAAGCCTGCTCGACCTGGTGCTGGCCCGGCCGATCGCGATGCGCGAGACCACCTACTCGGCGCCGCTGGCCTACCTGGCCATCACCAAGCAGACGGTCACCCGCGACGGCCAGGCGGTGCGTGAACTGCCGCGCCTGATCCACGGTGGCGTCCACCTCAGCGACCCGGCCACCCAGTGGCAGGCCGATGTGTGGCGCCGTGCCGGCACGGGCGCTCTGGCCGGCCTGGGCCTGGCGCTGCTGGCCAGCCTGGGCGCGGCGGCCTTGCTGCGCGGTGTACACGGCGGCATGGGCCCCGCCTGGCGCGCCATCGCGGCCGACCGCACCCACTACCCGGTGCGGGCCCTGCTGATCACCGCCGCCGTGGTGTGCATGGCCGGCGGCGCGGTGGTGGCGCTGGCCGGCCACTACCATGTCTTCGGCACCGACCGCACCGGCAACGACGTGCTGGTGCAGACGATCAAGAGCATCCGCACCGCCTTCGTCATCGGCATGCTCAGCACCCTGGCCACGCTGCCGATCGCGGTGGTGCTGGGCATCCTGGCGGGCTGGTACCGCGGCTGGGTTGACGAGGTGGTGCAGTACCTCTACACCACGCTGTCCAGCGTTCCCAATGTGCTGCTGATCGCCGCCTGCGTGCTGATGGTGCAGGTGGCACTCGACAAGCACCCCGAATGGTTCGAGACCGGTGCCGAGCGTGCCGACCTGAAGGTGTTCCTGCTGTGCCTGATCCTGGGCGCGACCGGCTGGGCCACGCTGTGCCGCCTGGTGCGGGCCGAGACCCTGAAGCTGCGTGAACTTGAATTCGTGCAGGCCGCCACGGCCTTCGGCGTGCCCCCGGTGCGCATCATGGCCCGCCACATCCTGCCCAATGTGATGCACCTGGTGCTGATCACCACGGTGCTGAACTTCAGCGACCTGATCCTGTACGAAGCTGTGCTGACCTATGTGGGCGTGGGCGTGGACCCCAGCACCAGCAGCTTTGGCGGCATGATCAACCTGGCCCGCAGCGAGATGAGCCGCGACCCGGTGGTGTGGTGGAGCTTCGCTGCCGCCTTCGGCTTCATGGTGGCCCTGGTGCTGGCGGCCAACCTGTTTGCCGATGGGGTGCGGGATGCGTTCGATCCACGGTCGCGCGCCTTGCGGCCGCGCATCCTGGGCCGCAAGCCCGCCGCCAAGGTCTGAAATGACACGGCCCCCTGACGCGCTGCGCTCGTTTCCCCCCGTGGGGGAGCTCAGTTCCTTCGGAACGGCCGTGCGGAACTGACATGCTGTCCATCGACCAACTGCAAGTGGAACTGGATGCCGAGTCGGGCATCGTGCGCGCCATCGACGGCCTGGCCCTGGCCATCCAACGGGGCGAGACCTTCGCCCTGGTGGGCGAATCCGGCTGCGGCAAGAGCATGACGGCGCTGGCCCTGATGCGCCTGCTGCCCGACAGCGGTGCGGTGACCGGCGGCGACATCACGCTGGACGGCGACGACCTGCTGGCCATGCCTGAATCGGCAATGCGCGCGGTGCGTGGCGGGCGCATCGGCATGATCTTCCAGGAGCCCGGCACCAGCCTGAACCCGGTGCTGACCGTGGGCCAGCAGATGCGCGAGACCATCGAGACGCACACCGCCCTGCGCGGCGATGCCGCCCGCGCCAAGGCCATCGACTGGCTGCGCCGCGTGGGCATCCCCGAGCCCGAGCGCCGCTTCGACGACTACCCCTTCCGCATGAGCGGTGGCCAGAAGCAGCGCGTGATGATCGCGATGACCCTGGCCGCCGAGCCCGACTACCTGGTGGCCGACGAGCCCACCACCGCGCTGGACGTCACCATCCAGAAGCAGATCCTCGACCTGCTGCGCGACTTGCAGCGGGAGCAGGGCATGGGCCTGCTGCTGATCACCCACGACCTGGCCGTGGTGGCCGGCATGGCCCAGCATGTGGCGCTGATGTATGCCGGCCAGATCATCGAGGTGGCGCCGGCGGCGCAGTTCTTTGCCACCCCGCGCCACCCTTACGCCCAGGCCCTGCTGCGGGCGCTGCCCGACAGCCAGCGCCGCGGCCAGCCGTTGGCGGCGATTGCCGGCACCGTGCCCCCGCTCACGCAGGCCTTTAGCGGCTGCCGGTTTGTGCCGCGCTGCGGCTTTGCCCAGGCGGTCTGCCACAGCCAGCAGCCTGAGTTGCTGGGTGCTGCGGGCGACCAGGTGCGCTGCCTGCTGCTGCAGGCCGGCGGGCCGGGCCTGGTCGCGACAACTGCAGCAGCCGGGGTGGCGGCGCCGCCAGCTGCTGCCACGGCTGCCAGACCAGCGGCCACCGGGGCGCCGTTGCTGCAGGTGGTCGGCCTGAGCGTCAGCTTCCAGTTGCGCAAAGGCTTCCTGCAGAAGCAGCCGCCGCGCTTCGATGCGGTCAAGGGCGTGTCGTTCCAGGTGGCGGCCGGCCAGACCCTGGCGCTGGTGGGCGAATCTGGCTGCGGCAAGACCACCACCGGCAAGGCCATCGTGCAGTTGCTGCGCGGCCAGGCACTGATCGAAGGCCAGGCCCTGCTGGAAGGCCAGAACCTGTTTGACCTGGACGGCGCCGCGTTGCGCGAGGCCCGCCGCACGGTACAGATCATCTTCCAGGACCCGTTTGCATCCTTGAACCCGCGCATGCGGGTGGCCGAGATCCTGGACGAGGGCCTGGCCGCGCTGCAGCCCGACACCACGCCGGGCGACCGCCGCCAGCGCATCGAGGCCATCGCCGAGCAGGTGGGCCTGCGCCGCGACGCGCTGCAGCGCTGGCCGCATGAGTTCTCGGGCGGGCAGCGCCAGCGCATTGCCATCGCCCGTGCGCTGGCGGTCAACCCGCGGCTGATCGTCTGTGACGAGCCCACGTCGGCGCTGGACGTCAGCGTGCAGGCACAGATCCTGAACCTGCTGCGCGAACTGCAGCGCGAGCTGGGAGTCAGCTACCTGTTCATCACCCACAACATCGCGGTGGTGGAGTACATCGCCGACCAGGTGGCGGTGATGCGGGCAGGGCGCATCGTGGAGCAGGGGGCGTGCGCGGATGTGCTGGAGCAGCCGGTGGACGACTACACCCGCACGCTGCTGGCGGCGGTGCCGCGGCTGTAGGCTGGCAGCGCGCCGGCCTGTCAGCCTGCGGGCGCTGGCCCAGATAGCCCAGTCGCTCCAGGCGATCGAGTCGGTCGTGCATGGGCCAGTCTTCGAAGGGTTCCAGCAGCACGGCAAGCGTCGCCGGCAGCAGGCGTTCGCCCACGGCATCCTGCAGTTTCATGAAGCGGTAGAGGATCTGGTCGAGCAGACGCACCAGCGCTGGGTTGGCCTCCAGGTCTGCCCAGGGCAGGGTTGGCAAGCGACCCCAATCAGCCAGCGCGAGTTGCAGGGCCGCCGCGTGGCGCCGGCTTTCCCAGCAGGCCGATTCCAACCTGGCCGCAGCAGTCATGCGCGGGCCAGCTCGATCCAGAGATCGACATCGCCGCCGCGGCGTGCGTCATCCAGGCGCGATCCGAACAGGCTGATCCTGCTGTCTGCGGGCAGCACCGCCTTGGCAATGTCGGCAATGTCCGCTTGCTCCAAAAGGGTGAGACGCATCGGCACAGATTACGGCGCCGGCGAGGTTGAAAGCCAGCGCCCGAGCGTTGGCGCTGCAGCCTCGCCGGATCGTCTGCGACGAGCCCACGTCGGCGCTGGACGTCAACATGCAGGCGCCGGTCCTCAACCTGCTGCGCGCACTGCAGCGCGAGCTGGGTGTCAGCGACCTGTTCATCACCCACAACATCGCGGTGGTGGAATACATCGCCGACTTCGTGGCGGTGATGCGGGCAGGGCGCATCGTGGAGCAGGGGGCCTGCGCGGATGTGCTGGAGCGGCCGGTGGACGACTACACCCGTACGCTGCTTGCGGCGGTGCCCAGGCTCCAGCCGTTGACGGCGGCGCTGGGCAACCGGCTCCAAGCGATGTCGCACCGATTGACATCATGATATTTTTCAAGGGATGACCATGGGTCAGTTCACCGTTCGCAACATCGAAGATGACGTCAAGGCGCGGCTGAAGCGCCGTGCGGCGTCCCATGGCATCAGCATGGAAGCCGAGGTTCGGGAAATCCTGCGCAACGCGGTCAAGGATGACGACCTGTCTGCCGGCATGGGGCTGGGCACCCGGATCGTCGCCCGGTTTGCGGGGGCCGGGCTGAACGAACCCCTGCTTGAATTGAAGGGCCAAGGGCCTCAGGCCATCACCCTCGAAACATGATCATTCTTGATACCAACGTGTTGTCGGAGTTGATGCGGCGCCAGCCCGCGCCTGCCGTGCTGCGTTGGCTGGACCTGCAGCCGTCCCAGTCGGTCTGGATCACCACCATCACCCTGTTTGAGAGCCGACTTGGACTGGCGCTGTTGCCGCCAGGACAACGGCGGGCGAGCTTGGCGCAGGCCTTTGATCAGTTGTTGACGATCGACCTCGAGAACCGTGTTCTGCGCTTCGACGCAGAGGCTGCCGCGCAGGCCGCGCTGCTGGCGGCCGATTGGCAACGCAACGGTCGTCCAGTGGACCTCCGCGACATTCAAATTGCCGGCATCGCTCAGGCGCGACGCGCCACGCTGGCGACCCGGAACCTGCAGCACTTTGAAGGGCTGACTGTGGCGTTGGTCGATCCCTGGGCCTGAGCGCGAACGCTGCCCGGGGCGCCGAGGCGGGTCGGGCTGAGGCCAGACCACCAGCGGCCAGGCCACCATGCAACTTGTGCGTGGTCAGGCCCAGATCGATGGCCAGCCGTTGTTGAACGGCCGCAACATGGTCGACCTGGAAGGGGCCGCGCTGCGCAACGCCCGCCGCACGGTGCAGATCATCTTCCAGAACCCGATCGCCAGCTTGAACCTGCGCATGCGGGCGGCAGAGATCCTGGACGCGGGTCTGACCGCGCTGAAGCCTGACACCGCGCCGAGCGACCGTGGCCAGCGCATCGCCATCGCCCGCGCGCTGGCGGTCAGCCCGCGGCTGATCGTCTGTGACGAGCCCACGTCGGCGCTGGATGTCAGCGTGCAGGCGCAGATCCTGAACCTGCTGCGCGAACTGCAGCGCGAACTGGGTGTCAGCTACCCGTTTATCACCCACAACATTGCCGTGGTGGAGTACATCGCCGACTTCGAGGCGGTGATGCGGGCTGGGCGCATCGTGTAGCAGGGGGCAAGCGCGAATGTGCTGGAGCGGCAGGTGGACGCGTACACGCGGGCTTTGCTGGCGTCTGCGCTGCGGCTTTTAGGGCACTTACCTGCCCTTGCTTTCGGCTGCACCGGCCCATGTCGTTTCCGCAGGCGCTGACCTTGCTAGCGAAGATGTTGCACCAGACCAACGCCTGCAGGAAGTGGTTCTAGGTGCGGGCCTCTAGGTTTTGGCGGGCCAGGTCTGCCGCCAAGAACCCATCGCGCGTGCAAGTGGCTGTCAGTGTTTGGTAATTCAATGGTCGCTGATCCGATCCGGCACCAGGTCGTCGCGCCTTTGCTCCAGCACGGTGCGCGACAAGGGTTTCCCTAACACGAGGGGTAGGCGGCGCCCCGTGAGAATCCTGTTTACACGCCGCTAACTATCGAACGACATTGGCTTACACAACGTGTGGTCAATCGGGCGGCTCGTCGATTCACGGATCCAACCCTCCTTCAAGGAACAGTCCAATGTTCAAGCGAACCTCTATCAATACTGGCGTGCTGGTGGCTCTCGGCGCCTTGACGGCCTTGCCCTCCTTTGCACAGCAGGCGGACCAGCGCGTGGAAATCACCGGTTCTAACATCCGGCGCGTGCAGGCAGAGACCGCCTCGCCGGTGCAGACGGTGACGCGCGAGGAGATCGAGCGTTCTGGCAAGACCAGCGTGGCCGAACTGCTGCAAACCCTGGCCGTGGACAATCAAGGCTCGGTGCCCACCACCTTCGGTAGCGGCTTCGCCTCTGGCGCTTCTGGCATCTCGCTGCGCGGCCTGGGAGCTGCGTCCACCCTTGTACTGGTCAATGGTCGGCGTATCGCACCCTATGGCTTGGCCGACGACGGCCAGAAGGTCTTCGCCGACTTGAACATGATCCCGCTTGAGGCGGTCGAGCGTGTCGAGGTGCTGAAGGATGGCGCATCGTCGATTTACGGTTCCGATGCTATCGCTGGTGTCGTGAACGTCATCCTCCGCAAGGATTTTGTCGGCACTGTTTTCAAGGCGTCGGCTGGCCAGTCGCGCTACAGCGATGGCGACAACTACACCGCCGCAATCACCCACGGCTTCGGCAGCCTGACCAAGGACAAGTTCAACATCCTGCTGAACTTCGAGGCCGGCAAGAAGGGGGCAATCTACAACCGAGACCGTGCTGACCGTGGCGTGGTGGGCAAGGGCGACCTGCGCAGCATCGGTTTCGACGCGCTCAACAGCGGTGGCGCCAATGGTGGTAACGGTGCCATTCTGGACACCAACACCGCCGTTTCGTCGACGGTGGGGAACGTCCGCAATCCGGCCACCAGCAATTACTACAGCCGCAGCCAGCTCAATGGTGTCGATTTCACCCGCACCTTCCCGGCTGCGGATTGCGCGCTGTTCAGCAAGATCCCGCAGGGCGACCCAGGCTTTGCTGGTGGCGTCGGCTGTCTCACCGATGCGCCGCAGGATTACGGCATGGTCCAGCCTTCGCAGGACAGCCTGAATCTGTTCGGTCGTGCCACCATGCAGCTGACAGCTGATTTCGTGGGTTATGTGGAGGTGAATTGGTACAAGAATAAGTCGGTGTCCCAGACCACGCCCAGCGGTGTGAGCGGCAGCACCGGCTACCCTGGCGGGCCTGTCAGCAACGCAACGATCGCCCTGGGCGCTGCTCACCCCGACAACCCGTACTTCGGCACCGCCGCCCGGGTGCGCTACCTGGCAGCCGATGTCGGGCGGCGCGTGAGCAATGTCGACTCCAACTTCACTCGCGTGGTTGGCGGCGTGAAGGGCACTTTCGGCGCCTGGGACTTCGACTCCGCAGTGCTCTACTCGCAGAGCAAGGTGTCCAACGACCGTACTGGTTACCTGCTGCGCGACGCCACCTTTGCCCTGCTGAACCCCAACGGTGCCAACACGCTTGTGGCAGGCCAGACCAATGCGCAAGTGGCGCAGGCGAACAATGCGGCCTATGCCGCGCTACCGGCCGGCACTTACTGGCGCATTGCAGAGAACAAGGGTCTGAACTCCGCCGCGATGTATGCGGCGCTGTCGCCCACACTGTCGAACGACGCGGTCTCCAAGACGACCCAGATCGACCTCAAGGTCTCCCGCGACCTGATGCAGTTGCCAGGCGGCATGATGGCCCTGGCCATGGGCGCGGAAGCGCGGCGTGAGTCGATCTCGCTCGAGCCGACGACGGGCACCAGCACAGGCAACGTGATCGGCCTGGGTTATTCGGCCTACTCGGGTGCCCGCACCCTGACGGCGGCCTATGCCGAAGTGTTGGCGCCGGTCACCAAACAACTGGAGTTGTCGGCCGCGCTGCGCGGTGACCACTATTCCGACGTCGGCAATTCCTTCACGCCCAAGTTCGGCGCGAAGTTCACCCCGATGCGTGAACTGGCCATCCGCGGCACCTATGCGCAGGGCTTTCGGGCACCAAGCGCTGCGGAGAACGGCAAGGGCGGTCTGGCTGCGTTCTCTACCGCGAGCGACCCATTGCGCTGCAACCTGGGTATCCTTCAGGCCTGTAGTGCGTCAAGCGTGGCGGTCATCACCTCTCCGAACCCTGCCTTGAAGCCAGAGAAATCCAAGTCCTACAGTCTGGGCCTGGTGTTCGACCCACTGCCGGGCACCAGCGCCTCGGTCGATTTCTGGCAGATCGAGCGCAGCAACGAGATCAACCAAGAATCCACTTCGGCCGCCATTGCTGCTGGCAAGGTCTCGCGCGACCCGACCACCGCCACCGCTGTGGCCGGCGACCCTGGTGCCATCACTGCGGTGCTGGCTAACTACGTGAATTCGACCAAGACCGTGGTGCGCGGCGTAGACGTGGACCTGCGGCACTCACTGGGTATGGGCGCCAACGGCAAGATCGACTTCGATCTGAAGTGGACCCACATGTTCAAGTTCGAGCGCCAGGAGATTGACGGATCGGTGCTGAACTTTGCCGGCACGCACGGCAATTGCGACGTGACGAACTGCATCGGCACCCCGGCTGACCGCGTCAACATCGGCGCTACCTGGGCAATGGGCCCGTGGCGGGTGGGCGGTGTGGCCAACTACCGTGCGTCGATCTCGGGCAAGGACTCCAAGGAGGCTACTGACTGCCCGAGCATTTATGCCGACGGTACCGATGCACCGGCCGGCTGCCGCCTGGCTTCGTTCACCACGGTTGATCTGACGCTGCGTTGGAAAGCATCCAACAATTTGGAAGTCTTCGGCTCGATCCAGAACCTGTTCGACCGGATTCCGCCGGTGGATGCCCATACCTACGGTGCGACCTCTTACAACCCGCTGGACTACAGCGGTGCTGTAGGCCGGTATTACAGCCTGGGCTTGAAGTACAAGTTCTGATGAGTCAGCAACGGGCCGTTGCTGGCACCGTGTCCGGGTCTTGCGAAACTAGGTCAGTGCTCGAAACCTATGGCAACGCCCAGGCCTGCCTGGGCGTTGCGCTTGATGCAGCTGGCCTCACTTCGGCGCCAACCGGATCGCCCCGTCCAGCCGGATCACCTCGCCATTGCGCATGTCGTTCTCAATGAGGTGCTTGACCAGCTTGGCATAGTCGGCCGGCGTGCCCAGCCGCGATGGGAAGGGCACGCCCGCCGCCAATGCATCCTGCACCGCCTGCGGCATGGTGAACAGCATCGGCGTGCCGAAGATGCCCGGTGCGATGGTCATGTTGCGGATGCCGTTGCGCGCCAGGTCGCGGGCGATGGGCAATGTCATGCCCACCACGCCGCCCTTGCTGGCGGCACAGGCGGCCTGGCCGATCTGGCCTTCATATCGCACCAACCGCCGTTGGCCTTGCCGGCATGATTCGGGCCTCTTCGGGGTGGCCGCAAATAGGTTGGCAGTGACCAGCTTGCCCAGCATCCGCGCTGCCTGCAGATCCTCGCTCCACAACTGTGGGCAGCCGCTGGCCAGCGCGGCCTGCACGATCAGCGCGTCGTCGAACGCCAATCCATGCGCGACGTGCAAATCAAGGGCCGACTGGATCAGCGCCGGCGAATTCCTGATGACATCAAAGCCAGCAAAGAAGATCAGCCACCTCCGCACCAGCGCGGGCGGCAGCCGCAGCTTTCGCAGTGCCACATTCGCGAACTCCTGCAACACCTGGGGTTCGCCACGCTGAACAGCGGGCCTGGCCGTTGGCCTCGTGGCGCACGTCGCATTTGGAAGCTCCGAGTGACCACACTCAAGTATGATTACGCCAAGACAATCGGAAGAAGCTCATGTTTTCTACTGTCAGTGAAAAAGGTCAACTGACTTTGCCAAAGCGGATTCGCGACCAGATGGGCATCGTTCCAGGCTCCCGCCTGCAATTGCAGCTAGGGCCGGATGGAACACTGCAAATCCGGGTGCAAGCACGGGGTTCGGCATCGTTGTTTGGCTTGTTGTCCAGGCCCGACCAGGCCGCGCTGTCGCTTGAGCAACTCGATGGTGCGGTCACCGCATCCGTACAAAGCCGCTCCAAGGTTCGTCGGTGATTGCTGTCGATACCAATGTGCTCGTGCGGCTGATGGTCAATGACGAGCCATCGCAAGCGGGCAGGGCCAAACAGCTTTTTGACGCCAAAGCGGGCGAAGATGGCTCGATTTGGGTCAGCGACACCGTGCTGGTCGAGTTGGTGTGGACCTTGGCGCGGGCCTACGGCCGGTCGCGCACAGAGCTCGCCACTGCGGTGCGGGCCTTGGCCTCGCACGCCACGCTGACCTTGGAGTCGGCGGTTGCCGTCAGGGCTGCAGTGGATGTATTTGAAGGCGGCGCTGCCGACTTTTCAGACTGCCTGCTGGCAGCCAAGGCGCAAGGCGCCGGCTGTGAGCACCTCTTTACTTTTGACAAGGGCATGCGGGCGCTGGCGGGCGTCAAGCTCCTGTAAGTGCCCCCTGGCCGGCCGGCGCCAGCCTTCCCCTGCCTCCCCCGGAGACCAAGGAAAGTGGCGGTCACTTCGGTGCCAGCCGGATCACCTCACCGTTGAGCATGTCGTTCTCAATGATGGGCTTGACCAGCTTGGCATCCTCGGACGGCTTGCTCAGCCGGCTGGGGAATGGAACACCCGCCGCCATTGCGCCCTGCACCGCCTGCGGCATGGTGAACGGGGCCGGCGTGCCGAAGATGCCCGGCGCGATGGTCATGTTGCGGATGCCGTTGCGTGCCAGTTCGCGAGCGATGGGCAGTGTCATGCCCTTCGCCCGATCTGGCGCCGTCACATGGGGCCCACTGGTCCAGATGCAAATGGGTTGGCAATGGCCAGCTTGCCCAGCAGCCGCCCCGTTTGCAGGTCTTCGCTCCACAGTTGCTGGCAGCCACTGTCCAGCGCGGCCTGCACGATCAGCGCGTCGTAGAAGGCTAGGCCATGCGCAATGTGCAGGTCCAGCGCCGACTGAATCAGTTCCGGGGAGTTCCTGGCGACATCGAATCCGGCGTAGAAGCTCAGCCGCTCCCGCACCAGCGCAGGTGGCAGTCGGAGCTTTCGCAGTGCCACGTTCGCGAACTCCTGCAGCACCTGGGTCGAGATCACGCCCGTACCCTCGCGGCGCAATCGGCTGATCAGTGCAATGGCTGCAATTTGCTTGACGGGTTCATCGCCGGCATCGGCATAGACCAGCACATTGGTGTCCAGGAAACTTCGCATCGCCGATCCAAACATCAACGCCTGGCATTGGCCTCGTCCCGGTCAAATCGCCAGCCGTTCAAACGGCCGGGGCTGGCGCGCGCAGAGCGTTCGAACGCTGCCGTCTGTACATCCTGCTGGGTCAAGCCGGCAAGCTCTTCCAGGTGGTCACGCACCGCCTGGTTCAAGCTCTTGCCCATGGCCTGCGCAGCCTGGCGAGCACGCTCTGCCACGCGTTCATCGATGGACAAGGTGATGTTCATGGAGGTCCGAAGCTCACAAGTAATTTGTGCACACAGTTTATGTGTGATTTAGCGCTTCGGTCAAGGCGGCGGTTGTGTCAATTCGGCGACAGCCGGATCACCTCTCCGTTGAGTGGGTCGTTCTCGGATGCCATTGCGCGCCCAGCTTTGCGGCCCGTCTGTGCTTTCATCGTGGGTTGGTTGACGGCAGGTTCAATGTCTCCCACAGCACCAGGTCTGCCGACGTCTTCGCCGTGCCTTCCAGCAGCGGCACGGCCAGATGGCCTTTGTGCAGGGCGTTGGCCAGCACCGACATGTCACGCACGTACTCGTGGATCATGAAGTTGCGCAGTTGCCAAGCGGCCAGCCATTCGGCTGCCGATTCAACCCAGCCAAGGCGCTCCGCACGGACCAGGCTGTCGATAGCAGGGCCAACAGGCTCGGCCAGCCATGCCAGGACGCCCGGCAGCAACTTGTCGCCCAGGGTGTCTTGCAGGCGAACGAATCTTGCGACGAAGGCGTCGACGCGCTCACCAAGGTCGATGTCCTGGGCCAATGTGGCGGCCCGCTCGGCGTCCATTGGCGAGGAAAACAGTCGCGCGTCAGTGATGCGCAGCAACGCAGCCTCTACGAGCACGGTCTCTGCCAAATGAACCAGCTTGTCCCCCGGTTGCGAGCGCAAACCCAACGCGTGAGCCGTCATCGCAGTTCAATGCCCTGGCTGCGGGCGGTGCGGATGAGTGCGGTCTCTTTTGACAGCGGGTCGGTCACGACCACATCGATTTTGCGTTCGCCAATTGCCAACTGCAGGCGCGCGCCTATGCGTCCGGACACTGCCAGCTTGTCGTTGGTCGCCTCAGGCAACTCGATCAGCAAGTCAATGTCGCCGCCGCGCAAGTCATCGCGGGTGCGGGAGCCGAAAAGGCTGACCTTTGCGAGAGGGCCTGCAACCTCCGTCGTGATGCGGCGGATGGCGGCGGCTTCTTGGGGGGGTGATGCGCGTCAGGTCGATTCTAGGCACGCCGTCATGATCGACTCACTTCGGCGCCAGCCGGATCGCCCCGTCCAGCCGGATCACCTCGCCATTGAGCATGTCGTTCTCGATGATGTGCTTGACCAGCTTGGCATAGTCGGCTGGTGTGCCCAGCCGCGATGGGAAGGGCACGCCCGCCGCCAATGCATCCTGCACCGCCTGCGGCATGGTGAACAGCATCGGCGTGCCGAAGATGCCCGGTGCGATGGTCATGTTGCGGATGCCGTTGCG
>JARXAJ010000100.1 GCA_029865965.1 Aquabacterium sp.
GGGCCAGGGCGGCGTCGCGCAGCCGGTGCAGCGGCCGCACGGCGATGCGCTCCAGCCCGGCCAGCAGCAGCAGCAGGGCGGCCAGCGCCACCCAGCCCAGCAACCATGTGCGCTGCTGCAGGCTGGCGCCGCGCAGCGCCATCAGCGTGGGCGCCAGGTCCAGCTGCAGCAGCACCGTGCCCTGCAGCAGGCTGCGCGGCGCACCCGGCGCGGCAGGCCAGACAAAGGCCTGGCTCAGCACCAGCCGCTGCTGCGCCTGGTCAACCAGCACGCGGGCCGGGCCGCCGGTCTTCAGGCCGTCGAACCAGGCCGGCTGCACACTGCCCAGGCTGCGCAGTGCCTGCCCATGCTCGGCCTGGCGGCTGCTGCTCAGCACCCTGCCGTCAGGGGCCAGGATCAGCGCATGCACCACGCGGGCATCGGTGGTGGTCAGCACCACCAGCTCATCGAGCAGGCCGGGATGGACGGTGGCCTCACGCTCGGCCACCACCACCAGGCGCGCCAGTTCTGCACGGCTGTGCTGCTCGGCTGCAACCCAGGCCTGCGCTGTGTCGCTGCGCAGGCCGATCACCAGCGACACCAGCACCAGCACGGCCGCAGTCAGCACCACGGGCAACATCAACAGGCTGCGGATGGACAGGCGGCGCGGCAGCGGCATGGCGATGGCAGGTGTCAGATCGGCGGCAGAACGACGGCGTCGGGCAGCACGGCGCAGGGGTGGGGGTGGGGCATGGGCAGATCACCAGACAACATGGGCGGTGCGCGCAAGGGCGCAGCAGGTGGGGCGCAAAACCGGCATCTTCGGCGAAAACGGTGGCGGCTGAGGACAGAACAGACCCGCAGGGCGGCGCGCCAGTCGGCCCACCCGGTGCGGGCCGGCGCTGCGCCGGTGCATCAGCCAGCCCCGGCCAGGCGCTGGCTGGCGCGTGCCAGGTAGAACCATTCCTGCCGCGGCAGCGCGCGGTCATTGGGGAACACCAGCCAGCCGTCACCCGGCGCAACCACCGCCTGGCCGCCGGCCCGGTGGCCGATCAGCATGCCGGCCAGCACCGCGTCGAAGCTGTGCCAGTCGCGCACGAAGCGGTCGTCGGGATGCTGCCTGTCGACCACCGCATGCAGGCTGAGCGCCTCGATGCCGGCCACCGGCTGCGGAGGCGGTTCATCGGTCATCTGCAGATGGGCCAGGGTGCGGTGGATGGCGCGCCAGGCCACCTGGGGCGACTCGGGGCTGGTGTGGGCGCCGCATTCCAGCGTCAGCGCCCAGCCGCCCTGGCTGCGCATGTACTCGGTGGTGCCCATGCCGTAGCGCGGGTGCAGCTCGGGCAGGGCGTCGGGCGCCAGGCCGTCGGCCCGGGCCTGCTGCGCGCGCCGGGCCACGCCGCCGGCATAGGTGCCGAGCCAGCCGTCAACCGCGCGCTGCACGCCCAGCACGCGGACCAGGGCCTCTTCCGTGGCGGCCTGGCTGAAGGGCTCGAGCGGGCCGCTGTTTTCACGCGGCCCCACCATCACGAAGGGCGGGCCGCCGCCGCTGAAGGAATGCAGGTCGAGCAGGCCGTCATGCGCAGCCAGCAGCGGGCACAGCCAGTTGGCGAGGTGGTCTTCGTTGTCCTGCGGCTGGGGCCTGGGCTCCAGCGCACGGTTGAGATTGCGGTCGCCGGCGCGTTGGCCGCGCTGGTAGGCCAGCGGGTTGCACACCGGCACAAAGGTGACGCTGCCACGGCGGACGACCAGCGTGCCGGCGTCGATCTCGGCCAGCACCCGGCGGATGGCCAGCGTGCCGCAGACCTCATTGCCATGCACCGCGCCGGTGACCAGCAGGCGCGGCCCGGGCGCCGGGCTGGCGATGTGGATGGATTGCAGCGGTGGCAGCGGTGCCGTGGTCATGGCGGGCCCGCCCGGCGGGCCAGAAACGCCCTTGCGGGGGGCAGCGAACAACCAGGGCATGGGGACTGCATGGCGGGATTGTGCTGCGGCACCCTGGCGGGCGCATACAGTGGCTGTTCACCTACAGCCTGGAGCCGACGATGCAACCCCTGGCCCTGATCCTGGCAGCAGCCTTGCTGGCGCCGCTGCAGGCCGCGCAAGCCTTCGACCTGCAAGGCCACCGCGGTGCACGCGGCCTGGCGCCCGAAAACACCATCGCAGGCTTTGCACGCGCGCTGGCCATCGGCGTGCACACGCTGGAGACCGACATCGCCATCAGCCGCGACGGCATGCTGCTGATCAGCCACGACCCGGCGTTGAACCCCGACATCACCCGCGGGCCCGACGGCCCATGGCTGGCCAGCCGCGGGCCGGTGATCTTCCACACGCCGTGGGCCGAGCTGCAGCGCTACGACGTGGGCCGGCTCAAGCCCGGCACCCGCTATGCCGCGCAATACCCCGACCAGCAGCCGGTGGACGGCGCCCGCCTGCCAGCCCTGGCCGACCTGTTTGCGCTGGTCAAGCGCGCCGGCAACCCGGCACCCGGCAACCCGCCCGTGCGGCTGGCGCTGGAGACCAAGATCAACCCGCTGGCGCCCGACGACACCGCCGCGCCCGAGCCCTTCGCCCGCGCCCTGGTGGCAGCGGTGCGCGACGCCGGCCTGGCCAGCCGCACCAGCATCCTGTCGTTCGACTGGCGCACGCTGCAGACCATCCAGCGCGAGGCGCCGGAGATCGCCACCGTCTACCTCACCGCGCGCCAGCGCTGGCTGGACAACGTGGGCAGCGGCCCGGCCAGCCCCTGGACAGCCGGCTTTGCACTGGCCGACCATGGGTCGGTGCCGAAGATGATCCGTGCAGCCGGCGGCAAGATCTGGAGCAGCTTCCACGGCGACCTGGACACAGCCCAGGTCAAGGAGGCGCAGGCGCTGGGCCTGCAGGTGCTGGCCTGGACAGTGAACGAGCCGGCCCAGATCGAGGCCATGCTGGGCCTGGGCGTGGACGGCATCGTCACCGACCGGCCCGACCGGGTGCGCGAGGCGATGGCGCGGCGCGGGATGGCGTTGCCGGCGGCGATGAAGGTGGCGCCCTGACCTGACCCGGCGGGTCCGGCGTCTAGGCAGCGGCAGCGCCGGCCCCAGGGAAACCCGCAATTGCAATCGTTTGCAGCACCCCTAGAGTGGTGCTTTTGCCAGCCCAACCGCCACCATGACGCCAGGCCCCACCAAGCCCCACCTGTCGCTGCGCCAGATCCTGCAGATGAACGTGGGCTTCCTCGGCCTGCAGTTCAGCTTCGGGCTGCAGCAAAGCAACATGGGGCCGATCTACAGCTACCTGGGGGCCGACGAGGCGGCGCTGCCACTGTTGTCGCTGGCCGGGCCGATGACCGGGCTGCTGGTGCAACCGCTGGTGGGCGCGATGAGCGACCGCACCGCCTCACGCTACGGCCGGCGCACGCCCTACTTCCTGATCGGCGCCATCTTCTGCAGCCTGACGCTGTTTGCCATGCCCTACAGCAGCGCGCTGTGGATGGCCGCAGCGCTGCTGTGGATCATGGACGCGGCCAACAACACCACGATGGAGCCTTACCGCGCCTATGTCAGCGACCGGCTCGACGAGAAGCAGCATGCCCAGGGCTACCTGACCCAGAGCGCCTTCACCGGGCTGGCGCAGACGCTGAGCTACCTGGCGCCGTCGCTGCTGGTGTGGGCCGGCATGAACAAGGACCTGGTGGATGGCAACAACATCCCGGTGATCACCAAGATCTCGTTCCTCATCGGCGCGGTGCTGTCGGTCTGCACCATCGCGTACTCGATCTGGCGCGTGCCCGAGCTGCCATTGACGCCGGTACAACGCGCCGAGATCGAAGCCAAGAAGCCGGGCATGGCAGCCACGCTGCGCGAGATCTGGGACGCCATCGTCGCCATGCCCCCGGCGATGCGGCAAATGGCCTGGATGAAGCTGTTCCAGTGGTATGGCATGGTCTGCTACTGGCAGTACGTCACCTACAGCATCGCCCGTTCGCTGTTCAACACCAACGACCCCACCAGCACCGGCTTTCGCGATGCGGTGCTGGTCAATGGCCAGATCGGCGGCTTCTACAACGCGGTGGCCTTCGTGGCAGCGTTTGCGCTGGTGCCGTTCACCAAGCGCTTCGGTGCCAAGGCGATGCACGCGGCCTGCCTCACGGCCGGCGGCCTGGGCATGCTGGCCATCCCGTCGATCGACCAGCAGGCCTGGCTGTTCATCCCGATGATCGGCGTGGGCCTGTGCTGGGCCAGCATCATGGGCAACCCCTATGTGATGCTGGCGCGCAGCATCCCGCCCGAGCGCACCGGCGTCTACATGGGCATCTTCAACATGTTCATCGTGATCCCGATGCTGATCCAGAGCGTGACGCTGCCGCTGTACTACAAGGCGCTGCTGGGCGGCGATGCGCGCAACGTGGTGCTGCTGGCCGGCGCGCTGCTGCTGTGCGCGGCGGTGGCCACGCTGTTCGTCAAGCTGCCGGCGCAAGCGCCGCAAGGCGCGGGCTGAGCCGGTCCGCTGACTGACAGCACATCGTCGCCTGACAGGTCGACATGCACGCCCAGCGCGAGCAGGCTGCTGGCCGACAGGCCGAACACCCGCATGAAGGCACTGCTGGGGTGCGCCGAGCTGGCGAACCCGGCGGCCAGGTCGGCATCCGTCGGGTTGCCGCCGCCAGCCAGGGCGCGCGTCACCACCGCCATGCGGCGCCACAGCCGGTAGCGGCGAAACGGCAGGCCGACCTCGCGATCGCACCGCGCCCGGAACCGCGACGGCGACAGATGCGCCAGGTCGGCGGCCCCACGCAGTTGCGCGGCAGCACAGGCGCTGTGTGGCCGGCTACTGCCAGATCACCTTCTTGCGCGCGCCCACCCAGCGCTCATAGCTGTTGGCATACACCTCTTCCACGCGGTTGCGCTTGACCTTGAAGGTGGGCGTGATGAAGCCGTTGTCCACGCTCCAGGGCTCGGTCACCAGCACCAGGCAATCCATTTGTTCATGCGGGTCGAGGGTGGCATTCACCGTCTTCAGGTGCTCGGCCAGGCCGGCTTCCAGCTCGGCCTTGCCTTCTGCGGTCTTGGCCTTGGCCACCGCGCCTTCATTGAGCATCAGCACCGCCAGCGGCTGGCCCAGGTTGGCGCCGGTCACGCAGCAGGCTTCCACCGCCGGGTGCATCACCAGCTTGTCTTCGATGGGGGCCGGGGCCACATACTTGCCCTTGCCGGTCTTGAACAAATCCTTCACCCGGCCGGTGATCTTGAGGTTGCCCTCGACATCCAGCGCGCCCTTGTCGCCGGTGTGCAGCCAGCCGTCGGCAGTGAAGGCGTCGCGGGTGAGTTCGGGCTCCTTGTAGTAGCCCAGCATCAGGCCGTGGCTCTTCATCTGGATCTCGCCGTTGGCGGGGTCGAGCCGGGTCTCCACGCCGTCATATGGCTGGCCCACAGTGCCCGGGCGCGGCACACCGGGCAGGGTGGCGTGGCTGACGCCGCAGTTCTCGGTCATGCCGTAGACCTCGACCAGGTTCAGCCCCAGGGCACCGTACCACCGCAGCAATTCGGGCGGCATGGGCGCGGCGCCACCGGCGGCAAACTGGCATTGGTCGAGCCCCAGCGCGCCCAGCACCTTCTTGCGCACGATGCCGCTGATGAACGGGATCTTGAGCAGGCGCGCCAGTTTGGCCGGCGGCATCTTGGCCGACACGCCCTGCTGGAACTTGACCCACAGCCGCGGCACCGAGAAGAACACCGTGGGCCGGGCGCGCTGCAGGTCCAGCGCAAAGGTGTCCAGGCTTTCGGCGAAGAACACCTGCATGCTGGTCGCCACCACGCCAAACTCGACCAGCGAGCGCTCGGCCACGTGCGACAGCGGCAGGTAGCTCAGCATGCGGGTGTTCTGGCCGAGCACGCTCACCCGTTTCAGGCCGGCATCGATGCTCCAGGCAAAGGTGCCGAAGCTGTGCATCACGCCCTTGGGCATGCCGGTGGTGCCCGAGGTGTACATGATGGTGGCCAGCGCATCGCCGTCACGCACCGGGTTGCCGGCCAGCGGCTGGCTGTGGCCCAGGATGGTGGCCCAGTCCTCGCACCCCGGCGGCAGCTCGGCCTTGGGCGGCGCCAGCGGCATGGCGATGCAGTGCAGGCCGGCGGGCACGCCCGGGCGCATGCCGGCCCAGCCGTCGAGCTTGCCGATGAACAGCAGCTTGGCCTCGCTGTGGGCCAGGATCTGGCGGATCGTCTCGGCCGCCAGCGTGGGGTACAGCGGCACCGACACACCACCGGCCAGCCAGATGGCGAAGTCGGTGATCATCCACCACGCAGTGTTCTTGCTGATCAGCGCCACCCGGTCGCCGGGCTGGATGCCCTGGGCCTGCAGGTGGCTGGCCATGCGGCGTGCCTGGTCCATCACCTGGCCCCAGGTGAAGGTCTGCACCGCACCACCACTGTCTTTGCCCATCGGCTGGGTGAAAACCACCCGGCTGGGCGCCGTTTGCTCCCAGTGGTAGAGGCGCTGCAGCGCCAGTTGCGAGGCATCCACGGGCACGTGACGCATGCTGGTCCCTTTCATAGCCTGACAAGGCCAACTGATGAAGGGCGCGAGGTTAGCCGCTGGGCCATGCATTGCCCAGACGGGGTTTCCAGATCAGGGCACGCACCGACGGCTGCGTGGGGAACCCGCCGCAATGGCGGCAATCAGGCGGTGCGGCCCTGGGCCAGGGCTGCCTGCAACTCATCGGCGATCTTGCGCGTGGCGCGCAGCACCAGGGTGGTGTCCAAGTCGGCCTGCGGCGCGATCTGCGGCACCACCACGTCGATCGACGGCGGCATGGTGGCCATGGCCGCAGCGATGACCGACAGCGCCAGCACGCTGCGCCGTGCCGGCGCGCCGGGCAGTTCCAGCAGGCCCTGGGCGGTGACATGGTGGCGCACGCTGGACACCGCCGCCGGGCCCAGGCCCCAGCTTTCACACAGCGCGGCGCCCAGCGCGTCGTGGCTGACGCCGAAGCCGGTGTGCTCCAGCTGGCACAGGTCGGTGTCGGTGGCGGCAGCGCGCAGCATGGCGCGGTAGTGGTCGCTGGCATGGCGGAACAGCACCGCCTTGCCGCATTCCTCGAACAGCCCGGCCGAATGCGCGGCCCAGGCATCCAGCCCCAGCGCGGCGGCCAGGCGGCCCATCAGCAGGCCGCGTTGGGCGGCGCGCTGCCAGATCGGCTCCAGCTCGGGCGCCGGTGGAAACGCGGCGCGCAGGCCCATCTCGAAGGTGATGCCCGCCACCTCACGCGTGCCCAGGTAGGTGATGGCCTGCTGCACGCTCTGCACCCGGCCGGCCAGGCCGTACAGCGACGAGTTCACCGCCTTCATCATGGCCGCCGCCAGCGCCATGTCGGACTCGACCAGCGTGGCCACCGCCTGCTGGTTGACATCGTCCTCGGCCAGCAGCAGCGACAGCTTGACCAGGGCATCGGGCCTGGACGGGATGTCGATCTCGAGCGAGCGCAATTGGCGGGCGATGGACATGGCAGCGGCGCGGTTGAGGTGGAACGGTGGACCAGGCAATGCCGAGACTAGCCGCCACCGGCGCCGGCAAACCCCGGAAGTCCGCCCCCACCAGGCCGCTGTTCCCGGGTTGCGCCAGCGCCAGACAAAAAAACGCCAGGCACGAAGCCTGGCGCGGTCAATCGCGGCTGCCCGTGGCGACGCGTTGTCTTGGCAAACTTTTTTTGAATGTGGTGCCCGGGCAGCAGGGGGTCTGTTCTGCTTCTGTCTGTGTCTCCTCGGTCCCCGGGCCCATGCGGCCGACTGCAACTGGCTGCATGCGCCGAGTGCCCGGAATGTAGGCAGGCGGGGGCGCCGGCGTCAGCCCGGATTTACCCGCCCGGCTGGCAACCCTGAGTCAGTGGCGCCGCAACCAGGCGGCGGCGCGCTCGGCAATCATCAGCGTGGGCGCATTGGTGTTGCCGCTGGTGATGCTGGGCATCACGCTGGCGTCGGCAATGCACAGGTTGCGCACGCCGCGCACCCGCAGTGTGGGGTCGACCACGGCCAGCGGGTCGCCCGCCGCGCCCATGCGGCAGGTGCCCACCGGGTGGAAGATGGTGGTGCCGATGTCGCCGGCCAGGCGGGCCAGTTCATCGTCGGTCTGGAACTGCACCCCCGGCTTGACTTCCTTCGGGCTGTACTTCGCCAGCGCCGGCTGGGCGGCGATGCGGCGCGTCAGCCGCAGGCTGTCGGCAGCCACCTGGCGGTCGGCCTCGGTGCTGAGGTAGTTGGCCTGGATGGCCGGTGCGTCCTGCGCCCTGGGGCTGGTGATGCGCACCGTGCCGCGCGAGGTGGGGTTGAGGTTGCAGACGCTGGCGGTGAAGGCATTGAAGCGGTGCAGCGGCTCGCCGAAGGCGTCCAGGCTGAGCGGCTGCACGTGGTACTGCACATTCGGCCAGGCAAAGCCCGGCGCCGACCGGGTGAAGCAACCCAGCTGCGACGGCGCCATGCTCATCGGCCCGCTGCGGCGCAGCAGGTACTCCAGCCCGATCAGGCCCTTGCCCCACCAGCTGTTGGCCAGGGTGTTGAGCGTCTTGACGCCCTGCACTTCGAACACCGCCCGGATCTGCAGGTGGTCCTGCAGGTTCTCGCCGACACCGGGCAGGTCGTGCGCCACCGAAATGCCATGCTGCTGCAACAGCGCCCCCGGCCCGATGCCGGAGAGCTGCAGGATCTGCGGCGTGCCCACCGCGCCGGCGGCCATCACCACCGCATGGCGGCCGCTGCCGGCATCGTCAGCCAGGCGGGCCACCAGCGGCGTGGCGGCCAGCTGGTTGTGCGTGTCGCGGGCCAACGCCTCGATCCCGGTGACACGGGTGCCCTGGTCATCCTGTGTGGTGATCAGCCGGCGCACCTGCGCACCGGTCCACACCTGCAGGTTGGGGCGGTGCTGGATCGGCCGCAGAAAAGCCTTGGTGGCGCTCCAGCGGATGCCCTTGCGCTGGTTGACGTCGAAATAGCCCACGCCCTCGTTGTTGCCGCGGTTGAAGTCGGCGGTGGCGGGGATGCCGGCCTCCTGGGCTGCGGCGGCAAAGGCGTCCAGGATGTCCCAGCGCAGGCGCTGCTGCTCCACCCGCCATTCGCCACCCGCGCGGTCGCCATGGGGGTCGAAGCCGGGCGCGGCATGGGCTTGGTCAGCGCCGCGCCAGTGGTCTTCATGCTGCTTGAAGAAGGGCAGGCAGTCATCCCAGCGCCAGCGGGCGTCGCCGGTGGCGGCGGCCCAGCTGTCGTAATCACGTGCCTGGCCGCGCATGTAGATCATGCCGTTGATGCTGCTGCAGCCGCCCAGCACCTTGCCGCGCGGGTAGCGCAGCTTGCGCCCGTTCAGGCCGGCGTCGGGCTCGGTGTGGAACAGCCAGTCGGTGCGCGGGTTGCCGATGCAGTACAGGTAGCCCACCGGGATGTGCACCCACAGGTAGTCGTCATTGCCGCCGGCCTCGATCAGCAGCACCTGGTTGGCCCGGTCGGCCGACAGCCGGTTGGCCAGCAGGCAGCCGGCGGTGCCGGCGCCGACGATGATGTGGGTATAGGTCGGGTCGCTCATCGGGTATCAGGGGCGCAGCGTCGGGCTGGCCAAAATGGGGAACAGCTTCACCAGCCCGTCAGCCAGCAGTTCCACCGCCATCGCCGCCAGGATCAGGCCCATCAAGCGGGTCATCACGTTGATGCCGGTGGTGCCCAGCACCTTGGCAATGCGGCCCGACGCGGCAAATGCTGCATAGGTGGCCAGCCCGATCACCACGCCGTAGCCCACCAGCACCGCCTGCTCCCAGAGGTGGCGGGTCTTCTCGGCGTAGATCACCACGGTGCTGATGGTGGCCGGGCCGGTCAGCAGCGGGATGGTCAGCGGCACCACCGCCACGCTGACGCCGGCGTCGGCCTTGCTCTGGCCTTCGGCCAGGTCGTCCTTGCCGCTTTCGGCCGGCTGGGCATTCAGCATGTGCAGTGCCGACAGCAGCAACAACATGCCGCCGCCCACCTGGAAGCTGGCGATCGAGATGCCGAAGAAGCCGATGATCTGCAGCCCCGCCACGCCGCTGACGGCGATGACGCAGAAGGCAGAGAACGCGCTGACCCGCAACGTGCGCAACCGCTGTTCGCGGTTCAGGCCCTGGGTGAAGGCCAGGAAGAACGGCACCGCACCGATCGGGTTGACGATCGCCAGCAGGGCGATCAGCGGCTTCAGCAGGTCGGGCGACGGGGGCATCATGGCGCCCCCGCGCCCGCCGGGTACGGCGGGCGGTTCCCCAAGGGGATGGCGGCCCGGCGCCCGGCTTGGCGCGCGTTGACAGTGGTGTGTGATTTCATGGGCCGGGCGTCTCGTCATCGCTGCGGCGCAACGCCAGGAACAGCTCGCAAAGCCCACGAAGGTACACCACGCCCGGCACCACCAGCCCCAGCGCAAACACCAGCCCGGCGCCCGTCAGTGCCGACTGGGTGGCGGCCGACATTGCGGGCGCGCCCGGCGCCACGCGCAGCCCCTGGCCGAACAGCGCCGCCAGCAGGGGCTGCGGCGCCAGGTCGATACCGAGCACGCCCACGGCCAGCGCCAGCAGCGCCCGGGCGCCGGCCAACACCACCACGCTGACCAGGCCGGCCACGGTGGCGGTGAGCAGGCTCACGGCAGCCGACAGCATCAGCGCATGGGCAAACCGCCGCCGCACCTGCTGCAGCAACAGGCGCAAGGTCTGGCGCACGCCCAGGCCGGCCCACATCGCCGGCGCCGCCAGCGGCCCCACCAGCGCCAGCAGCGCCACGCCTGCCAGGCCCAGCGCCGGTACGCCCACGGCCACCACCACGCCCAGCAAACTGGGCCCCACGCCCGGCAAGCGGGTGGCCCACAGCAGCCCCAGCACCACGGCCAGCAACAGCGCGGCGGCCAGCAGCACGCACAACACCACCGCCAGCAGCCGGTGCGCGGTGCGCAAGGCGTCGCGCAGGGCCTCGGCGGGCAGGCGGGGTTCACGGCCGCAGGCCTCGTCCATCAGCACCAGGCCGGCGGCGTTGCTGGCGTAGAACAAACTGAAGAAGGCAGCTGCCAGCCACAGCGCGGCGGCAACAGCCGATTCACGCGCCAGCGCGCCCTGGGCCAGGGTCATCAGCAAGCTGGCGCTGGCAAATGCCAGCATCAACAAATACAGCGCCCGTGCATTACGCACGGATTCGATGCTCTGAAGCACCGCATTGAGCGCCTGCAGGGCGCCATGTTCGACCGGTTGTACCCGCATGACAACACTCATGATACGTGCGGGTTAGCACTTGGCCGCTGACGCTGGGCGCGGCCCGGGTTTGCCACCATAATGAATCGAGAGGGCGTCTGCGCTCTCGGCCCGTGTCTGGAGACGGCGCCTGCAGCTTGAATGTTTCATGCCGGGATGAAGCTCCACATGGTTTACTTTTCTTGAGAAGGAGCTTCCCCTTATGGGAAACAAGCTTTACGTCGGCAACCTGGCCTACTCGGTGCGCGACGAATCCCTGCAGCAGGCTTTCGGGCAATTCGGCAGCGTCACATCTGCCAAAGTCATGATGGACCGCGAAACCGGCCGCTCGAAGGGCTTCGGCTTTGTCGAGATGTCCTCGCCGGCTGAAGCACAAGCCGCCATGAACGCGATGAACGGCCAGCCGCTGGAAGGCCGCGCCATCGTCGTCAACGAGGCCCGCCCGCGCGAAGAGCGCCCGGGTGGCTTTGGCGGTGGTGGTGGTGGCTACGGCGGCGGCAGCAGTGGTGGTGGCGGATACGGCGGCGGCGGCGGTAGCCGCAGCGGTGGTGGCGGCTACGGCGGTGGCGGTGGCGCCGGTGGTGGTGG
>JARXAJ010000261.1 GCA_029865965.1 Aquabacterium sp.
GCCCGCACCAGGCCGGCCGCTGCCACCCAAGCGCTGACCGGCTGCCCCGCGCAGGCTGCCATGGGCACCACGCGTCGACGCACGGCCCATTCAACTGGCCTGCTGCGGCTCAAGATCCAGGGTCTGATGCCCCGCTGGCACCAGCGCGCGGCATGGCACCTGACAACCGTTTTCTGTCCGTGCGACCGGGTTGAGTTCTGGGATCATCCAGGGTTTGCCGTTTGACCACATGCCGCCTTTCCTTCGCCAATGCGCCACCCCAACCCGGATGCCCTGAGGGCAACACCCACCCCATGACCTGGTCGATCCTGGTTCGCGATGGCCACGGCCGCTTCGGTGTGGCCATTGCCAGCCGCTTCTTTGCCGTGGGCGCCCTGTGCGTGCACACCCGGCGCGGCGTGGGCGCCGTGGCCACCCAGGCGCTGATGAACCCGCTGTACGGGCCGGCCGGCCTGGCGGCACTGGCCCGGGGACAGGCGCCGGCCGATGTGGTGGCCGCCCTCACCAACGCCGACGCCGGCCGCGACCACCGCCAGCTGCACATGCTGCCGGCCAGCGGGGCAGCCGCTGCCCACACCGGCAGCGCCTGCATCGACTGGTGCGGCCACCGGCAAGGCACCGCCCCGGGCAACGGGCCAGCCCACATGGCGGGCGATGGCGAAGCCTTCAGCGTGGCCGGCAACATGCTGGCCGGCCCGCAGGTGCTGGACGCCACGGCCGATGCCTGGCTGGCCAGCACCGGCCAGCCGCTGGCCGACCGCCTGCTGGCAGCACTGGCCGCCGGCGAGGCAGCCGGTGGCGACAAGCGCGGCAAGCAGGCCGCCGCCCTGCGCATCCATGCCGACGAGGACCACCCGGCGCTGGACCTGCGGGTCGATGACCATGCCGACCCGATCACCGAGCTGCACCGCCTGCACCAGGTCAGCCTGCAGCGCTTCCAGCCTTTCACCGCCTGCCTGGCCGGCCGGCACGACCCGGTGGGCCTGACCGACCGCGCTGCCATCGAAGCCTGCATCCAGGCCTTCCATGCCGCCGGGAAGCGCACCCGGTGAGCGCCCTGCTCGAGGTGCAGGGGCTGCGCACCCTGTTCCGCACCGACGACGGTGAGTTTGCCGCGGTCGATGGCGTCAGCTTCTCGGTCGAAGCCGGCCGCACACTGGCCATCGTGGGGGAATCGGGCTGCGGCAAGAGCGTCACCTCGCTGTCGCTGATGGGCCTGGTGCCCAACCCGCCGGGCCGCATCGCCGCCGGGTCGGTGCGCTTTGAAGGCCGCGAGCTGGTGGGCGCACCCGACGCCGTGCTGCAAGACCTGCGCGGCAACGGCATGGCGATGATCTTCCAGGAGCCGATGACCTCGCTGAACCCGGCCTTCACCATCGGCGAGCAGATCGTGGAAGCCCTGCTGCGCCACCGCGCCATCGGCCGCCCAGAGGCATGCGAGCGGGCGCTGGCCATGCTGCGCAAGGTGCGCATGCCCGCGCCCGAGCAGCGCTTCAACGAGCACCCGCACAAGTTGTCGGGCGGCATGCGCCAGCGGGCGATGATCGCCATGGCCCTGGCCTGCGACCCGCGCCTGCTGATCGCCAACGAGCCCACCACCGCGCTGGACGTCACCATCCAGGCGCAGATCCTGGCGCTGATGCGCAGCCTGCAGCAGGAGACCGGCACGGCGGTGATCCTGATCACCCACGACCTGGGCGTGGTGGCCGAGGTGGCCGACGCCGTGCTGGTGATGTATGCCGGCCAGGTGGTGGAGCAGGCCCCGGTGGCCGCGCTGTTCGCCACCCCGCAGCATCCGTACACCGTGGGCCTGCTGGGCTCAGTGCCCCGGCTCGATGGCGGCGGCGGCCGGCTGGCCGCCATCGAAGGCCAGGTGCCCAGCCCGCTGCAGCGCCCCGCCGGTTGCGGCTTTGCCGACCGCTGCCCGTTTGCCGACGCCCATTGCCATGCCGTGGCGCCCGCATTGCGCAGCGTGGGGCCCGCGCACGAACCTGCGCATCTGTCGGCCTGCCACAAGGCGCCGCTCGACCCGGCGGTGCTGATGGCCGGCTGGCCTGAGGCAGCCACCGCATGACCCTCGCGCTGCTGCAGGTGCACGGCCTGGTCAAGCACTTCCCGGTGCGCCGCGGCATCTTCGGCCGCATCACCGGCGCGGTGCGGGCGGTCGATGGTGTCGACCTGCAGATCCAGGCCGGCGAAACGCTGGGCGTGGTCGGGGAATCGGGCTGCGGCAAGTCCACCCTGGGCCGGCTGGTGCTGCGGCTGATCGAGCCCAGCAGCGGCCAGGTGCTGTTCGGCGGCCAGGACCTGGGGCCGCTGAACGCCCCCGCGCTGCGGGCGCAGCGCCGGGCGATGCAGATCATCTTCCAGGACCCGTATGCATCGCTGAACCCGCGCATGACCGTGGGCCAGACCCTGGCCGAGCCGCTGCAGCTGCACGGCCTGCACACCGGCCGGCATGCCACGCGGGTGGCCGAACTGCTGCACACTGTGGGCCTGGCGCCCGAACATGCCCAACGCTACCCGCATGAGTTTTCCGGCGGCCAGCGCCAGCGCATCGGCATCGCCCGCGCCCTGGCGGTCGAGCCGCAGTTGATCGTCTGCGACGAGGCGGTGTCGGCACTGGACGTGTCGGTGCAGGCCCAGGTGGTCAACCTGCTGCAGGACCTGCAGCAGCGCCTGGGGATCGCCTACCTGTTCATCGCGCACGACCTGGCGGTGGTCAAGCACATCGCCCACCGGGTGGCGGTGATGTACCTGGGCCGCATCGTCGAGATCGGCGACAAGGCGCAGGTGTTTGCCCAGCCGCGCCACCCCTACACCCGGGCGCTGTTGTCGGCCATCCCGCTGCCCGAGCCTGGCGCGCAACGTGAGCGGGCGCTGCTGGGCGGTGATGTGCCCAGCCCCATGCACCCGCCCACCGGCTGCCACTTCCACACCCGGTGCGCCTTTGCCCAGCCGGTGTGCAGCCAGGAACCGCCAACGCTGGAAACCGTGGACGGCCAGGCTGTGGCCTGCCACCTGTGGCGCAGCCTGCCGCCCGCCGCCGTGCTGCCGCCGCCTGCCGCGCCCAGCGCAGCGCGCCAGCGCCTGCTGCGGCTGCAATCGGCGTTTGTCACCGGCACCCCGCCCGGCATCTGACACCTCTGCAACCCCCAAGGAGCCCCACCATGACACTTGCCCCCCACACCCTGCTGCGCACCGCGCTGGCCAGCGCCGCCCTGGTGGTGCTGGCCCTGGCCGCGCCCGTCCAGGCACAGGCCCAGACCCTGCGCGTGGGCCTGGGTGAAGACCCCGACGTGCTGGACCCGACGCTGGCCCGCACCTTTGTCGGCCGCATCGTGTTTGCCGCGCTGTGCGACAAGCTGCTCGACATCGACGAGAAGCTGGGCATCGTGCCGCAGCTGGCCACCAGCCATGAGTGGTCGGCCGACAGCAAGGCGCTGACGATGAAGCTGCGCCCCGGCGTCACCTTCCACGACGGCGAGAAGTTCGACGCCGCCGCCGTCAAGTTCAACATCGAGCGCCACAAGACCCTGCCGGGATCGAACCGCCGCGGCGAGCTGGCGCCGGTGACCACGGTGGACGTGGTCGATGCGATGACCGTGCGCCTGAACCTGAGCGCACCATTCTCGCCACTGCTGGCCCAGCTGGCCGACCGCGCCGGCATGATGGTGTCGCCCAAGGCCGCACTGGCAGCCGGCGACAAGTTCGGCGCCAAGCCGGTGTGCTCGGGCCCGTTCAAGTTTGTCGAGCGGGTGGCGCAGGACCGCATGGTGTTCGAGCGCTTCCCGGACTACTGGAACAAGGCCGCCGTGCACTTCGACAAGGTGGTCTACACGCCGGTGCCCGACGCCACGGTGCGCCTGGCCAACCTGAAGTCGGGCCAGTTCGACTTCATCGAACGGGTGTCGTCCAGCGACATGGAGAAGCTGGCCGCCGACAAGAAGCTCAAGACCTCCCGCATCACCGAGATCGGCTACCAGGGCATCACCATCAACATCGGCAAGAGCGACAAGGCCAAGGGCAACCCGCTGGGGCGTGACGCCCGGGTGCGCGAGGCGTTCGAGCTGGCCATCGACCGCCAGGGCCTGTCGCAGGTGGTGATGGACAACGAGGCCACCGTGGGCAACCAGTGGGTGGCACCCAGCAACACCTTCTACGCCAAGGGCATCCCGGTGCCCAAGCGCAACATGGAGCGTGCCAAGGCCCTGCTGAAGGAAGCCGGCGTGCCCAACCCCAGCTTCACCCTGGTGACGCCCACCACCAGCGACGCGCAGCGCCTGGCCCTGGTGATCCAGGCGATGACCCGCGAGGCCGGCTTCGACGTCAAGATCCAGGCGGCCGAGTTCGCCACCTCGCTGAACATGGCCGACAAGGGCGATTACGAAGCCTATGTGCTGGCCTGGAGCGGCCGCGCCGACCCCGACGGCAACCTGTTCAGCTTCCACGGCTGCAAGCAGCCGCTGAACTACAGCGGCTACTGCGACCCCGAGACCGACAAGCTGCTGACCGAGTCACGCAGCCTGCGCGACGTGGCCGAGCGGCGCAAGGTGTTCGAGCAGATCACCGCCCGGGTGATGAAGGAACGGCCGATCATCTATCTGTACCACCGCAACTGGCTGTGGGCCTACAACGCCAAGCTCGGTGGCGTGCGCAACATCCCCGACGGCCTGCTGCGGGTCACCGGCCTGAAGATGGCGCCCTGACCCGCAGGCCGGGCCCACCCACCACCGCCATCCACACGCGATGACCGAGTACCTGCTCAAGCGCCTGGCCAGCATCCTGCCGACCCTGCTGTTCGTGTCGATGCTGATTTTCGGCCTGCAGCAATTGCTGCCGGGCGACCCGGCCAAGATCCTGGCCGGCGAGGAGCAGGACCCGACCGTGGTGGCCTACCTCACCCAGAAGCTGCACCTCGATGAGCCGCTGCCGGTGCGCTATGCCTACTGGGTGGGCGGCGTGCTGCAGGGCGACCTGGGCGAGTCCATCCGCACCCAGCAGCCGGTGCTCGACCTGGTGCTGGCCAAGCTGCCGGTCACCCTGCAGCTGGGCTTGATGGCCTTCATGGTGGCACTGGTGATGGGCATCCCGGCGGGCATCGTCTCGGCCGTGGGGCGCGGCACGGCCTGGGACGTGGCAGCCAACGTGTTTGCGCTGTGGGGCCTGTCCACGCCCAACTTCTGGCTCGGCATCCTGATGATCCTGCTGTTCTCGGTGCAGCTGGGCTGGTTGCCGGCGTCGGGCTATGTGAGCCCGTTCGAGGACCTGGGCGCCAACCTGCAGGCGATGGTGATGCCGGCCTTCGTGCTGGGCAACGGCATCGCCGCGGTGCTGATGCGCCACACCCGCAGCGCCATGCTGCAGGTGCTGTCGAGCGACTATGTGCGCACCGCCCGCGCCAAGGGCCTGAACGAGCGCACCGTGGTGCTGAAGCACGCGCTGCGCAATGCCCTGACGCCGGTGATCACCCTGGGCGCGCTGGAACTGGGCGCGCTGCTGTCGGGCGCGGTGCTCACCGAGCAGGTGTTCACCATCCCGGGCTTCGGCAAGCTGATCGTCGACTCGGTCTTCAACCGCGACTACGCGGTGGTGCAGGGCGTGGTGCTGGTGACCGCCAGCGCCTACATCCTGCTGAACCTGCTGGCTGACGTGGCCTACTTTCTGGTGAACCCGAGGTTGCGGTCATGAGCGCAGTTCTACCGGCTTTGCGCCAGAGCGCCGCACCTGCAGCGGCCGGACCGTGGCGGCGCGCCTTCCTGCGCCTGCGGCGCCGGCGCGGCGCGATGCTGGGCGGCGTGGTGGTGCTGTTGTTCGTCGCCATGGCGCTGCTGGCGCCGTGGATCTCACCCTACGACCCCATCGCCACCAGCTGGGGCGCGATCCGCAAGGCGCCCAGCGCCGCGCATTGGTTCGGCACCGACGAGATCGGCCGCGACGTGCTGTCGCGCATCATCTGGGGCACCCAGGCGTCGCTGCTGGCGGGCGTGGTGTCGGTCAGCATCTCGCTGTTGATCGGCGTGCCCATCGGCCTGCTGGCGGGCTTTGTGGGCGGCTGGGTGGACGGGTTGATCTCGCGCATCACCGACGCCTTCCTGGCCTGCCCGTTCCTGATCCTGGCCATTGCCATGGCGGCCTTTCTGGGCCCCAGCCTGCGCAACGCGATGATCGCCATCGGCATCTCGGCCGCACCCATCTTCGTGCGGCTCACGCGCGCCCAGGTCATCAACATCCTGGTCGAGGACTACATCGAGGCCGCACGCGCCGTGGGCAACCCGCCCTGGCGCATCGCCCTGCGCCATGTGCTGCCCAACATCACCGCGCCGGTGATGGTGCAGGCCACGCTGGCCATCGCCTCGGCCGTGATCGCCGAGGCCAGCCTGTCCTTCCTGGGGCTGGGCCAGCAGCCGCCGGCGCCCAGCTGGGGCAGCATGCTCAACACCGCCAAGAACTATGTCGACAACGCGCCGTGGATGGCCATCTGGCCCGGCGTGTCGATCTTTGCCCTGGTGCTGAGCTTCAACCTGCTGGGCGACGGCCTGCGCGACGCGCTCGACCCGCGCCAGCGCTGACAGCGCCTGCACGCCACATTCCTGCCCGCATCCAAACCACAAGCGCGAGACACGCCATGCAATTCGACTGGAACAACCCCTACCCCACCGTGCGCAGCCCGGTGATGGCACGCAATGTCGTCGCCACCTCGCACCCGCTGGCCTCGCAGGCGGGCCTGCGCATGCTGCAGCAGGGCGGCAACGCCATCGACGCGGCCATTGCGGCCGCCGCCGCACTCACCATCGTCGAGCCCATCTCCAATGGCCTGGGCAGCGACTGCTTCGCCATCCTGTGGGACGGCAAGGCGCTGCACGGGCTGAACGCCTCCGGCGTGGCCCCCGCCGCCTGGAACCCCGGCTACTTCCGCCAGAAATATGGCGACGCCAACGGCCACAAGCTGCCGCTGCGCGGCTGGGACACCGTCACCACCCCCGGCGCGGTGGCCGGCTGGGCGGCGCTATCCAAGCGCTTCGGCAAGCTGCCGTTCGCCGACCTGATGGCCCCGGCCATCGAGTTGGCCGAACGCGGCCACGGCGTGGGCCGCATCACCGCCCACAAGTGGGGCCTGCAGGTGCCGATCCTCAAAGACCTGCCGGGCTTCGCCCAGGCCTTCATGCCGCACGGCCGCGCGCCGAAGCCGGGTGAGCGCTTCGTGTTCAAGGAAGCCGGCGCCACGCTGCGCAAGATCGCCGCCACCCACGGCGAGACCTACTACCGCGGCGAGATCGCCGAGGCCCTGGTGGCACACGCCAAGGCCAACGGCGGCGCGATGACGCTGGCCGACCTGGCCAGCTACCAGCCCGAGTGGGTCACGCCGATCCAGAAGGACTTTGCCGGCCACACGGTGCATGAGATCCCGCCCAACGGCCAGGGCATCGCCGCGCTGATGGCCCTGGGCATGCTGAGCCATCTGGACATCGGCCGCTACCCGGTCGACAGCCTGGAAGGCCAGCACCTGCAGATCGAGGCGATGAAGCTGGCCTTCGCCGACACCTACCGCTGGGTGGCCGATGCATCGGCGATGACCCAGGTGACGCCGGCCGACCTGCTGAGCGACGGCTACCTGGCCGAGCGTGCCAGGCTGATCGACCCGAAGCGCGCGCAGGACTTCCAGCACGGCACGCCGCCGGCCGGCGGCACCATCTACATGTGCGCCGCCGACGAGAGCGGCATGATGATCAGCTTCATCCAGAGCAACTACATGGGCTTCGGCAGCGGCGTGGTGGTGCCGGGCACCGGCGTCAGCCTGCAGAACCGCGGCCACGGTTTCACGCTGGACGAGAGCCACCCCAACGTGGTGGCCGGCGGCAAGCGGCCGTTCCACACCATCATCCCCGGCTTCCTGACCAAGGACGGCCTGCCGCAGATGCCGTTTGGCGTGATGGGCGGCAACATGCAGCCGCAGGGCCACCTGCAGACCATGGTGCGCATGCTGGTGCACCACCAGCAGCCGCAGGCCGCCTGCGACGCGCCGCGCTGGAAGGTGGCCACGGGTCTGAAGATCGACCTGGAGCACACCATGGCGCCGGCGCTGCAGTCGGGCCTGAAGGGCATGGGCCACCAGTTCGAGGCGACCAACGACCCCTACATGGACTATGGCAGCGGCCAGTTCATCTGGAAGCTCAGCGACGACATGGAAGACGGCTACGTGGCCGCCAGCGACTCCCGCCGCGACGGGCAGGCTGCGGGCTACTGACAGGCCTGCAAGCGCGCCGGCCTGCGGGGCAAGGACGCCTGGGACAGTCCGGCGTTTCCTTGCGCCGCCGCGCCGGTCGCCGGCCGCTGGGCTGGCGAACCTGCGCTCAGAACGGCATCAGCTTCAGGTCGAACGCCCGCTCGACGAACCAGGCCAGCGCCACCGCCGCGATCAGCAGCGAGCCGCCCACCAGCACCACACGGCGGTAGAAGACGCTGCGGCGCAGCGCATAGGCCAGTGGCAGGAAGACGGCCACGATGGCAAGCTGCCCCGCCTCCACCCCCAGGTTGAAGCCCAGCAGCGCCAGCACCAGCGCATCACGCGGCAGGCCCAAGCCGGCCAGAACGCTGGCAAAGCCAAAGCCGTGGATCAGGCCGAAGCTGAAGGCCACCATCCAGCGCCGGCCCTGGAAGAACGGGACCACGTTGTTCAGCGCCGCCAGCACCACGCTGGCGGCAATGGTGGCTTCCACCAGGCGAGAAGGCAGCGACACCCAGCCCAGGGTGGCCAGCGTCAGCGTGATCGAATGCGCCAGCGTGAAGGCGGTGACGACGCGCAGCACCTCCCACACCGCCATGCCCAGCCGCGGCACCGGCTGCCAGGCCTGGCGGCTGGCGCCAGCACCGCGCACCGCGCCGGCAATGACCCAGGTGCCCACCGCCGGCAGCAGCAGCGACAGCAGGAACAGGATGTGGTCGAAGCCGATCCAGATGTGCCAGACGCCATCGGCGGCATAAGCGACGAACTGCTGCCAGCGGTTGACCTGGGCCAGCGCAAAGGCCTGCTGCGGCGCCTGCGGGCCCAGGATGGCGGCGCGCGTGGCACCGTTGGCCGACAGGCTCAGCAGGCCGCGGTGCTGCGGGTCCAGGTCGGCAAACAGCGTGTAGCCGATGTCCAGCACCGCCGGCGCACGCGCGCAGGTGGCGGTGAGCGGCAGCACGCTGTAGGCACCGTCGGTGTGTTCGTCGACCTGCTGCGCACCCACGGCCAGCGCGCAGGCCTGGCCATCGGCGCGCAGCACCAGGTGGGCCTGGGCCAGGGCCGCGATGTCGGCATGGCGGGCGCGCACCTCGCCCCAGGTGATGTTGCCGTCGCCGTCGGCGTCCAGGCCCAGCGCCACATCCAGGTCGCGCAGGGCGATGTCCCAGCGGCCGGTGAACTGGGTGCCGCTGGCCGCCAAGGTCAGGTAGCTGTCAGACGGCTTGTGCGCGGATGCAGGGCCGGCCCACAGCAGACCGAACAGCAGGCCGCACAGCAGCAGCAACGGGCCCCACCAGGCCGGCAGACCGGTCGGCCGTGGGCCTGCACGCCGGGCCATCACTTCAGGCCTTTCAGCGCGTCGGCCAGCGGCTGCAGGGCCACGCTCTGGATGCCCGATGCCGCCATCCAGTCCAGCGCCGGCTGGGCGGCGGCGGGCTGGCGTGCGGCCAGTGCCGCTTCCAGCAGGATGCGGGCGTCGGCCGGCTCCTTCTGCACCGCGAAGTTCTGCTGCGCCAATTGCAGCGCGCGCGCCGCGTCGCCCTGGATGGCCAGCACGAAGCGCGACTCCTCCTTCTGGTGGCTGGCATCGCCGCGCTGGCTGGCAGCAGCAAAGCGCGCCGCCAGCGCCCGGGCGTGGCCGGGGGCGCTGGCGTCGCCCGCGGCCTTGGCGGCCAGGGCCAGGCGCAGCAGCAG
>JARXAJ010000283.1 GCA_029865965.1 Aquabacterium sp.
GCTTCAGCCTGGCCACTGCCGCCAGCACCGACGCCGGCCTGCTGCATGCCCTGGTCGACAAGTACCGCCAGCCCAGCCATGTGCAGCGTGCGTCACTGATGTCGGCCACGCTGGCCGGCATCCGCCAGCGCAGCCTGCAGCTGCATGCCGACAACCTGGCGGCGGTGCAGGCGCTGACCACGGCCCTGGTGCTGGGCCTGCACCGCAGCGGCGTGCCGCCCGGCGCCGCCGCAGCGCCCAGTGACCGCCGCCTGCTGTGGCGCTTGGGCATCTCGGGCGACCGGCCCTTGCTGCTGGTGTCGGCCGGCACCATGGCCGGCCTGGGCCTGCTGCGCACCCTGGCCCAGGCGCTGCAGCTGTGGTCCTGGGGCGGGCTGGCGGCTGACC
The DNA here is from genome assembly GCA_029865965.1 of Aquabacterium sp. Classification (GTDB taxonomy): domain Bacteria; phylum Pseudomonadota; class Gammaproteobacteria; order Burkholderiales; family Burkholderiaceae_C; genus Pseudaquabacterium. Next base: position 388 of record JARXAJ010000283.1, read on the forward strand.
TGGTGGTGGTCAATGCCGAGCCCGCCAGCTACCTGATGCCGGTGCAGCGCGATATCGCGGCGCTGCGCGACCGGCATGCGGCCAACGGCGCGGCCGGCACGGTCGGCTTCCATCTGCTGCGCGCTGACGACCTGTCGGCAGCCGAGGTGGCCACGCTGCAGGCCGTGGCCCGCGTGCGCCTGGTGGCCGACGGCCGCAGCCTGCTGCACCATGTGCATGACTGGCTGGCCAGCCATGCCCGGGCGCGTGACCGGCGGCAGGCCGGATCGGTGGTGGCGCTGAAGCCCGTCACCGGCCCGGGCCGGGCCGGGCCGGGCCGGTTCAGCGCCGACGGTGGCAGCTTCAGCTTTGCGGCCGGCCATGCGCTGCGGCCGCCGCGGCCGTGGATCAACGTGCTGGCCAACCCCGGCTTCGGCAGCCTGGTCAGCGAGGCCGGCGGCGGCAACAGCTGGGCCCACAACAGCCGGCTGCACCAGATCACGCCCTGGCAGAACGACCCGGTGGCCGACCCGCCCGGTGAATGGCTGCTGCTGCAAGACCGCCGCAGCATGCAGGCCTGGAGCGCCACCCCGTCGGCCTGGGGCGCCGATGGTGTCGACTACCAGGTGGTGCATGCGCCAGGCAGCACCCAGATCAGCCACCAGCGTGGCGACCTGTACTGTGAGTTGCAGTGGTGCGTGGACCGGCACCAGCCGGTGCGTCAGCTCAGTGTGCGCCTGCACAACCTGGGCACCCGGGCGCTGCAATTGCGCCTGGTGGCGGTGGCCGAGTGGCAGATGGGCGAGCGCCGCAGCGAGCGCCACACCCTGCACACCGCCCTGCACACCCAGCGCCTGCCGCAGGGCCGGCTGCAGGCCCTGCTGGCCACCCAGCGCGAGGCCGCCGGCAACCTGGGCCAGGCCACGGCCTGGCTGGCGGTGGTGGGCGCCGATGGCGACGATGGCGACTGGACCTGCGACCGCCGCGAGCTGTTCGACGCCCGTGGCCAGCCGGTGCTGCCCGACCACCTGGGCCAGCAGCAGGGCGCCGGCTTCGACCCCTGTGCTGCCCTTGGCCAGGATGTGACCCTGGCGCCCGGCCAGCGCCTGGCCCGGGTGTTCCTGCTCGGCCATGCCGACAGCCCCGAGGCTGCGCGCAGCCAGGCCGCGCTGGCGGCGGTGGTGGCGCCCGACCAGCGCCAGGCCGAGGTGCAGGCGCACTGGGACACCTTGCTGGGCGCCACCACCGTGGCCACGCCCGACCCGCTGTTCGACGCCCTGGTCAACCGCTGGCTGCTGTACCAGGCCGTGAGTTGCCGCCTGTGGGCCAAGGCCGCGCTGTACCAGGCCGGGGGCGCCACAGGGTTCCGCGACCAGTTGCAGGACACGCTGGCCCTGGCCTGGCCCGAGCCGCAGACGCTGCGGGCGCAGATCCTGCTGTGCGCGTCGCGCCAGTTCGTGGCGGGCGATGTGCAGCACTGGTGGCATGCGCCCGGCGGCGCTGGCGTGCGCACGCATTTCAGCGACGACCTGCTGTGGCTGCCGCATGCGCTGCTGCACTACCTGCGCCACACCGGTGATGCGGCAGTGCTCGACGAGGTGGTGGGCTTTCTCGACGGCGCACCGCTGCCCCCCGGTGCCGAAGACCACTACGACACGCCCGCGCCCAGCGCCGAGCAGGCCAGCCTGTACGAACATGCCGCCCGCACGCTCGACCGCAGCCTGCGCGTGGGTGTGCATGGCCTGCCGCTGATGGGCGCCGGCGACTGGAACGACGGCATGAACCGGGTGGGCATCGGCGGCAAAGGCGAGAGCGTCTGGCTGGCCTGGTTCCTGGGCCCGCTGGTGGCCGGCATGCTGCCGCTGGCCCTGGCGCGGGGCGAGGTGGGCCGCGTCCAGGCCTGGGCGGCGGCTGCGATGGCCTGGCGTGCGGCGCTGCAGGGCCCGGCCTGGGACGGCGACTGGTATGCCCGCGCCTTCTTCGACGACGGCACGCCGCTCGGATCCCACACCCAGGCCGAAGCCCACATCGACCTGATCGCCCAGGCCTGGGCCGTGCTGACCGATGCCGCGCCGCCGGCGCGCCAGCAGCAGGCCATGGCGGCGGTGCAGTCGCAGCTGGTGGACGGGCAGATGGGCCTGCTGCGTCTGCTGCACCCGCCGCTGGCCCATGCGGTGCCCAGTGCCGGCTACATCCAGGCCTACCCGCCCGGCGTGCGCGAGAACGGTGGCCAGTACAACCATGCGGCGGTGTGGGCGTTGATGGCCCAGGCGGCGCTGCAGGTGCGTGGCCTGGCGCCGGCCGGTGATGCACCGTATGACTGGTTCACCTGGATCAGCCCGGCCCACCGCAGCGCCCACCCGGTGCACGGCCCGGTGTACGGGCTGGAGCCGTATGCGGTGGCCGGTGACGTCTATGCCCAGGCGCCCTATGCCGGGCGGGGCGGCTGGAGCTGGTACACCGGCGCAGCAGCCTGGCTGCACCGGGCAGCGGTCGAATCGATCTTCGGCCTGGACCTGCAGGCCGGCACCCTGTGCCTGCGGCCCAGCCTGCCGGCGCATTGGCCCCAAGCCACGCTGACCTTGCAGCGTGATGGCCGCCGCATGCAGTTCGTGCTGCAGCGCGCGGGCAGTGGCCAGCCGCTGCCGGCCGGGGCACAGCTGCTGGCCGTGGGTGCAGCGCTGGCCTGGGCCACGCTGCCGGCCGACAGCTGCTTCGTGCTGCAGCTGCCGGCCGCTTGAAGCCGCTCAGCGCGCCGGGATCTGGCCGCTGTCGTCGGACAGCACGATCTCGACCCGGCGGTTCATCTGGCGGCCACCGGCGTCGGCATTGCCGGCCACCGGGTAGGCTTCACCAAAGCCCTTGGTGGCAATGCGATCGGCGTTGACGCCGGCGCTGACCAGCGCGGCGCGCACCGCATCGGCACGGCGGGCCGACAGGGCCAGGTTGTGGTCGGCCCCGCCTGTGCTGTCGGTGAAGCCTTCCACCACTGCGCGGCGCATCGGGTAGGCCTGCAGGAAGACCACCAGCTTGTCCATGCTGCGCTGGGCGCCGCTGCGGATCTGGGCCTGATCGGTGTCGAACAGCACATCGCCGATGGTCACCACCAGGCCGCGGTCGGTCTGCCGTGCGTCCATGTCCTTGAGCTGCTGGGCCAGCTGGGCCGAGCGGCGCTCGGCCTCACCGGCCTGCAGCTGCGATGCGCCGGCCTGGCGCTGCGCCACTTGGGCATCACGCTGGGCGGCTTCGGCGTCCAGCTGGGCGGATTGCGCATCCCGCTGGGCGGATTGCGCCTCCCGTTGCGATGCCACCGCGCTGCGCTGGGCGCTGTCGGCCTCCTGCGTGCGGGCGGCCAGGCGCTGCTGGTCTCGCTGGCCGGTGGCCTGGGCCACCGCCACCTCGGCCGTGCGGCGCTGGCCGGCCTGCTGCAGCAGCACGGTGCGCTGGCTGGCCAGGTAGGCCAGGTGGTCGATCTCGGCACTGTCGGCGCCCCTGGCCAATGCTGATTCGGCAGCGTTCAGTGCGGTGGTGGCGTTCTGCAGCTCGGGGCCGCCCAGGCCATGGGTCTGCGGGTCGGCGCGGGTGGCACGCAGTTGGCTGCGGGCGTCGTCCAGCCGGGCATTGGCTGGCGGCACGCTGCTGCAGGCGGTGATGGCGGCAAGTGCCAGCACGGCCAGTGGCCAGGCGGCGCGGGCACGGAGGGTGGGAGATTGCAGGGTGGTCATGGACGGGCTCGGTCGGATGTGGAAGGTGGGTGCCATGTGGGTGCGGACGCTCATGGCTTCTTGCGCGCCAGTTCGTCGGCCAGGGCGCGGCTGGCTGCCTGCACTTCCTGGGCGGCCAGGCGGGCCTTGGCGGTCTCGCCGCGTGATTCGGCCACCAGGGCATCCACCTGGGCTTCGCTGGCCAGACGGCCGGCGGCCAGGTTGTCTTTCTCGTCCAGGGCCTGGTTGGCCCGCCGCAGCTTGTCGCGCGCCAGGGCCAGCTCTTGGGTGGCCGGGCCCTGGCCGGCGGCGGCGGTGGCATGGGCCAGGGCTGCCGTGGTGACAGCCAGCTGCGCCGTGGGTGGCGGCACGCTGGCGCAGGCGCCCAGGGTCAGCATGCCCAGGGCGCTGAGGCCGGTGAAGGCGTGGCGGCGGGCGCCGCGGAGGTTGATCTGCATGGTGTGGCCTTTCAAGGCGGATGCGTCAGGTGGGAGATGCACGGTGGTGCGTCGGAATGGGCGGGCAGCGCGGGCCAGGCGGGCTGGCACGCGGTCTGCCCCCACGCCGCCAGCTTGTGGGGGTGGCCAGGGTCGGTCGGTACGCTGTCACACACTGGTGCGCAATGGCCCGCTGTCCTACAGGCGTCTCGCCTGCTGGCCGATGGAGCCGGCGGCCTGCACTGCCTACATTGGTGGCAGGGTCGATGGACAGGTGCCTGGCAGCAGATGTGAGCGGCCAGCACACCGTCGCCCGGACCGTCCACACCAGGAGCCCCCCCATGCAGAAACGCACCACTTTCGCCGCCATCCTTGCCTCCATCGTCCTGCTCACCGTGACCGGCTGCGCCGTCACCCGCGGCCAGGAAAGCGTGGGCGCCTACATCGACGATTCGGCCATCACCACCGCGGTGAAGGCCCGCTTTGTCGAGAACAAGCTGGTCGATGCCGGCGCCATCAGCGTGGAGACGATGAAGGGCACGGTGATGCTGTCGGGCTTTGCCAAGGGCACGGCTGAACGCAGCACCGCCGAGTCGCTGGCCTGGAAGGTCGAAGGCGTCAAGGCCGTGAAGAACGAGCTCGCCATCCGCCCGTGATTGCCGGCACCCGGGCCCTGCACCCTGACCGGTGCAGGGCCCGGGTCCGTTTCGGACCGCCAGGCCGCCGACCGCTGCGCGGACAGGCCCGACGCCACCGAGACCGACGTCATCAAGGTGCCAAGGCCGCCAGAATATCGGCCACGATGCGGTCGGTCTCGGCGATGTCGTCGCCTCGCTGGTGGCTGCTGGCCAGACGCACCACCACCAGCTGGCGCGACGGCACCACCACCACAAACTGGCCCATGTAGCCACGCGCGAAGAAGGTGTCGGCGGGCGCCGACGGCAAGCCCCAGGGCACACCCCAGCCGGGCACCGGGCCGGGTTGGCGGTTGGTCCACCAGCCGGCGCCGTAGCCGGTGGACTGGGTCGGTGTCACCGTGGGCGTGGTGCTCCAGGCCACCCAGCCCGGCGGCAGCAGGCGCCGGCCGGCCACCACCCCGTCGTCCAGGAACAACTGGCCCAGGCGCGCCCAGTCGCGTGCCGTGGCGCTGACCTGGGCCGCGCCCATGCCGGTGCCGGTGGCGTCCAGGTCCATGCGGGCGTGGCGCATGCCCGCCGGGCCGAACAGGCTGGTCTGCATGAAGCGGCGCAGGCTGTCGGCCTCACCGCCCGCCGCATCCCGCACCACGCGCGACAGCAGCAGATAGTTGGTGTCGGCGTAGGCCCAGCGCTGCCCGGGCGCGCTGGCCAGCGGCGCGGCGGCGGCCGCCGCAGCCTTGTCGCGCACGGTGAACATGATCTGCGCGCTGGCGTCGAAGCCGCTGTTGTCCTGCAGCAGATCGAGACCGGCCGTCTGGCGCAGCAACTGGGCCAGGGTGATGGCGTGGCGCGGGTCGGCCGGGTCTTGCCAGGCGGGCAGCGCGCCGGGCTGGTCGACCGCCAGCCGGCCCTGCTGCACCAGGATGCCGATCAATGCATTGGTCACCGACTTGCTGGCCGAAAAGCCCGGCATCGGCGTGTCGGGCCCGAAGCCGCTGGCATAGCGCTCACCCACCAGCCGGCCCTGCTGCAGCACCACCACGGCGCGGGTGTGGTGCACATCGGCTGGCTGGGGCAGGGCGCGCAGC